>JBHPGW010000050.1:0-18988 GCA_042569785.1 Planctomycetota bacterium | reverse complement strand
CAGAATTAAACTGAGAAAACTATACCCAGTGATTTAGACGGGACAGAGTACTAGCGGTAATAATTCTGCCGGTTTTCTTAATGATAAAGAGGAACGTTCGTACTATCTGTCCGAAGGTGGTAAGAAGCATCGGACAGATTATCCGAAGGTGCTTTTTTGTGCTCGGGGGAAGTTTGTCAGGCGGCTTTTGCGGCCTTTCATATAATTTCACTCTTTCAAGAGTTCGTCAAAAAGTTCGTCAATTTGCAGTGGATACTGGGTCGTTAGTCACTTTTGGGCCCACTTGTTAATCACTTGGAACCCACTTTTTGGGCCAAAAAAGCCATTATAACCCCTTGCAAACAAAGCACTTGCGCCCCAAATATCGGACTGTCGATCCGAAGGTTGAGGGTTCGAGTCCCTTCGGGGTCGTTGCTTAAGATTAGGGCCAGTAAGCACTTACGCTTGCTGGCTCTTTTCGTTGAACCCTCAAAAATGCCACGCGTACCAAAACGTACCAAAATCTGACTCACTGGGTTGCTCCTTTCTGGCTGTTTTGGCAACACTTCTGCAGCAGTTCCTGGCTCACCTGATGGGTGGTTGCCTTTTTTGCTCGATCAATCAGATCATCTGCCACAGCCAAGTAGAATCTGTGAGTTGTGGCGAAATTGGCGTGCCCCGCAAGTGTCATTACGTCATATTCAGTTAGCCCTTGACGGAACCAATTGGTGATGGCTGTCTTGCGTATATCATGGAAGGTTCCCTTGTTCACATGGGCTATAGCCAAGATCTTATTAAACTGCTTCATGAAATTATTGACGACCTTGTTCCTTGCGTTGGAAAGTGTCCACTTGCCCTTGAGACGCAGTACTTGCTGGATGTGATCATATCGCTCAGGCGGAACAAGAACGTAGGGATAGCCCTCTGGCCTACGGTTCTGGAGCTCAATTAATAACTGACTAACATCTTCTTTTAAAGGAAGAACTCGGCGGTCAGTATCCTTGATTTTCCATTCCCATGTTTCATTGGTACTTTTCTTTGGGGTAACGTCAATGGCCATCTCGCCGAAATCAATGTCACTCCAGACCATATTGAGCAACTCACTTTTCCGCATACCTGTAGTTATTGCCAGAGTAATAGCCAAATCCCACTCCAAAACAGATTCGTTCTGCATTTGTGAAGCAATTCTCACAATACGATCAATTTCATCGGCAGTATATACCCTTATTTTCTGCTTCGGAACTTTAGGGAGTTTGACATACTGGAGCGGATTTTCATCTAACTGCTTGCGTTGAACTGCCAGGCAAAAAACCCTTTTTAATCCACGTAGCTTTTTGGCTACAGTTGCAGGACTGGCTCCCCGGTCAAGGCATGTTTGGCGAAAGAACTCACCATGGGTTTGCTGGACGCATTGGTAATCAATATTGCCCAATACTGAGACAAAATCCTCCATAGCTTCTCGATAATCAATCTGAGTGCTCTCCCTGATCTGATCACCGGTTTTTGTCAAACTGTCTTCCATAAAATCCTTTAGCCTCATAGAACCAGGTTCAATATAACCCATCCTAAGCTCTTTTTCCTTCTGGTCACGCTGCCTTTCGGCTTTCCGCTGGTTTGTATGACCAAGGGTTTCACATTTTCGTTTCCCATCTTTACCATCATAACGCAGGGCATAGGTAAACTTTCGGCCACCACACCGTGGCCGTTTATTGAGCTTCACCAGCTGTTTCATATCATCTCCTTTCTGGTGCCGGTTCAGCTCACACGATATAGGCCGGATTATACTTGGTCTCGAGCTAAAGCGCAAGTTCTATTTTCCGACACCTGTTTCTTTTTCCATCCATTCCAGAATGGCTTTTCTAGGGTACAAAGCCTTCCTGCATATATGAATTCTGGGTAAGCCTCGGAATTTCTTTAGGTGCTCAATGACATTATGATAGTTCTTTGAGTTGCTGATCTCAGGTATCCTGAGAAACTGGACAACTTCAGATTCGGTCATCAACTCAGAACTATCATCAATCTTTGTTGAAACATGTCTGCATCGATTTTGACTGTTATCCGAATTCATTAAACACTCGGTATTGTTCGCTGTTTTATTCATCGGAATCCGTCGATTTTAGTCTTACGTACTTGTAAGCCTCGTTTGTGACCAACGCGACTTTAGGAAGATCTTCGATGTTAAAGCTGTTTGTGTATTTCCAATCTTCGCCTTCTTTGTAAGCCTTAGTGATTGTTACAGAGTAAAACTTGACCGTTTCACCCTCTACAGTTTTGTTTTTTGCCCAAATACTTGCCGAGACCGGGCCACAACTGAATTTCTTTTCTGGCTTTCGCATTGTGATATTCTCCTATCAGATTTTGATATTTAAGATATTGAAAACAAGTCCGCTTGAAACAGTGTTTCTCCAGGGATGTAAGCTGGCAGGCCTAATCGAGAAAACCGGCCAGTTTCAATTGGTATTATGATCAGGGTAAATGCTTGTTGTTGATTGGACCAATTGGCTCTATTAATTTGCTTGTTTTCTGTTTCCATTTTATGCCTCACTGGCTTCTGTTTGATTGATTTTGTCTCTGTAGACTAAAGTGCCAGTTCGAACCGTTTAATTTCATTTTTGGGAAGTTTTTTGCAGATTTTTTGTTTTTCTTACTGAAACAGCCCGCAAAACCAAATATTTTTGAATTTTTTTGGTGTTTGTGAAATTACAAAGGCCATTCTGCCTCTTTATGTTATAGGGGGAATGGTAGAAAATAATGTTAATTGGAATTTGGGAGATAATAGTTATGGGTTTTAGATTGCAAAAAGGCGATTATAAGATTGTTGAGTGTCTTGCAGAATACAGAATCCTTACCATGACCCAACTTGCAGTACTCTTACAAAAGAATAAGCCGGTAATTAGGAAACGTTTCCGCGATCTCAAAAAGGAAGGATTAATAAAAGTAACAGATAATGAGTTTGGGCGGAATTTTGGCCGGCCTGAAGAACTGCTGGGATTAAGTGAGGAAGGGGTTGACGTTCTCAGGGAAAACAATCTCATCGGTAAGGATACACCATATGAAAGCGTTGGCCCAGTAAGCACTCGTCTTATTGACCATCAACTTTTGATGAATTGGTTCAGAATACATCTCAATCAGGTTGAGATGATGCTTCCCAAGTTGAGTATTAGACTTCTGTCTCATAATTCGCCCTTTGTGCCGCGAAATCCGGATAGTCGTGTAATTACAACTGATTGTTCACCAATTGGCCGCAGAACTGTACGCCAGATCAGATTCACACCGGATGCTGTGATTGCAGCTACCGATACAGTTCAGGCCAAAACTGTGCTGTATTTTCTTGAGGCCGATTGCGGGACCGAAACATTATCCCGTATGGCCCCAAAAGTCATCCGAGGCTAAATACCTTCGGATGGTCAATCCGATGCTCTTTTTACGGCAATTGTAGGACATACGGACAAGTAATCCGTGTGTCAGCGGGTCTTCTCAATAGAAGATAATATATCATTCTTTTTTCCTTTTTCAAAAAGTGTCTTTGTGCCTTTTATAATAGGATCGGTTAATTCGCCGCTGGTTTGAGCTATCTGTTTGAAGAAATCGACAACACCCTCTTTAACGTCATCAACAGGTTCTTTTTTTATCAGTTTAGAAAGTGGATCTGACCATTGACCTTTGATCCTTAAGCGCGTCAGCTTATCTTTAAGTCTGGCAAAAAGACGTATTACAGGAACTTTTCTAATAAAATCACCGATCAGTCTGAGCCGGATCGCCGTGACATGCATGTCTACCGAACGATTTTTCAGGTCAATAATTCCACCCGGTTCGATCAATATTGCTTCATGTTGATTTGTAAAATATGCCTGCTTGATTTCCAATTCAAGACCTTTAGAGTTGAAAGCTGCAGTTGCATCTGAAGTTGCTTGCATTTCTTTATCTGTCAGGCCGACTGTTTTGGAGATATTAGTTAGCAGAGGGATAGGGAGCATGTCCGCATCATCGATGACAAGAAAGCCATGACCCGAAATAGCATTCAATCTCATATCACTGGCATTAAAGGAGTAATCTAAAGTTGCTTTGCCGGTTGTTATCTTATCAGAACCCAACTTGCTTGCAAGTTTTCCCAAGTCAATATTATCAACCTGCAACTGGCCGGCAATCTCCATCTCTTCAGACCTGTAATTATCGATATGAGCGGCAGCTTCAACTATACCGTCACAGACGTTGACAGAGAATTTTTCCAGATCGAGGTGACGGTCTGCGACTTCAATAACAGCATTTATGTCAGTAACCAATGGCTCTGTACTGTTGACATATATGTTCCATCTTTCCAGATTCATATCGCCATTTACCAAAATGTTGGATGGCTCGTTAATCCTGCCTTTGATGTTTAAGTAAACCAGCAATTTACCTGAGGCTTCAACATCTTTTTTTATTTCCAGCAGTGAAATAAGCAATGCCGCTTCATTCTTTCCAATGTCACGATCCATTTTAATAGAGATATCTACTTCTGAGTTAGAAGTATTTACAATACCTTTGACGAGAAGGTCATTTTGTTTGCCGGATTTGTTAACTGAGGATGAGAATTCAAATTTATCTTCCCGTCTCTTAGTCCCAAAAAACATGTCACCAAGATAAATCTTTCCCCCATTAACATTGATTACATTTATCGAACCAGTGTTAATGTCTACTGTTTGTAATACGGCAGTTGGATCCTTTGGGGCTGACCCAGAAAAAGCGGGCTTTAATGGAAATGTTTTTCTGTCAGTGTCCAAAAGAAATTGAACGGTTAACTTGTCAATATCAATGTTCTGTAAATAATAGTTTCGGCTTGGCCAGTTTCCCAAGGTGGCATTAATTGTATCGGCGTATGCCCACTTGCGGCCTTTATTATCGAGAAACGTAACGCCTTTAAAACGCTGATCATCAAAAAAGTTAAACTGAACATTTTCAAATCTAAGCTGTCCATCCCAAAAACTTGATACTGCTGTACCAAATCGCTCTTGAATATACTTTGGTCCTGCCCAGTACTTGACATACGCAAAAAAACTGACAAGGCAAATGATGAGAGTGCAAGCTATTTTCTTTAGTTTTCTTTTCATTTGTACGATTATAACTGTTTCTGTAAATCTTTTTCTAAATCTGATAATATATTCGTCAGGCAAACATTAAATGCTTCGATCAGATATTCAGCTGTCCTATCCTTAAACTCAGAGACTGATTCATAAGTATTTGTAAAAACAACAGATTTATCTGACAATTTGACTAAGAAGAAACGAATCTTCGCCATTGCTTTTGGTGATGATTCTTCGCTGAAATCACCATACAAGGCAATTATATTCCCTTCTAACATGTGGGTCGCTTCAGTGTAGCTACCCGGTTCTAATACCAACTTAAATAATCCCGATTCTGACAGCCAACCACGAGTTTTTTCTGTGATCATATCATCCGGCCTGATTAGAAACTGGTTATAAAAGTCAGTTTCGTATTCTGATTGGCCCTTTCGATATACAAGGCTTTTGGAGCTAAAAGCTACGTCAATACTGAAGTTTTGGACATTAAGGATTACATCTTTGCTGATTTTCTGCTGCGGACTGTTCCGAGATGTTTCGAGGACAAAATTCCTTTGGTTGTAAGCTATTCTCTTGGGCCCACATCCTGACAGGGCCATTGACACAATCATTAAATTACATAATGTGGTCACTTTGCTATTCATTTTATCATCTCCGACTTTTTTGGTGGTTGACTGAATATTATTTCTGAAGGATGCTCTTTAAGCATCGCCGTTAATTCTTTTATATCATCTGAAATTGCTCTCAGATTCCGCAAAAATTTATCTATCTCAGGGCTCTGAGACCTAATTTTTAAGTTTAACTCCTCCAAAGTGTTATCAAGTTTCGCCATAATTTGTGCAAGATTGGTGCTTTCTGCGTTTGGATCTGGGTTTGTCAGCAAGCCCTGTATTTGTTGGTTTGTCTGACGAAGTTCGCCAAAAAGCCCCTTTATTTCTTCTGTCAGTCCTGTAACATCAACTTCTTCCAGCTTTACCAGAATTTTGTCCACCGAATCCTTCATGGTTGAAATCCCCCCCGGAGCTGACGGAACATACATATATTTGGGTTCCCATGTAATATCGAGAACGGGAAAACGTTTTGGATCTAAGAATATACCTTCTAATAAAGCTTGGCCTGTTAATATATTTGAGACAAGCCTAAGCCTTAAACCTTGCTTTTCCATGATTCTTACGCGAGCTTCCCTCTGCTCATCTGTGATATCACCTGTTCGTTCTTTGGCTTCTTCTTTCTCTATAGAGCATAAAACTCTTACATAACGCTCGTATTTAGACACTTTTGTCGGATCAGTTACTATATCATAAACAGCGGAAACGAACTCAATGTTCTCAACTTGTCCTATCTTGACCCCGCTTAATTCAACGGGCGCCCCTGGGTCCAGTCCGGAAACAGAACTGTCAAAATATGTCTCAAAATAAATCTTATCTTTAGTAAAAAGCCCTGCTCCCCAAATAATGACGGCAACGACGATTAAAGTTACAGATATAATAATAAATAAGCCTATTTTGAAATAATTTGGTTTCGTACTCATATTTCTTTCCTATGCATAAAAGTATCAGGTTTCTTACATTATTTAACAAAAGCTAAAAAATGCATTTATGATTCCCTCTTAAAAAATTGTCTTACCCATGCGTTATCACTGTTGTCACGTAGATAATCAGGTTTGCCTGTAGCGACTATGGATTTGGTAATTTTGTCAAGCATGATAACCCTGTCTGCTACCTTATAAATGCTCGGCAGCTCATGTGTAACTATGACGAACGTGATACCGAGACTTCTGGACAGCTCGATAATTAAATCATCCAGCTGTGACGAGGTAATTGGATCCAGCCCCGCTGAGGGCTCATCAAGAAATAATACCTTGGGGTCCAGAGCCATCGCCCTTGCTATAGCCGCTCTTTTTCTCATCCCGCCGCTGAGTTCCGAAGGCATCTTATATTCACTGCCCTCCAGGCTAACCACCTTAAGCCTCATTCGTGCTATAAACTCCATAGCATCCTTCGGCAGGTCCGTGAACTCTTCAAGGACTAAACATATATTCTCCATTATATTCATCGACCCGAAAAGAGCTCCATTCTGGTACATGACGCCTATTTTCCGCAGAATATTGATCCTGTTCTGACCGTAGGCCGATATTATATCATTACCTTCGATGAAAACTTTTCCCGAAACAGGCGGTAAAAGACCAATCATGTGTTTCAAAAGAGTGCTTTTGCCACAGCCCGAGCCGCCTAAAATAATAAAAACTTCGCCGGCCTGGACCTCAAAATTTATATCCTTAATAATTGCGATATCACCATAGCCGGCGGTGAGATTCTCAACTCGAATTACAACCTCAGAACCTGTCATTATTCTTATATCCCAACATAATAATAAACTACGGCGAAAACACCATCTACAACAACTACAGCAATGATGCTACTGACAACCGCCTTGGTCGCTGAATCTCCAACGGCACTGGCACCTGTACCAGTCTGCAAACCTCTCAAACATCCTATACCGGCTATCATTGCACCAAAGATTAGGGTTTTGACTAACCCACCGGACAGGTCGCCTAAAGTTGCAGCTTCTTGAATTCTGTTCAAATAAGTTATTGGTGCAAAACCCAATGAAAGCATAACTAAGCCGCATCCTATTAAGCCAAGCAGCAGATTGAACATAGTTAAAAGCGGCATCATAAATATCCCCGCAATCATTCTTGGGACGGCTAAATACTTTACCGGGTCAATACCCATCGTCGTCAAGGCATCAATCTCTTCGTTCACTTTCATCGTCCCAACTTCAGCAGCGTAAGCCGAACCACTTCGGCTTGCGAAAATAATAGCAGTAATCAACGGCCCAAGTTCTCTAAAGAGGACAATCACAACAAGATCGGCTACGTATATTTGAGCACCGAATTTTTGCATTGCTATCGCCGACTGGAAAGCGAGAATCAAACCGATTAAAAAACCAAGCAAACAGGTAATGCCAACGGCATCCGCTCCGCTCTTCTCAGCAATTAAAAAAGTATCCCCCCAGCGAAGTGTCTTCGGCTTAAAAAGTGAAGTGAAAAATTTTACAAGTAATTCACCTAAAAAACTAATTTGTATTTTTGAATCATTCAAAAACCGGCAACATAGCCCGCCTGCTCTTTCTATCATTCTTTTAAGTGAAAATTTCTCAGGTAAGTACTCACTTATTTGGCCAGGATCGAATATTTTAATGAGCTGCTCAAACTCTGTTTTCAAACCCTTAATTAAAAATTGTCGGTTTTCTTTTTCTTGTCTCTGCTTCAACTGTAAAAGAAGAGCTGCCCCGGCACCGTCGCAATACTCAATAGCAGCAGCGTCTACTTCCAAGAGCAAAGGTTTGGTGTCAGATAATTTCTTAAAAGCTTCAGGCCATATTTGGCTCACAGTATCTGCATCCAGCCGTCCCTGTATGACTATTTTTAAATTGCCTTTGTCTATTTTGTAGTCTGTCTGAACCATCTTAATTCCAAAATTTTATTAATGTTATCAAACGTTTGCTTTTGTTCCATATTATTTTCATTTTTTTCATTTTTTTCATTTTTTTAACTTTCTTATCTATAGAACAAAATGTACGATTATCTTTCTAAACTGGTGTTCTTGTGGATAATATCAAGAAGAGATTTGGTTTTCTCTTCACCTTTCAAAGCCTTCACCGCTTCATATTCGAGGATAGCTGCATCTTTGTCGCCAAGTAATAAGTGAGCTAAAGCAAGGCCATAGTGAGCTCCGGCATGGCTATCGTCTATATTAATTGCTTTTTTGAAAGAGAGAGACGCCTCGAAAGGCTCATCGAGTCTGAGATAGCAAACTCCAATTATACAATTAATATTTGCCAGGTCAGGTTTTATTCCTATGCCATGAATACGTAGCTTGGTTTTCTGTGAATGGTAGTACCATTTAGTAGCCTCTTCAAACGATTCTATTGCTTTTTTATACTGACCTGATTCGTCATAAGCGACAGCAAGAAAAAAGTGCGGCTCGGGATAGTAACTGTCGAAGAGGATTGCCTGTCTGTAAGATTCTATCGCTTTTTCCTGATCCCCAAGTTCAGCATAAGTTATCCCTAAGAACAGATGAACTTCTGCATTGTCAGGCTTGAGCCGGATTGCCTGCTTATATGATTCAGCTGCTTTTTCATTGTTTCCGAGTATCGCATATATTCGGCCAAGTCCGTAATAAGCCCATGGGGATTCAGGATCCAGTTCCAGAGCCTTATTACAGGCATCAATAGCTTTGTCATGCTGGCCAAGCCTGGCGTATACCCATCCCAAAATGTGCCACGTTTGTGCATAGCGAGGATGGAGTTGTATGGCTTGGGTGGAAATCTCGATCGCTTTTTCATATCTGCCCATTTTGGCATGAACCCACGCTAAAGTATAATAATTTGCGGGCCATTTTGGAGCTTCTAGTATTGCCTCTTCACAGACTTTTATAGCCTTATCATAATAGCCCTGTTTAGCATAGTAGTTTGCCGGTGTAGTAGAGTCTGATGTATAAGGCGGCTCTTGTCGTATAGCCTGTTTGTATGCCTCCATGCTCTCTCGATAGCGGTCACTTTTGATCACATCATACTGAGCAATTACCGAATCTATATTGATCTTGATATTTTGCTGTGTTATTTCGGGTGCTTGCTGCACCTGCTTTGGCTTGGAATCTGATATTTTAGCCGGAGCAATATCTTCCTGTTGTGAGCGTCCGGAAGTCAAGATCATTGATACCAGGCTTATAGAGATCGCATTAGTTACTATTACCAAAATAACGATTTGTTTCTTATTCATAAGTATTATCTCCAAGTTATTGTCAAACTTTCGCACTACGGGTTTGAGTAATTCGGGTAATCGTCATGCAACTGCCAAAAATTCGATTCTACTTCGGTCAGAGGCCTGCCATTTGCTTTTCCTGGGTCAAGATCGTCACGGAGTACAAGTATTAGGTCAGAACTCACAGCCGGACTCAAATAAAAATAATAATGTCCAGAAGCCCCTACGTCAACAAGGGCATCAATAACATAAGTTCGCTTAACATGTCTGAAAGATTCTCTGTCATCGGCTGGAATATCCTCTATTCGAAGTTGCCCCAAACGCCTACGGCTTGTAAAAAGCCATTCGGAAACCCCGATGGCCTTGTCATTTCTGGATACATATATTGTCATTCTATCTAAGCCAAGAAAAAAGCGTTCTGCCCCAAATCGCTGCATAACTATGTCCAAATCAATATCCGGTGCTGCCAATATAACATTTCCTATTTTAAATTTTAAACGCGGGCTAATTTTTTCACCCTTGGCTTCAATAAAGAGCTCCCTAAGAGCACTGCCAGCGACATCAGTTCCTCTGCTATGAGCTATTATGTGGATTTTTTTTAGATCTGGACATGAAGCTAATATCTTTAGAAATTGTTTGAGATGAAAGATAGTAAACTCACCTGACTCTCTATCATAATGATACCCTCTAAACAATCCGGGACTTCCCGCAGGCCAGGAATAAGCAATAGGAACCCCCTCACGTCCCAGAAAATGCCAAAGCTGAGCTATCACTAAGGGCGAATCTTCAAATGGGCTGTGATAACCGTGGACATAGACATAAGCTTCTTTACGGGATGTTAATGACAATCGACGTTGAATTTCTAACTTAAGCTTTTCTTCCATCTGGGTTTGAAGAGCCTTTGTCGCCGGGCTAATAACAATTTCATTTTCGTGTTCGGCCAATTTTAAAGGAGTTTCAGGAAATCTTCCATTTTCAGTTACTTTAAGCACGTTCAGTTCTATAGAGTCTTTGCGGTCTCGAACAATGCTGTTTTCAACAAGCATGTTCCATGAAATCTGTTTGCCAAGCTCCACAATGCATGAGCCGTAAGCCATCGATGCCGATCGTTTAAAACCGTATTTAAGTGAACCACCTTTTTGATTGGTCGGCTTGCGATCAGTAACATATAGAACGTCAACTTTGTTATCACGAAACTCGGTGGCAACTTTAGCAAAAGGATTGGTGTTTGAATTAGTATACAAATTGGGCGTCTTCATCATTTGAGCTTTACATCCCCCTATTATAATCATCATAATAGACAGGAAGATTAGCTTACATAAAATCAAAGAAGATCTTATGGCAAACTTCTGCGCCTTAATAAGTTTTATGGCCATATTTTGCATGGTGTCAAGCATTACTCTAATGGGTATTTAAGCTAAACAGTATCGTTATAAATCTAAGAGTATCGCATCAAAGATCAAATTACTTCTTCAGGGAACCAGCTAATCCACGTGTACGCCAGTGAAATGAGCTATCTGGCTCTTGTCGCTTAGCATCAAGTGGCAACTCATCTTGAGAAACCTCTCTATAGCCTTTTTTCGTCATGCAATCATTCATAAATTTTATTTCATATTCCACTGTTAGGTTGGATAAATCAGAACGCTTTTGCAACTCAGCAAAACATTCATCGCGAGCATCTTTACACTCTTCGAAACTTTTTCCTTCTTGATACCAATATTTAGAGCAACCGGTAAGAAAAATTATACTGCTCAGAAATAACAATATAATCAATTTTGCCATTATTAAATCCTCCTTAATACGGCTCTGAACTGCTCACAGTTAACTATCAATTCATCACCGGAGATTTTATACTCAGCATTGATTAGATAGCCGGGTTTGTTAATAATAAGAGTGCCGCCAACAATGCGATATCGCTCTTCCGTAACTGTCATGGTCCCTCCCGGTTCATGTCTGGTAGTAACGACCTTGCCGTCGGGTTTGAACTCTACAAATATTGCTGTGTATGCAGGAGCATCGGCCTTGACCAAGCTAACAACTTTCCATTTTGTTCCGGTAAGCGGTGTGGGTTGAGACATATCATAAGTCTTGGCGGCTTTTTTATCCTGTGAGTTTCCAATGAGGTAGCCGGCACCTGTTCCGATAGCTGCGCCAATCAAAGTCGCTTTAGTGTCACCACCGATTAACTGACCTGCCATAGCACCAATACCCGCACCTGCTAAAGTACCTGTCTGTGTTCGTGTTTGACAACCTCCTATAGTAATAATTGTGGCACAAACGTATACAGCAAGGACACCCGTAGTACAATATTGCCGACTGGTTCTGGTATTATTTTTTTTCATTTTTAAACTCCTACGAAAACGTCAACTTTCTTTAATGTTTAACCATTCTTTACATCAGAAACTCTTTCTTATTTCGATGCAAGGATCACCTTGGATGTTTCAGGTTTACCGCACTTCATCAAGTCGTTTTTTGAATCGTTTTGCCCAATCGTCCATCACTTGTTTGGCAGCATCCCATTCACCCAAATTTGCAAAAGGCATTCTGCTACCCATCTTTGATTCAACAACTGCTCCTATCTGCTCACCTGTCATGGAATCTACAATCTCAGCTTCCATTGATGCTCCACCGATACCGGCACCAATCAGCTTTGCCTGTGGCAGGAGACTTGCAGCAGTTGATTTATCAATGTCTGTAAGTGCCACACGAATCCTTGCTACGCCAGAGGCAGGCTGATAAACCACTCTATTGCCTGAATCCTCGACAGCTTTGATAATCCTGGCATGTAAATAATTTGTCAAATCTGTCACTTGTCGCTGAGTCAGTTCCCCTTTGGTTCGGTGTTCGATAGCTTTTGACCCCATGTGGAAATGCACTTTTACTGGATCTACAATAAAATTGGAATATCTGGCCAATGCCCTCTTGTTTACATGGCGCAAGGTTGAATCTGATTCCTTACTGAGACGTGAGTAGTCACTTATGAACCCAGTCTTGGTAGCCTTACCTGGACCGCATCCACACTGTATTAGCATCAAACCAACAGCCACTACCATTAACACGCTTGTTTCTTTCATTTTCTTTTCCATTTTTTGTCTCCTTTTTCTGTTAACAATTAATAAATTTTTAAATTTTCTTCATTCTTTTTTCTTTTATCTTCGTCTTCCTCCTCCACTTCTGCTTCGGCTGCCACCAGAACTCCCGCTTCGCCCGCCAGAGCGAGAGCCGCGACTTCGGGACTGTTGGTAATTTCGAGTCCTGTTATTTCCTGTCTGACGCGAGCGTCGTTCACGCTTGAGTTGATCATACGTACCCCTGGTTGATCTGCTCGGTTGACGTTGTGAGTCAGAACGCTTTGAAAGAGAGTCTCGCTTTGTTCTTGCGGTACTGGATCGGTCAATATCTCTGGTTCTTGTTCGTTCAGTAGTCTGTACTTTTGAGCGATCAGGAGTCTCGGTTCTGGAACGTAAAGAATCGGTTGTCCTTTCAGACCTTGAAGGTTCGACGCTTTGCCAGGATCCATCTACATTTTTCTGCCATGATCCTTTATCTGTGCGTTTGTAAACATCGCCATCATTTCCAACATAGACATCACCATATTTACTTTTACCGACAACACCGGTTTGGCCAGTTAATTTGTTTCTGCCTGCAACGACAGCGCCGCCTTGGGAAGTTTGACCGCCTGCTACAGTTCCCTTCCAATTGGAACGGTGACCCGCACGTGCCCAGTCATCTCCATCAGCAACAACAGTTCTACCCCATGAACCATAGGGAGTTTTGGCGCCAACTTTCGCAGCAGAACGACCAGTATATGGATTATATGCCTGTGCTGCAAAGGCGCCTCCACTCGGGCCGTATCTATAAGCACCTCGAGAATAAGTGCCCGTTGCGGGATTATATGCTGCACCGCGGCCTGCTCCACCATATGGCCCATAATACTGAGCACTGCGGTAATACCCGCCATGGTAATAATCATAGTGAGCTCCACAACCGTAGGAATAATAGTGAGCACCATAATGATAATGATGGTAATGATCATCATCGTCACCAAGCTCATAACCTATCAGAAGTCCAAGGCCGAACATTAAGGCACCGTTGGATGAGACATACGAACCAGAATAACCCGAGGTATATCCGACAACCACCGTATCGGGGGTAGAATCATAAACATAGACATAAGTTACGTTGTATTTTGGATGCGACGGTGGAATCATGTATATTTCAGCCGGAACAACCGTGCAGACTTTCCATGGTCCCGCTGCTGCAAAGGACTCAAACCAGACACCCTGATGGCAGCAGTAATATTTACCCTTTACTCTGAATACGCTGTAAGGCGAATTAACCGCATAGTAAACCGTTGTCTCTTTGACTATCATAAATTTGGGATCACCTTCGTATACAACAGTTACTGTTGTGCCCTTACGGTCAACTTTTGCCTTTTGTGGGATAGAAGCAAGCAGGACAGCAGCCCTGGCCTCTTCGGAACCAGGAACTGATGCAAGAACTGAAGCTTTGATATGGTTCTTGGGTATTTTTGCAAACTCAGTAGGCAGGTCCTTGGATGCAGAAGTCCATGGCCCCTTAAGATCCTTAGCACGAAACCATCTGCCAGCAGTAAGGAAATAATAATTTTGCTCATTTAGATTGAAGAAAAGATGATTGTTTGTGTTTTCAATATAAAACAGCTTGGTCTCAGGTATCATAGTTAACGAAGGTGCTCCATCTGTGATGATGAGCTCTGCCGGGGCCGTACTAACAAACACAGAAGGTATGTTTTGGGAACTCTTGGCTGAAAGATTTTCCTTCACCTCTTCCCAGTTTTTGTCATCCGGAAGCTTATATAAACTTTGTGGAAGTCTTGAAGCCCAAGTCCAGGGGCCTTTTAAAACATCCTTCGTCATCAGCCAGGAATCGCCGTTGAGTAAATAATAATTCTTTGAACTTGTATCAAGAAATAAATCCCAGTTTGTATTAACTGCAAAAAGCAGTTCCGTGTTTTTCACAGGCTCAAACTTAGGATCGCCTAAAAATATCATCAATATTGCTGGCTCACTGCTGTAATAAATGGGCGGCGGCTCAAGGTTGACTTCTACATTACGTTGCTGTAATTGGGAACGATCTAAAGCAGCTATTACCCGGTCGAGGGCAATCGGTATCGAAGTTTTTGGGGAGATTGTTTTACGTATCAGTTCATCGCATAGTTTTATCGTATCGGCCTTTACATTAGGAAATCGTATATCGGTAATTTTGATATTTTTGAAAACAACCATGCGGGCTTCGGCGTTAGTTTCCGTGTCGGCTTGAATATACATTGCGCCAAAGACATCATCTTTTAGAGATTTCAGGTCTACCTGAACAGCGGAAACCGCTTTCATTATCTTATGATCTTCCCATGACTGGATCTGTGGCTGATATACTATGATCTTATTGCCTTGGCTTTCGTACAAGCGTGGCCAACCTTCTACTGGTGCTGATTCCTGTGCGTGTGTTACTTGTGTTGTTGCGACAATACACACCAGCATGACTAACAGTACTCGACCTAAATGTGCAATAGCAAATTTGTGTTTCATTTTTACACCTCTCTTTATTTCGGGAAAAGAAATTGTATCTGGAACTGCAGTTGCCAGTCGGAACCAGTTCTGGGAGACTGCAGGTTGTGATAAGCTTTTATAGAAGCGTTGACAGGCTGTTTGCCAATCTTGAAAACTCTGCCGAAACCACCACCAATCGGAACAGTCCACTGCTGGCTATTGTCTGCCGACCAGTTTTTAGTAATAACCGGGGAACTTACAAGATACCACCCATCTTTCATATTATAATTAATAAACGGCTGGATAGCCGTAATGTTCACCTCAGGGTCATTCCCATGATAGGACCAAAGTTGAGAGATCAGGCTGCCGTACACCCAGGGGCCATCTATTTTCAATGCAACAAATGCAGGTCCGGCAGACCAATTATCTGACCCAAATCGACCATCAGGGCCAGAATTCGTAGGGAATTCCAGGTACGGACCAAAACCCATAATCCAATCTCCGATTTTTTCTTTGGGAGAGAAGAATCCCTGAAACTGGATGTTACCAAGTCCATAGTTTCGGTGCTGGGCATTTGTTAACGGTGGCTGTTCCAGCAGTGGGATAATGGGCCGTGCGATAAGATTCCAGTCATCATTGAGACTAAATGGAATGACCGGCTGGATGAGAAGGACATTTTGCGTTTTCCCTTTTGGGCCTGTCTCAAAGTACGTATTGTACTGAAATGGCAGGCTGATTAAATCCGCTATGGGATTCTGTGCAGCTTTAGCTAAATCAGTTGCACTTTGCTCTGCCTTTTCCTGTGCACTGGCAAGCGAACATAGTAGTACGACCATTATTAATAAACTCGTCTTTCTCATTTTATATCCCTTTCCTTTTATAAGAAATTATCTCCTGATAAAATAAATATTAAAATTCTGATTTAATACGAGATGGTGGTACACACCAACAAGCCTATCGGTTTGGCAATCAAAAGTAAGTGTGTAGTAACTGCCCGGATATCCCTTGTCCCGTAATTCAATGAAAAGCTTAATTTTGCCTGCCTTTGTATTGGCCTGTGCTTTTGACACATTAATTGGTCGTGGATTAAGATAGGCCATTTCAATTTTTCCATCAGGGCTAATTGATTTTATATCCAGGACATAACCGCCATCCGGCCGTACCCATTTGCCGATGAGTTTTTGAAAATCGATGCCAACTACAGATTTCGTTGAGTCGAATGAGAAAATCTTTTTCCAGTCATTCTTCATGTCCACGACCGTCCATCCCTTTTCATGCGCTTCATCCAAACCTTTGTCGAGTTTGCCAATGTGGGACTTGCGGTCGTAGGCCCACTCGCGCTGAGCATCGGTATGATGAACGTAAAGGCAGAATCGGAGTCCATCGCCAGCGGCTGTCCACTGCAGCATTTGCAGGTCTCCATCAGAGTTCCCAAATGCCGCAATGGGGCGGCGGCCAATGTGCTGATTGATCGCAACCGGCTTGCCAGCTTTATCGTCAAGGAAGTTCAATTCCGGCAGGCGCACGAGCACTGGCTTACCGTCACGCAATTCGAATTTTGTCTTGATGCTGCTGCCGATGACCTGCTCGGGTGGTATACCATAGACCTTCTCCGCCCAAGGACGCATGAATTCGATGCCTCCGCCGGAGGTGATGTAGGTCTTGAAGCCATTCCCGCGCAGATAACTGAGCAGTTCAAGCATCGGCTGATAAACCATCTCTGTGTATGGCCTACCGGTCTTCGGATGCTTCGCCGTAGCCAGCCAATCCTTTACGATTTGCGAAAACTCCTCGGTTGTGTTTCCGGCGTGAGTAGCCATCGCAAGTTCGAGTATCGCATGATTGCCTCCAGCCATGACAGCCTTGATATCATCTTCGAGCGCAGCCTTGAAGGGCTGTTTCTGCTTCCACTCCGGATGCTCCGGTGCCATCACCTTCACACGGTCCATAACGAAGGCAAGTTGGAAATACATTGGCTGCTCGGACCAAAGCGTGCCGTCATTATCGAACACAGCAATACGTTCAGCAGGCGGCACAAAATCCGCCCCGCCTTTGGTTGTCACTTTCTTAACGAATTCGACTATAGACTTTTTTGAGGGTCCATCGTTCCATGATGGCAACGAGTCGTCAGCCTGTGCGGTCTGCGAATACACAAATAATATGGGAATAATAGCTACAGTAAATAAAAACGAGCGATATTTTACATGTAAACGACTCATCGTTTTCCCTTTCATAATTTCAAAGACATTTATACTGGAGGGGCGAAATCGCCCCTCCAGTTAATCTTTGTTCAAACTACTCTATGGGGGCAAGATGGCAAACACCTTGCACCTGTTTTTCTTAAGCTTAATCCATTAACGTAATAACAACTTTTTCTAAACCTCTCTCAAACGCCGACTGGCTACTTTCTACTGACTACTCACCAATCCTGCACTATTAGTAATACATGGCCGGCAATTTGCGCGGCGGCACAATGTTTTCATCTGCTACCGTAAAGATGACGCGGTCTAGTTTTCCATTGAACACAAAGGTTCCGTTGTACATTTTGGAAACCTGGGTACCCGTATCACGTCCTACGTCAAACGTTTCGGCCAGCGAGTAGGTGGAGATGTGCATCTGTGGCATTTCGACTTCGTCGACTTTCTTGCCATTGACATAAAGTTCGCCTTCACCACCAAAGGGTTTGGTTCTGGTAAATTTGAACTTCAGGTCGACTTTGCCTTTAGGCAGCTCTGGCGACTTCAGAATGTAGTGCAATCCGTCGAGGAAGTTGTAGTCGTAATACAAACGGTTATCTTTGATGAACATGGTGTAACCGCCCGTCATGCCACCGCAGGCGACAATGACCCCCTTCTCGTTACCCGTGAGGTCGACGCGGGTCTCGATCGTATGGGCGCGGTTCTTGACAGGGGCCGAGGATTTCTCCGCAATACGAACTGCGCCTGGCGCGAAATAGATGAACTCCTTCTGGTCACCAAACAGACGGTCTTGTTGAGCGCCGATGCGTTTGATCATGTCGTCATAGAGCGGATAGACGTTGTACTTCCACGCCTCCTCGTCAAATATCTTTTTGAGCTCTTCTAATTTCTCAGGATATTTTGCTGCCAGGTTGGTGCTCTCTGAAAAATCTTCAGCAACGTTATAAAGCTCCCATTCGTCATTCTCGAATGGCAGCACAACGTTCGCGTTCCACGGCATCCGGTTGGCGTGCAGTACGACCGCTTTCCAACCATCAACCCAAATTGCACGGTTGCCAAACATCTCGTAATATTGACGCTTCTTGACGTTCGGAGCTTTGGGATTGTTAAATGCGTACATCATTGATTTGCCGTCGAATGGCTGCTGTTTAATCCCGTGGTAAGTTTCCGGGAAATCGACCTTGGCAGCTTCCATGATCGTCGGAGCAATGTCTGCAATGTGATGATATTGACTGCGAATCTCGCCCTTAGCTTTAATACCTTTTGGCCAATGAACAACGAGATGATCTGTCTGGCCTCCACGATGTTCACTTTGTTTGAAGTAACGAAACGGCGTGTTCCCGGCCATGGCCCAGCCCGCATGGTAGTGCGGATAGGTATTCTCGCGGCCCCAATCTGCTTGGTGCCTGAGGTTCGCTTCCAGCGGCGTTTGCAGGCCGTTGAGCACATAGG
>JBHPGW010000049.1:0-19428 GCA_042569785.1 Planctomycetota bacterium | reverse complement strand
CCCAATATCCTGCCAGCCATACGATCCGGCTGGAACTCGATGGCGTTATCCTGACCAAGCTCGACGGTGACGCGCGAGGCGGAGCGGCTTTGAGCGTTAAGGCTGTTACTGGTAAGCCGATCAAGTTTATTGGTGTCGGCGAAAAGCTTGATAAGCTTGAGGAGTTTCATCCGGATCGTATGGCTGGCAGGATATTGGGGATGGGCGATGTTGTTACGCTGGTCGAGAAAGCTCAGGAGCATTTCGACGCTGACGAAGCTGAGAAGTTGCAGAAGAAGATGGCCAAGGGCAGCTTCGGGTTCGATGATTTTCTCAAGCAGATGCAGGCAGTGAAAAAAATGGGCGGGATGGGCAGTATGCTCAAAATGATGCCTGGCATGGGTCAAATGGCCGATATGGACGTTGACGATAAGTCGATCGGGCGAATTGAGGGGATAGTTCATTCAATGACACTTGCCGAAAGGCAGGAACCTGATATAATAGATTCTTCGCGGCGCAGGCGAATTGCGACAGGTTCCGGCGTGGTGGCTAATGAGGTCTCCGGGCTGGTTAAGACGTTTAAACGCAGCAGGGATATGCTAAAGGCTGTTAGCGGCGGTAAGTTTGGCGGGCTCGGAAAACTGCTTTCCGGCGGCATGAATATGGAGACGCTAAGTGCGGCTATGGGCTCTGGCAAAAAAATTAAGCAGCGTTCCAAGCGAAAAAGAGTTATAAAACGAAAAGGTAAGATCAAACGACGATGAAGCATAAAATTTCGATAAAGCAATACCTGGAGAATTCCGCTCGCTTTGCCGGCAGTGACTATGGCAAGCTGGTAAGGGAACAGTTCAAGGACGCCAAGGGTGACAGTGAGCTTGGGATGCTGGTGGCTCCTACTAAGGAAGAGTTGGAGCAGTTTAAGATAGCCGTTGCGATAATGACGCCGGAAGAAAAGAAAAACGCAGCTAAGTTGACAGATGAGCAGGTACAGAAAATCGCCGCCGACGCGAACGTCGACCCGGCGAACCTGGCGATCTTCTTCAATGGCTACGCATTACATTGTAAACGTGTTTCGTAAGTTGCAATGGGCAGCTTATGGAAATTAATTATAGAAGTAGTTTGAAAGGGAAAGATCATGGCAGTAAAAATTAGAATGACCAGGATAGGCAGGCGGCACAGACCATTTTTCAGGATCAACGCGGTAGATGGACGTACGCCCAGAGATGGCAGAATACTGGAAAAGCTGGGCCATTACGACCCTATCGCAAAGGACAAAGATAAACAAATCGTACTTAATCTCGAACGTATTAAGTATTGGCTTGATAATGGGGCGATACCCTCTGAATCGGTAGCGGATATTCTGCTTCGTGAAGGGATAAAGACTAAACACGCCGAAGAAAGATCTGCCCGCCGTGCAAGAGCAAAGGCTATCGCTCGCGCTAAGGGTAAATTCTTCACAAAAGCAGAAAAAATAACCGCAGAAAAGGCTGCTGAAAAAGTCATTGCAGATGCTGAAGCTAAGGTTAAAGCTGAAGCTAAAGCTAAGAAGGCAGCAGAAGAAGCTGAAAAGGCCGCGGCAGAAGCCAAAGTTAAGGCCGAAGAAGAAGCCAAGGCTAAAGCAGAAGCCGCAGCAGCAGAAGCTCCTGCAGAAGCTCCTGCAGAAGCTGAGGTAAAGGTAGAAGAATCTCCTGCTGAAGCAGAGGCAAAGGTAGAAGAGGCACCTGCAGAAGCGGAGGTCAAAGAAGAATCGCAAGAAAACGAAGACGATAAAAAAGAGCAATGAGAATAGATGTTCTTACTCTTTTTCCGGAGATGTTCGAGTCTCCGCTGAGCCATTCGATCTTGAAAAGGGCCCAGGAAAATTCTGTCGTCGATATCGCTTTGACCAACATCAGGGACTTTGCGCATAACGATTACGGCAAGGTTGACGACAAGCCTTATGGCGGCGGGCCTGGGATGGTTATGATGGCGAGCCCCGTATTCGATTGCTGCGAACATGTCGAAAAACTCAATCCTGAAAAGGGGCGTGTTATTTTGCTCTCGCCTCAGGGGCAAAAATTTGATCAGGCGAAAGCGGTTGAATTTAGTAAAGAGCAGCGGCTGATCCTGATAGCTGGTCGGTATGAAGGGTTCGATGAGCGTATTCGTGTCGGCTTAGGGGCTGAGCAGATTTCGGTTGGCGATTATGTGCTTAGCGGCGGTGAGTTGGCGGCGATGATAGTTGTTGACGCGGTGGTTAGATTATTGGCTGGCGCTCTTGGCGATGAAGATTCAGCTAAGGATGAGTCTTTCAGCGAATCGGTTGGCGGTGGGCTGGAGTATCCGCAGTACACTCGGCCGGAAGTTTATCGCGGAATGAAGGTGCCGGATGTCCTTTTGAGCGGCGATCACGGCAAGATCGAGCAGTGGCGACGGCGCGAGAGTGGAGAGCGGACGAAAAAATATAGGCCTGATTTGCTTGGAAATAGTGGGCAGGAACCTTAAAAATGGTTTTTGGTGTTGGAAAATGAGAAAAAATTGCGGGATTTGCTGAAAAAGTTCTTGTTTTTTTGAAAAAAAAGAGTAAAATTCGGGGTTCTTTACAAAAAAGTTAGTCTGAAAGAGAGTTTAGGAGATATACCGGTGAAAACAGAAATGCTGGAATTAGTAGGCAGCAGTAGCCTGAAAGAAAAAGTACCTTATTTTGAGATCGGTGACGTTGTTGACGTTCACTGCAGGATCAAAGAAGGTGAAAAGGTGCGCACGCAGATTTTTACCGGTACAGTAATCAGCCGTAAGGGTCGTGGGATCAATGAGAACTTTACCGTTCGCAGGCTTATGGGCAGTGAAGGCGTTGAGCGGATATTTCCACTGCATTCGCCGAACGTGCTGGATGTCAAGGCGACCAGAAGCGGTAAGACCAGACGGGCTAAGCTTTATTTCCTGCGCGGCCGAACCGGTAAGTCGGTACGACTGGCTCAGCGACACAGCAAACATACAGTAGCAAGGTAATTTTCGATTTAAGATTTTCAATTTTCGATTTTATTACGGCGCGGATTTTCTGTACTTATTAAGGTAGCGGAGAATGTTTGGATGGGTACCAAATAGACGCAGGTTGTTGGCAGATATCGCGCAGCTCGGGCGATGGGGGGAAAGATACTGCTTGAGGTATCTCAAACGCAAAGGCTTCAAAGAACTTACCCGTAATTATTCCTGCAAAACCGGCGAGATCGATCTCGTCATGGTCGATAGTGACAGTTCGGTCGTATTCGTAGAAGTCAAAACAAGAGCCAACGAAGACTTCGCCCCCGCAGAATCGGCGATCACCGAAGATAAGAAACGCAAACTGATAATGACAGCAAGATATTTTATCACAACCAACAACATCGCCAACAGACCCTGCCGATTCGATGTAGTAATAATACTACTGCCGCCGAAAGGCAAACCAGAAATACGCCACTACAAAAACGCCTTCACACCGTAAGGATTTTACCACGGGCACTTTTTTTAATTTTGCATATCAATGTGAGGACGCGATAGAATCACGGTGAAATATGCTATTATGCTGAAAAACAGGATTATAGATGCACGAATTACAGTAGAGTAGCTTATAATTCCTGCATTAGCACTGAAACAGCCACAGGTAATCTCAAGCCCCCGATATAACGCGGAGCTAAGAACAAAAGTAAACATCGCAGCCATTGCGGAACCGATAAGCAATGCACCGCTGATAAAAATACCGCCAATCAAACATATTCCGACCAAAAGTTCCAGCCAAGGCAGTGTCATAGCTACCAGCATACCCAGTTTTGGGCCAACAATTTCATAACTATATACACTGGACAGGAAATCATATGACTGGCGTATTTTTGGCAAACTGCTCCATATAAATATAGACCCCAGAGTCAATCTAACAACCAATAAAAAAGCAGAAAATAACTGCCGCTTCTTTTGTTTACAAAAGAGTATAAGTTCTTTTTTGCTACTCATTATTTTTTTCCTTCCATTGTTTCCAGCCGCCTTTGAAAATTGAGATGTTACTGAAACCATCTGTCATCAATTTTTTTGTTACCTTTTCCGCAAATGGGCATCCTGCACTTTGGCAGTAAATAACAATACGGCTGTCTTTGGCGATATTGGCCATTATTTCCAGACGCTGTGAATCGTTAGCATCTACAGGAACATTAATCGCACCTTCGATATGACCTGCCTTAAAATCCCTTGCATATCTGGCATCGATAAAGACTGTGTTTGTATTGAGTAAATTACTGACCTTTTTTTTATTTACTTTTGGAATAAAATTGCCAATATGAGCCTGCTGAATCGAGGTGGTGGCATTTGGATGGGCAAGAAATCCTTCATCATTGGCAAAATGGTAAATCATACCACAAAGCAACGCAGCAACTGCTAAGCCTGTACCTTGTGCGACGGATAGTCTTGATAATTGCCAACGAGAAATCGTATTAGAAAACCATCGGATTCTGGTGTAACGAACCATGAAAATAATTGTTGCGGCAATAAGTGAATATATCGCAAGTCGTCGATAGGCTTGAGTAAAAATATCGCTTAGGCTAATCGGTGTAGCTGAAACAATCAATCCGGTCCCATTCCAGCGTGGAGCCAATTCACGAAACGATACTAATCCAACTGGTTCCGGAGGATCGCAGAGTTGTGCTTTGCCGTCTTTTGTGCCAAGGAACAACTCATAATGGTCATATACTTTACTATCTGGCATTGCCTTTACATGCAGGATAATTGGATATGGGTACCTGCGCAGTTGCTCTGAAGTAAGATTGCTTACAATTTCGCCGTACATTCCATAATCTTCAACGGCTTTTTTGAGTTCGGTTATATAACTTCCTTTTGTAGAGCCAACATACTCGCCTTTAAGCAGTTCTTTAAGGTTTATTTGATTACCTGCTGTTTTCAAAAGGATGTATAAACAATAAACACCACAATAATGACCTGACTTTTTCTTTAGATTCGCGGTATCTGACAAAGCTGCATTTTGCGATTGGGCCATAGAAATTGACGCAAAAAAGAAAATGAGAAGCAGCACAATAAAAATAATACGATTCCTTTGGTTTAGCACAGCCGATTCAGGTACAGATAGAAAGGAAGGACTCATATAATTTAACATCATTATTTCACCTCCGTTTTTTTCTGTCGGCAGGGATGAATAGTTTATATGCAATACCCAGTACCAGGCAAACGAGAATCAACAGTAAGGCTGTTCGCAATACTGGAAAACCGTTGCTAACAGAAACATTCTGAACAGATTGCGGTTTGGATTTAGAATTTGGTATTATATTCGAATCGGTGTTAAGCGATAGATTTGGTTTGGTGATATTACTGCTTATTGCCGCAGTGAATTCCCCTGTTATAATTTGATCTGTTATTTTGTCCAATTGCTCCATCACAATGTCATCTATGAATGGTACTGCTTTACCTCTCTGCCATACAAACCTGATGCCGGGAACATATTCTATCCAAACTGGTGCACCTTCCGGAATATCTGGCACAAATGCGTCAATAGCTTCAAAATTTGGGTTGAGATCAATATGTGTCCGCTTATGATGCCTTTTCTCAATCATTTTTCGCCCATCAACATAATAAGTAATGAACTGATAGTTTGCTTCAGTGGGAATCCAAAAATCGCCGATTTTACGAAACTTAACATTATCAAGTGAAAAGGAAAAATCTTTAATTGTTTTAGGTAAAACCCCACTATAGTGTTTTTGTAGTTCTTGTTTTTTTGCCTCAGATATGGTGTCTGAACCGATGGTTTTGCCATTGAGAATATCACCATCGCTTTTATACGCTTTCGCCATAGCTATATTGTAGCCATGTTCTGGATCGATCCAAATACTGTATTTTCCATATTTAGTACTAGCATCAATTACATAACAATCAACTCCGTTCACATTATTTTTCTCAGGTCGCAGACTCACATCAGAAGCCTCTTCCAGAATAGTATCAACCGATTGAATATCACCAAAAAAGGTGCCATCTAAAGAAGAACCACCATAACCAATCGCGACATAGGAATTTCTTTCTTGTTCGTCATTTGAAATGAAGACTACAGCTGGTGGTGCGTCTGCAATATCTATATGGTTACATGTAATCATATCTTTACCATCCCAAATCGCTCTAGTCAAAGGTGAGTTTTCAAACAAACCCTTATCATCAGAATTATCGAATCCAAAATTTTTACTTAATATGACATCTACACGTTTACCATCTGTTCGTAGTTCATAAAGCCTTCGGCTCCATTCAGGCTTATCACCAGAAGCGGTATCCCTATATTCGACAAGTTCTTCGCTTTTGATTATATGTGTTTTAAGACCTTCACGATTAGTTCTATATTTTTCCAGAACTTGTAGAGGTGTCATCTGCTCAGCAAATACAACATTCAAATAAGTCGTAACTATTATCATTATAAGAATAATTTTGTTCATTTTTTTGATTTCCATGTTAAAAGATCAGAGTGGACGTCCTTGTAAACTTCAACGTCCACTCTTGATTCTTGTCTAAAGACTTTTTCAAAATACCTTAGGTGCAACCGCCACAAACATGTCCTCCGGGAGTACAGTTGGAGCCCCCATTACAAACTGCTATCTGATAAGCAATGCAAGACCTAAATGTGCCCTCGCTATAAGTACACTTGCTCCAGGTACCAGCACATAACCCAAAATCGGTACAATCAACAGTTGTACAGCCTACACAATGATTATCACATCCTCCTGTAATTTTCACAGAGTTTAACTTTTGAGGTCCAACTGCCATACAAGCGACGGTAAAGCCTAAAACTAATGCCGCTACTATCAGTAAATTGGAAATATATTTAGTTTTCATAAAACACCTTTCTTTCCGGGAAAAACCCATTAAATTAAGTAAGATTCAATTACATACTTTGTTTTTCATCGTTATTTGTCCATTGGAATCACCTCCTTTGTTATATGGTTTTGCTTTGAAGCTTTCATAGCTGGTATTCCTTAACTATTTTTTGCAAATCATTTAGAACTGAGAATAGACAGGACGAGACGAGAAGTCGAGTAAAAGAAAAGTAAAAGATTTTGCGTGGTTGAGATTGCCGCGTCGCTTTGCTCCTCGCAATGACGTTGCTCGTTTTTGTGGGTATTGGGCAGGAGGTGTCTGCCAAAATGGCATTGAGGGGTTAATGGGCTGATTTTGTAAGTTCTTTTAAGTTCTTGGGTTAGGGGTTTGGGAGGGGTTCGGCATGGGATTTGCTCTGTTTTCTTTAGACAGGATTAACATGATTAAACAGGATTTATAAAAAAAGTTTTTTGACACGGATTAACGCAGATTAACACAGAAAAAAAGATTTAACAGTAATTACTTGCAGGATTTTAAAAAAGATGATTGACGGGATGAAAATATCAGATTGATCCTGTTATCCTGTCTAAAAAAAAGGGAATGTTATGAAATTTGATAAATTTACTTTGAAGGCTCAGGAGGCGCTGGCGACGGCTCAGCAGATCGCTATGGCTAAGTCGCATACAGTGCTTTCGCCTTTACATTTGTTAAGCGCTATCTGTCAGGATAGCGGTTCTATAGCGGTTCTGGTTCTTAAGAAGATCGGGGCTAATGTTTCGCAGATCAATGATATGATAGAAAGTGAACTGTCTCGGCTTAGCCAGGGTAGGAGTGAAGGGCAGATCGTGCCGGACCCGGCTTTGAATCAGATCGTACTCGGGGCGCAAAACAGAGCGGACGAGATGGGGGACGAATATCTCAGTGTTGAGCATTTGTTTATTTCGCTGGCTTCTGTCAATAGCGAAGCTAAGGAGGTGTTGAGTCTTAATTCGGTGAGTACTGAACAGATAGAAAAGGCTTTAGAGGAGATTCGCGGGGGGGCGAAGATAACCGACCAGAATCCGGAAGATAAATACCAAGCTTTGGAACGTTTTGGGATCGACCTGCTGGAGATGGCTCGCAAGGGTAAGCTCGATCCGGTGATCGGCAGAGACGAAGAGATCCGCCGATGTATGCAGGTTTTGAACAGACGTACGAAAAATAATCCTGTTCTGATAGGTGAGCCGGGCGTTGGCAAAACCGCTATCGTTGAAGGATTGGCTCAGCGGATAGTTTCCGGTGACGTGCCAGCAGGGCTAAAGGATAAAAGGGTCATCGCTTTGGATATGGGATCGCTGATAGCGGGCACAAAATTCCGCGGTGAATTCGAGGACAGGTTCAAAGCGGTATTGAAAGAGGTAATAGCTGCCCAGGGTCAGATCATACTTTTCATCGACGAATTGCACACGATCGTAGGAGCCGGCAAAACTGAGGGGTCGGTTGATGCGGGTAATCTGCTCAAGCCTTCGCTTGCCCGTGGTGAACTTCGCTGTATCGGAGCGACGACGATCGATGAGTATCGCAAATATGTCGAAAAGGACGCGGCTTTGGAAAGACGATTTCAGCCTATCCTTATCGATCCGCCAAGCGTTGAAGAGACGATAGCGATACTTCGTGGGTTGAAAGATCGCTACGATACTCATCATGGGGTTCGTATTACGGATTCCGCTCTTGTATCGGCGGCGACTTTGTCGGACCGTTATATATCCGATAGATGGCTGCCTGATAAAGCTATCGATCTGATCGATGAGTCGGCGTCGAAGCTGCGTATCGAGAACGATTCGCTGCCGGCTGAACTTGATTCCATTCGCAGGAAGATCGTGCAATTGCAGATCGAGCGCGAGGCGCTGAAAAAAGAAAGTGACGAAGCGAGTAACAAAAATCTTAAAAGAATCGAAAAACAGTTGGCTGAATTGGGTAAGCAAGACGATCAGCTCGGATCGCAGTGGGAGGCTGATAGACATGACATCGATCAGATAAAAGAGCTTAAGCAGAAAATTGAAGACGCTCAGAACCAGTTCGAAAACGCTCAGCGAAAAGGTGAACTGGAGACGGCGGCTCGTTTGAAGTACGGGATGATCGCGGAACTGGAAAAAGAGCTTGGCGAAAAAGAGCTTAAGCTTAGCAAATCGGAACGCTCGCTGATCCGTAATGAGGTTACCGAGGAGCATATCGCGCAGGTAGTAGCCAAGTGGACGGGTATCCCGGTTGCCAAGCTGCTTAGCGGTGAACGGCAGCGTTTGATGGAAATGGAGCAGCATATCCGCGATCGAGTTGTCGGTCAGGATGAGGCGGTTGCGGCCCTTTGCAATGCGGTTCGTCGCAGTAGAGCAGGACTCGGCGAACAGAATCGACCTATCGGTTCGTTTCTTTTCTTAGGGCCTACCGGCGTCGGTAAGACCGAGCTTTCCAAGGCGCTAGCGGATTTTTTGTTCAATGATCCGAACGCAATGATGCGTATTGATATGAGCGAGTTTATGGAGCCGCACTCGGTGGCCAGGCTGATAGGTTCGCCGCCTGGTTATGTCGGGTATGAAGAGGGCGGCAGGCTCACTGAGGCGATTCGGCGAAAGCCTTATTCGGTTATCCTGCTCGATGAGATCGAGAAAGCGCATCCGGATGTGTTTAATGTTCTGCTTCAGGTTTTTGACGATGGTCGATTAACCGATGGGCATGGTCGAACGGTGGACTTTAAGAATACGGTTATCATTATGACCAGCAATCTGGCCAGTATGCAGATACAGGAACTGACCGAAGAGCAGGGAGCTGACTGGGAGATCGAGGCTCATGTTAAGGACGTACTCAAACAGGTCTTTAAGCCGGAATTTTTGAACCGTATCGATGAGATAATCGTCTTCCATATGCTGACGAAAGATAACCTTGTAAAGATCGTTGATATTCAGTTGAGGTATCTGGCTGAGCGGCTAAAGGCTCGCAATATTAAGGTCGAATTTACCGATGACGCAAAGCGTCAGATCGTCGATGAAGGTCATGATCCGGTCTACGGGGCAAGGCCTTTAAAGCGGACGATACAGCAGAGGCTGGAAAATCCGCTGGCGGCGGAACTGCTGGCTGATAAATTCGGTGATGGTGACAAAATTAAGGTCGATGTTAATGCGCATCGGTTTACGTTTGAGAAAGTCTGATCTTAGAAGTTTTGCTGGATGTATTTTACAGCGTTGTTGAAGATGGTCATTCCATCGGCGTCGGCGTTTTCTTCTTTTCTTGTCCATCTTGGATGATGGGTCGGGCGGATGAATCTTTCCGGATGAGGCATCAGGCCTAAGACTCTTCCCGTGGTATCGGTTAAGCCGGCGATCGATTCGGTTGAGCCGTTTGGGTTGATGGGGAAGTCGCCTTCGTTGCCGTTGCCGTCGACGTATTTAAATGCAATATGTCCGTCAGCTTTTAGTTTGTCCATTGTAGCCGGATCCTTGGTGACAACTTTGCCTTCACCGTGCGCTATAGGCAGGTATATCTGCTGACCTGGCTCGATGAAGACACATTTTTGAGTTTGCGGGGCCAGGTACACCCATCGGTCCTCGAATTTGCCGCAGTCGTTATTGGTTATAGTGACATCGCCCTGGCCATTAGTCGAGCCAAAGCCGGGGAGGATGCCAGCCTTTACCAGTACCTGGAAACCATTACAGATACCAAGTACCAATTTGCCGTCGTCGATGAACTTTTTCAAAGGCTGTGAGAGATGGTGGATGATCTGGTTGCTTAGTATCTTACCTGCCGCTACGTCGTCGCCATAACTGAATCCGCCCGGAAAGACAATTATCTGAAACTGCTCGAGGACATCTTTGTCTTCGATTATCCTGTTGATATGCATACGGCTCGCTTTGGCACCGGCTTGCTCGAGAGCAAATTCAGTTTCCAGATCGCAATTAATTCCAGCAGCTCTTAATACTAAAGCGTTTACTTCCATTTCTAAACCTTTTTATTCGTGTCAATTCGTGTAAATTCGTGGTTAATTATTTTTACCAATCAAACGTTTTTTGCCAGGCGTTTTTCAGTGAATCCAAATCTTTTTCTATAACGGTTTTTCCGTTTTGGTCTTTTATTTTCAGCGTTTTTTCTTCGGTTACTTTGCCGATCTGTCCGAATGGCAGATTGAGCATCATTTTAGCGAATGTGTCGAAATTCTCCGGCTCAACCTCGAGTATGTATCGCGTGGTCGATTCGCTGAACAGTTGTACGTCTGCTCGCTGACAATCGCTGCTTTTGGGCAGTCCCTTCAGGTCAGCCTCTATCCCTAATCCGCCCGCAAAAGCCATCTCAGCTAAAGCTACGGCGATGCCGCCTTCAGAGCAGTCGTGACAGCTGGTGACGAATTTCTGATCTATCGCGGTGGAAATTTTCTCTGCGATCTTCGGGGCCTTTTCCAGATCGACTTTGGGAACACTTGTGCCGATCTGGTCATGAATCTTATAGTAGTGTGAGCCGCCGAGTTCGTTTTTGGTTTCGCCTACGACGAAGAGCAGGTTGCCGGCTTGTTTGGCGTCCATGGTGACAGAGTTGTTGATGTTGTTGACCAATGACATAGCGCTTATCAAAAGCGTTGACGGTATGGAGATTTCCGTTCCGTCGTCGCATACGAATTCGTTGTTTAGCGAGTCCTTGCCTGAGATGAACGGAGCCTGGAAAGCCATCGCGCCATCGTAGCAGGCTTGTGCGGCTCTTACGAGTGGGCCAAGTGTTTCCGGCTTGGTACAGTCGCCCCAGCAGAAATTATCCAGCAGTGCGATCCGGTCGTATCTTGCGCCGACGCAGATCAAATTCCTGACAGCTTCGTCAATACCTGCCATCGCCATCCAGTATGGGTCGATGTCACCGTATAAGGGGTTCATGCCGCAACTGATCGCTATGCCTTTATCTGAATTTAATTTCGGCTGAACGACTGCTGCGTCGCTTGGGCCGTCATTAGTTACGCCGGTAAGCGGCTTGACGACCGATCCGCCCTGGACTTCGTGGTCGTATTGGCGTATGACCCATTCTTTACTTGCGACGTTATAGCAGGAAAGAATTTCGAGCAACTCGTCGTTATAATCGTCCTTTTGTGGAATATTTGGTTCCGCGGCTTCGGGAGTTTGCCAGACGGCTTTGCGGGAATATTTCGGTACACCGTCATGCAAAAATTCCATGTCGATGTTAGCGACTTGTTGGCCGTTATATTTTAAGACGAGTTTTTTATCGTCGGTGAATTTGCCTATGACGGTTGACTCGACGTTTTCATCGTCGAAGACCTTTGTGATAGCTTCGAGGTTTTCCGGCTTAACCGCGATAACCATTCTTTCCTGTGCTTCTGAGATCCAGGTTTCGGTATAGTTTAGGCCAGCGTATTTTAGTGGTACCTTTTCCAGGTCGACGACCGCGCCGAGTTTTTCGCCCATCTCTCCTACAGCACTGCTTAGGCCGCCCGCACCGCAGTCGGTGATCGATTCGTAAAGGTTCGCGTCTCTTGCCTGGAGCAGTACGTCGAGCATTTTCTTTTCAACGATTGGGTTTCCGATCTGGACGGCGTGGGAGAAAATGGTTTCGTGTTCGTGTGTCATTTGTCCGGAAGAAAAAGTCGCACCGTGTATACCGTCTCTGCCGGTACGTCCGCCGAGAACGATTATCAGGTTTCCGGCTTGCTGATCTTTAAAACATTTGTCCCTGTCCATCAGTCCTACATTGCCGCAAAAGACCAGCGGATTGGCCATGTACCTGTCGTCGAAATATATCGCTCCGTTAACGGTCGGTATGCCCATTCGGTTGCCGTAGTCACGAACGCCTGCGACGACGCCTTTCATAATTCGTCTTGGATGCAGAACGCCTTTGGGGATTTCGTCGAGTTTTTTGTCCGGCTCGGCGAAACAGAAAATATCCGTGTTAGCGATGGGTTTTGCGCCCATGCCTGTTCCCATGGGGTCGCGAATAACTCCGCCAATTCCGGTAGCGGCTCCGCCGTAAGGGTCCAGTGCAGATGGATGGTTGTGGGTCTCGACTTTAAAGCAAACGGCTGATTCGTCGTCGAATTCTACTACGCCCGCGTTATCGTCGAAGACGGAAATGCACCAATTCTTATTGAGTTGCTTGGTGGCGCCGAAGACGGTTTCCTTGAGCAGGTTGTCGAAATGCGTTTCTTTTCCATCGATGGTTATATCGACAGAACTTTTTAAAGTTTTGTGAACGCAGTGCTCGCTCCATGTCTGGGCGAGAGTTTCGAGTTCGATATCGGTTGGCTCTCTATCCATATCCTGGAAATATTTCTGAATGGTTTGCATTTCCCGCAGATTCAGGAATAAATCCTTGTCCCTACTCAAAGCGACTAAACCATCATCATCGAGTTCGCGTATAGGCCACTGCAAAAGCTGCATTTCGTAAGGTTTGACGTGCGGACCTGGAGGCTCAGCTTCGTCGCCTATGGCACATTCTTCTGTGCAGTCATTTGCGAGAATCTTTTTGGCTATCATATTTGCCTGGCTGTTGCTGATCTGGCCGAGTAAAACATACTTTCGCGCTGTTCGGACGTGCTCAACGTCAACGCCCATATCCGCGATCGCCGCTGTAACCGAATCAGCGACAGGGTCGGTAACACCGCTTTTCAAATGTACCTCAATAAGCGTGGCCTTGGCCAGTCCAGCTGGCGCGACGCTTCTGCCCATGTAATAATCCTCACAGACTGGATCTGTCAGAAGTTCCGTGGCGATGCGCTTTGCAAAGTCCTGGTCGAAGTCCGCCTCTATGAGAAAGACCCTTGCCGACTGTACCGCTTCGACTGTGTCGATGCCCAACTCTTTGATCTCTTCCAGTACGCTTGTGCCGTGAACGTCGTCGGCACCTGCCTGATTGAATACCTCAAAACGCCATTGCTTCACTATCTTGCCCCTTCAAACTGTCATTGTATTTGCTAATCGAAGCTGGCATTATAGGGGCACAATTCAAGCTCGTCAAGCGGCGAGTTAAACCTGGTTTTTTGGTGTCGCAATTACGGTGTCGTGTGGTAGCAGAAATCGAGTACCTTTGGCTCAACCAGTTTTTTGTAATCTTTAAAACTCATTCGTATCGCCTTTTGATGTGTACCAGCCTGGAAGATAAGATGATCGTCGGCTTCGAGTGTCTTGTCGATGATGGTGGTCAGCTTATACAGATTGCCAAATGGCGGTTCCGCGCCGAGCTCACAGTCATCAAACATCCTGGCGATATCGCTTTCGTCGGCTAACTCGACCGAGGCGACACCTAATTGATCTTTCAAGGCACCGAGGTCGATCTTGCAGCATCCGGGCAGAACACACATAATGTAGTTGCCGTCAGCTTTGATGATTACCGGCTTAGCCACGTATTTGCCGGATTCATGCTCCTCGGCTGCCATACGCTGGGCGGTAAAAGTTGGTTTGTGCTCGCAGGTCTCGTAGTCTACGCCGGAATTGTCGAGAAAATCGGTAAGTCGCATTTTTTTGCCCTCCTTTAAAAAAAATCGTTTTAGATCAGTTAAACGCCTACTTTTTAGCTTCTATCCCGTCGCTTGCACTCAGGGCTTTTAAGGGGGTAAAGGGCGAAATGCAGAGCCTTTTCCCCCTTCTAAGCTCCTATCACAATATACGTAATGTAGGCCGTCGGTTTCAAGGAAAAAATATTTAATCTTTTCATGGGCTCAGAAAAGCCTTTTTGTGGTAAAAAACCTCTTGCAAACTTGATCTATCTCGGCTATAATGCCGAGTTCACGGTTTAATAGCCCTGCTATTTCAGGGCTGTAAACCGTATAATTTTTTAAGATTAATGATTTGTTTTAAGGAAAGGACTTGTTGAGAAGATGCTGACGAAGCAGAAAAAAGAAAAAGTTATTGGTGATTTCGAGACACACGCAGGCGATACTGGTTCGCCGGAAGTGCAGGTCGCGATTTTGACCACGAGAATAAATGAGCTTACAGAACACTTGAGAGAACACCGTAAAGATCACGCCTCAAGGCGTGGTTTGCTGAAGATGGTCGGGACAAGGGCTGCACTGCTTAAGTATGTGAACAAGAAAGATCCGGAGCGGTATCGTGAAATTATATCACGGCTCGGTTTGAGAAAATAGTATCGTATTTCGGTGTGTGTAAGGTCCAAACTGTAGGGCGGCGCACGGTGTACGATGGAATTAATGTGAGAAACGAAATACGAGGAAAATATATGTTTGATGTATGCAGGATCGAAAGAGAAATTGGGGGCAAGAATTTATCAATCGAAACAGGGAAAATCGCAAGGCAGGCAGCAGGAGCCGTCATGGTACAATATGGCGAGACTTTGGTATTGGTAGCGATGGCAACGTCGGCGCCACGATTTGACGATATCGATTTTTTCCCATTGAGTGTGGATTATCGCGAAAAACGAAGTGCCGCTGGTAAGTTTCCGGGCGGATTTTTTAAGCGTGAAGGCAGGCCCACCACAAAAGAGACACTGACCGCAAGGATGATCGATCGTCCCATCAGGCCATTATTTCCGGATGGATACTTCCAGGAAGTACAGGTTATGGCCAATGTACTAAGTTATGACGGCGAAAATGATCCCGATGTCCTGGCGATGATCGGAGCAAGTGCCGCTCTTACGATCAGTAAGGTACCGTTCATGGGCCCGACCGGAGCGTGCAGGGTCAGCAGAGTTGACGGCGAGTTTGTCGTTAACCCGACTCAGGAGCAAAGAGAAAGCAGTGACATGAATCTGCTTCTCGGTGGTCGCAAAGAAGCTATTAATATGATCGAAGTCGACTCTAAAGAAGTGGGCGAAGATGTGATCGCTGATGCGGTCGCGAAGGCTCATGAGACGGTTGGCGTGGTTTGCGATATGATCGAAGAGATGCGGGCGAAAGTCGGTGTTGAAAAAGTGATACCTTTGGCAGAAAACGACGAAGAGCTTTTTGCTAAGATTAAAGATGAACTGCTCTCCAGGGTCTACGATGCTAAGCAGATAGCTGACAAGCAGGAAAGAAAAGCCGCTGTTAACGAAATATTTGCTGAAGCTAAGACCAACTATTGCGAAGGCGATGAGCCTGTATACTGTAAGGCTATGATCAAGCGTATGCTTCACGAGATCGAAGGTATGGCTGTTAAAAAACTGCTCGTGGAAGGCAAAAGAGCTGACGGAAGGGCGTTTGATCAGGTTCGACCCATTGAATGCGAAGTTGGTATTCTGCCTCGTAACCACGGTTCAGCCTTGTTTAGTCGTGGTGACACCCAGGCTTTGATCAGCATTACTTTAGGTACGGTTCGCGACGCTCAGATGGTTGACGGACTCGTTGATGAATGCACGCAGGACTTTATGCTCCACTATAACTTCCCTGCTTATTCGGTTGGTGAGGTTCGTCCGGTTCGCGGCCCAGGCCGCAGGGAGATCGGACACGGAGCACTGGCAGAAAAGTCACTCGAACAGGTTCGCCCTGACAAAGAGGATTTTGCTTATACTATCAGAGTTATTTCTGACATCACCGGCTCGAACGGTTCCAGTTCCATGGCTTCGGTTTGCGGCGGAACTTTGGCATTGATGGATGCGGGCGTCCCGATCAAGAATCCGGTTGCAGGTATTTCGATCGGGCTTATCAGTGACGACAATGGCAAATACGAACTGATTACAGATATTCTCGGCGAAGAAGATCATTTCGGCGAGATGGATTTCAAGGTCTCAGGTACCGTTAATGGTATCAACGCGATCCAGCTTGATATTAAGGCTGAGGGTTTGGCTCACAATATTATGGTCGAAGCTCTGGCTCGTGCCAAAAAGGCAAGGCTCGATATTCTCGATATCATGAATAAGACTATCAGTGAACCGAGAGCAGAATTGAGCGAATACGCTCCGAAGATGATAAGTGTTAAGATCGATCCTGAGTTTATCGGTAAGCTCATCGGCCCAGGCGGCAAGATGATCAAGAAGATACAGGAAGAAACCGAGACCACCATCGAGATCGAAGAAGACGGAACGGTTTTCATAAGTTCTGTCGGTGGTGACGGGTATCTCAAGGCTAAAGCGACCATCGAAGCTATGACACAGCCGCCAAAGGTTGGGAAAATTTACGACCCGGCTAAGGTTGTTTCGGTTAAAGATTTCGGTGTCTTTGTTGAAATTATACCTGGCATAGAAGGGCTCTGTCATATAAGCGAATTAAGTGACGGCTATGTCAAAAACGTTGAAGACGTTTGCAAAAACGGCGACATGATACCAGTGAAACTGATCTTGATCGACGACCAGGGCAGACTGAAACTTTCTCGTAAAGCGGCTCTTGCTGAACTGGGACAAACCGATAAAACTGAGGTTAACAGCAGCAAGAAAGAGTAAATAGAACTTGCTGCGGGGGTAAATTAAATGCTACCGTTTATTATAGCAGGTTTTATTGTTGGTGCTGTAGTTGTCGCGGTCTTAGCCGCGTTGGGGCGTAAGAAGTCCAGCGGTCATCGCGAGTCTCTGGACCTTGACAAAGGCTTCGAAGAGCTTGGCAAATTGACCGGCGCCCTTGCCCACGAGATCAAGAACCCTCTTTCAACCATCAAGATCAATCTGAAACTTATTCATGAGGGCTTGGCCGATCGCGTGGCCGAGGGGGTTGGGCTGACAAGTGAGATCAGAAAGATATCGGTGATCGAAAAAGAAGCTGACCGACTTGAGCATATCCTTGACGATTTTCTGCGATATACGGACAAAACCGAACTGCAGTTGGCCGATATCGATGTTAATGAGTTGGTTAGTGACATGGTCGATTTCTATTGCCCACAGGCGCACAGTAACTCGATCACAATTCGAAAAGGATTATCCGACGAGACTCTGATTTGCAGAATCGATGCTGATATGCTAAAACAGGTGTTGTTGAACCTGTTTATCAACGCCCGCCAGGCTATGAAAAAAGGTGATGAGTTGATAATACGTACCGCCAGGCAAAACGATTGTGCTCAAATTGAAATAAGTGACACCGGCAGAGGGATAGCGGCTGATAAGCTCGATTTTATATTCGAGGCGTATTATTCGTCCCGTTCTCAGGGAAGCGGACTTGGCCTGGCGACCGCGAAAAAAATTGTCACTGCCCATAAGGGTACGATAACAGTTGACAGTGAAGTTGGAAAAGGAACGTGTTTTAAAATAAATTTGCCGTTAAAGGTAAGCGTTTGATATGGGTAAAGATGCTATAATTTTGGTTGTTGACGATGAGAGAAATCATGCCGACGGTATAGTCGAGGCTCTCGATAAGTTCTCGGCAAAAGCGATAGCGGTCTACAACGGCAAAGACGCAATAGATATCCTGCGAAATGAGCCGGTCGATGTTGTAGTTACCGATCTGAACCTCGGTGACGATTTCGACGGCCTGGATATTCTCGAGGAAGCTAAGAAAAACAGTACTGATACCGCGGTCATACTCATTACTGCTTACGCTACGATCGAGACCTGCAAGGAAGCGATCAAGCGAGGTGCATTCGATTATCTTGTCAAGCCAATAGATATCGATCAGCTTCGTACTCTCGTAACGCAGGCTCATCGACAGGTGACGGCATCGCCAAAACGAGGCAAGAAAGCGAAAGAGGATTTTGTATTCGATGGTGTCAAAGGCCAAAGTTCGGCGATGGCTGGGATTTTTGAAGTGCTTCGCCGGGTATCGCCCGCTGATATTTCGGTCTTGATAGAAGGGCCATCGGGTACCGGCAAAGAGCTGCTGGCAAAAGCGATACACATTAATTCCAGACGCGGCGACAAAGCGTTCAAGCCGATCAACTGCGCGGGGCTTACAGAGACATTGCTCGAAAGTGAATTGTTCGGCCACGTTAAAGGCGCCTTCACCGGTGCGGCAACCGATAGGCAGGGGCTGTTCGAGATAGCTGACAAGGGTACGCTTTTTCTCGATGAGATAGGTGACATGCCCTTGAATATGCAGGCGAAACTGCTGCGTGTTCTCGAAGACGGTATTGTTGTGCCGGTCGGTTCACATAAACAGATAGTTGTCGATGTGCGTATCATCAGTGCTACTAATCACGACCTGTTAGAGCTTATCGAGCAAAAGAAGTTCAGGCAGGATTTGTATTTCAGAATAAGGGGCGTGAGCATTTCTTTGCCTTCGCTGCGGGACAGGACCGAAGATATGCCGGAGTTGGTGGATTATTTTCTCAAGGAAGCTGCCCAAGAGACCGGCTCAAAAGTTACCGGGATTACAAGACAAGCTGAGAAAATACTTATGAATTATGATTGGCCCGGCAATATTCGCCAGCTTCGTAATTGTATCAGAACTATGGTCGTTATGTGTGAGAGTAACAGGCTCGAAGTCCAAGACGTTCCGCCTGAGATACATCAGCCCAGGCACTTACTCACAGGCAGTAAGGCTATTGGCGACCTGGCAGGCGTGGCGCTGGATGAACTGGAAAAGCAGGCGATTATAGACACGCTGGCCAAAACAAATAACAACCGCGAAAAAGCCGCTGAGATTCTCGGCATAGGCGAGAGAACTCTTTATCGAAAGATCAAAGAGTACAACCTGTAAATTCACTTGAAGCTGTTTTACTCACGGCCCAGCCGCTGGCGCCGGCGGCAAATCTGACAGTTCCAAAAACGTTCCGCGAATCCAGGGGATACCCAAATTGACGTAAGGAGGGGGGT
>JBHPGW010000048.1:0-19490 GCA_042569785.1 Planctomycetota bacterium | reverse complement strand
TGTAGCCAACCACTTCCATCCAGAATATTTTTTTGATTTTTGGGTCGCGACCATGGTCAGATAAGACGCTTGCCTTATCGAACAACTCTTGAGAGTTGCTCGTCAGCATTCCACCTTCTCCTGTGGTAATAGTTTTTGTACCATGAAAAGAAAAGACACCAAAATCTCCCATCGAGCCGGTTTTCCTGCCCTTGTACTCCGAGCCGAGGGCTTCTGCGGCATCCTCAATAACAGGCAGATTATATTTCTTTGCGATTTCAAGCACCACATCCATTTCCACAAGGTTACCGTAAAGATGAACGACGAGAATAGCCTTGGTCTTATCGGTAATAGCTGCTTCTATTTTGTCAGGATCAATACACCAGCTCTCTTCCAAAACATCCACAAAAACAGGCTTAGCACTCAGATAAGTAATCGGGGCAACAGAAGCGATCCATGTTATATCAGGTGCGATCACCTCATCTCCAGGTCCAATTCCCAATGCAGCAAAAGCCAGGTGCAACGCACCGGTGCAACTGGAAGTTGCCAAAGCATGCTCTGCTCCTAGGTAATCTTCAAACGAGCTTTGAAAACGGTTTATGTAATCATAACAATGTTCTCCCCATCCATTCGAGATCGCATCATTAACATATTTGATTTCTAACTCAGTGATAGAAGGTTTTGCGTAAAGAATTTTTTTCATTCTCATCTACTCTAAAATATTTCCAGTTCATGGATCACTATAACAAATTTGCCATTCCAGCTTCTAATGTATTTCAACTGTTCGCTGATCTCGGATTTTAAGTTCCATGGAAGGACCAAAACATAATCAGGTTTGAACTTATGAATTTCCTGCTCATTTACAACAGGTATATGACTGCCGGGCAGGAATTTTCCCTGCTTATAAGGAGAAGCATCTACCACAAAATCTATCAAATCCTTTTTAACTCCGCAGTAATTCAAAAGGGTATTGCCCTTAGCAGCCGCTCCGTATGCGACAACTTTTTTGCCGTCTTTTTTCTGTTCGAGCAAAAAACTCAGAAACGAATCTTTAACCTTATCGACTTTCTGCTGAAAACTTTGATAATACTCAACCTCGAACATACCTCTTTCAGCTTCTTTCTTTTTCAGCTTCTCCACATTTTCAGATACTTCCCACGAACTGTCGCCCTGGTGTTTCGCATAGATCCTCAAGGACCCGCCATGCGTCTCCAACTCTTCGACATCGAATATCTCCAACTCGGCTGCAGCAAAAATAGTACTAACCGCACGAAAAGACAAATACGAAAAATGTTCATGATAAATCGTGTCAAACTGATTCTGCTCAACCAACCGCATCAGATGCGGAAATTCCATAGTAATAACTCCGCCCTGTTTTAACGCTATTTTTAATCCGCCGACAAAATCATTTATATCAGGAACATGAGCCAAAACATTGTTGCCTATCAACAGGTTCGCTTTTTTACCCTGACCCGCTAATTGCGCAGCTAATTTTTTACCAAAGAATTCACATACTACTTCGATACCCTTTTCTTTGGCCGCCTCAGCCGTATTCTTAGTAGGCTCGACCCCCAAACATGGCACATTTTTTTCCTTAAAGTACTGCAAAAGATAGCCATCATTAGAAGCTATCTCAATCGCCAGCGATGATTGACCCAAACTCAACTTATCTGTGATCATGTCCACATATTCTTTAGCATGAGCAAGCCAGCTTTTGGAATATGAAGAAAAATAAACGTATTCCTGGTCAAAGATATCATCGCAATTTTTGTATTCATCAATTTGCACCAGCCAGCAATGCTTACAGACGTATAATAGCAATGGATAAAAAGTTTCCGGCTCATTCAACTGCTGCTGACTGAGAAAGGAATTCGAAGGCGGAGAATTCACCAGGTCGACAAATTTATCCGTAAGTAAATTATTGCAAAATCGACACTTCATAAAACTATTCCTTCAAAATCATTCTTCAACAATGGATGCTTAGTGTCCCTATCAGAAACCACCGAAACTTCTAATGGCCATTCGATCCCAATTTCAGGATCGTCATATCGCAGCCCCCCCTCATGCGCCTGGCTGTAAGATTCGCTATGCAAATACAACATTTCACAGTTATCCTCTAATGCTTGAAAACCATGGGCAAAACCTTCTGGAATAAACAACATTTTCATATTCTCAGATGAAAGTTCCGCCCCATACCACTGCAAAAATGTTTCCGAACCCTTCCTCAGATCTACCGCAATATCAAAAATACTTCCCTGCGTGCACCGAACCAGCTTAGTCTCAGCTTTGGGCGGATTCTGAAAATGCATCCCGCGAATCGTCCCCTTTGAGATCGTCATAGAATAATTGACCTGTTTGATGGACCTGTCCTGATAGACCTGATCAAGCTCTTCCTGACAAAAGAAACGGGCAAACTTCCCCCTGTTGTCCCCAAAAGATTCAGTCCCAATAACACAGAGGCCGTCAAGCGGTGTAGTTATGACCTTCATAATTTGCCCCCCAACGCATCTTTCACATATTCACTAAGTTGCTGACTGCTTACAACTTCGCCAAGTTCATAAAATCTCTTATACCAACTCGCCGTCATTTCCAACGTCCTGCTAATATCCCAAACCGGCTTCCAGCCAAGCTTTTGAATCGCTTTCGAACAATCAAGCGTCAATAAATTAGCTTCATGTGGACCAGAGGATTCACTGCCGAAATCCACTTCAATCTTATCCCAATATTTTTGCAGGTTTTCAACAACATACTCCACCGTAAAACTTACCTCCATCTCAGGCCCAAAGTTCCACGCCTCCGCAAATTCAACCTTACCCTCTAATAATTTTTCCCCCAGCAACAAATATCCTGAAAGTGGATCCAGCACATGCTGCCACGGACGGGTCGAATACCGATTACGTATCAAAACCTTATCATTTTCATTGGCCGCTTTAACAATATCAGGGATCAATCGATCTTCCGACCAGTCGCCGCCACCGATCACATTGCCGGCCCGTGCACTTGAAACCAAAACATTGTGTTTTGTCCCGTAATCTTTTAAAGAAAAAAATGAACGCCGATAACTTGACGTCACTATTTCAGTACAACCTTTAGAAGCACTATAAGGATCATAACCACCCAGCGGATCGCTTTCACTATAACCTCTCTGCTGTTCTAAATTTTCGTAGCATTTATCACTTGTGATAACAACCACAGCTTTGAGCGATGACACCTCCCTGCAAGAGTCTAAAAGATTCACCGTCCCCATCACATTCGTTGAAAAAGTCTCTACAGGATCTTGATAGGACCGTCGAACCAGTGGCTGAGCAGCAAGATGAAAAATAATTTCAGGCTGTTCTTTTGCGATCACATTTCGAAATTTATCCGCATCACGAATGTCACCTATGATTGATTTGTAATTTGCATCGACCAATTCAAAATGACTCGGACAGGTACAAGCTTCCAATGCATACCCGACCACCTCAGCCCCCATTCGAGACAGCCACAGCGCCAACCACGACCCCTTAAACCCCGTATGCCCTGTGATCAGCACCTTTCGGTTTTTATAAATTTGCCCAAACAACTCATCCATTACCAATTTTTCCATTTAGCCTGATTGGTTTCCCAAAGTTGATTAAGCTGCGTCTTATCGCGCAGGGTATCCATACACTTCCAAAAACCTTTATGCCGATATGCGTACAGCTGGCCATCGCTGGCAAGATTTTCTAATGGCTGACGCTCGAATATCGTCTTGTCATCTTCTAAATAATCAAACACCTCGGACTCGCAAACAAAAAAACCGCCATTGATCCACGCGCCGTCACCTTCAGGCTTTTCAAGAAATCGTTGAATACGCCCATCTTCATTCGAATCGACAGCACCATATCGTCCCTCAGGCTGAACCGTCGTTACCGTTATCTTTTTCCCATGCGACTTATGAAAATCTAACAACTCATCAAGGTTAACATCCGAAACACCATCACCGTATGTCAGCATAAACGGCTCATTATTCACAAACGATTTAGCACGAAGAATTCTTCCGCCTGTCATCGTATTTTTACCCGTATCAAGCAACGTAACTTTCCAGGGCTCACTGGCGTTACTGTGTACTTCCAACTCATTGGTCGAAAGGTCGATAGTAACATCACTTTGATGCAGAAAATAATTCGCGAAATATTCTTTAATGAAATAGCCTTTGTATCCCAGCAGAATCACAAATTCGTTGAAGCCAAAATGCGAATAATTCTTCATTATATGCCAAAGTACTGGCTGATCACCTATTTCCAACATAGGCTTAGGCCGAATCACCGTCTCCTCACTAAGCCTGGTACCGTAACCACCTGCCAGGATTAAGACCTTCATTGAATTCTCCTATCACTAAAACCTTCTACTAAAGGCCGATACTCGACCAGCAAAACCACCAATATCCCGAACATGCTAAGGCTTTTTAACCCATTTTGCAAGTCTTTTCATACCACCCTTGTCAACTAAATCGCACACAAAACATGCCCTATCGCCCAACAACCTGAAATCCACTTGCTTATGTCAGGTTTTGGCGGTATCATCCGGAAATTAAATATCTCCAAGTTATAGGATTTTGCGTATATGCTGTTTAACTCTATTGGCTTTTTAGCTTTTTTTACAATTATTGTCGCTGTTTATTACAGACTAGATCACTCGCAACGCTGGAAGCTCCTGCTTGCGGGCAGCTACTATTTTTATATGTGCTGGAGGCCGGCGTATATAATCCTGATCATTATTTCGACTCTGATAGATTATTATTGCGGCCTTGGAATGGGCAAGGCAAGTGACAATAAAAAAAGAAAGCTTTATTTGATCCTGAGTCTTTGTTCAAATCTGGGGCTCCTGTTTACTTTTAAATATCTTAACTTTTTCGGCTGGACGGTAAAATGTTTCCTGGGATACTCTCAGGTAGAGGCTGCCGCACCAATTCTCAACGTTCTGCTGCCCGTAGGAATCTCGTTCTATACCTTTCAGAAGTTGAGCTATATCATAGATGTCTATCGACGTAATATAGCACCGGAGAAAAGGCTTGGCATATTTGCGTTATACGTAAGTTTTTTCCCGCAACTGGTAGCAGGCCCTATCGAGCGTTCTACCAGGCTAATACCGCAATTCGATAACCGTGTAAAATTCAATTACAACTGTGTTGCCAGCGGTTTGAAGTTGATGCTTTGGGGAATGTTCAAAAAGGTTGTAATTGCCGACAACCTCTCTCAATTCGTTGAGCCTGTTTACAGCAACCCTGCCAGCTTTGCAGGTCCATCTTTTGTGATCGCCACCGTGTTTTTCGCGTTCCAGATATATTGTGATTTCTCCGGATATACTGACATAGCTATAGGCTCTGCCAGGGTGCTTGGCTTCGACCTGATGAAAAATTTTAATAGGCCTTACTTCGCAAGATCTATCACCGAATTCTGGAGAAGATGGCACATTTCCCTATCAACATGGTTCCGGGACTATCTCTATATCCCGCTCGGCGGCAATAGGGTTAGACCTACAAGAAATTACATCAACCTCTTTATTGTTTTCGTTCTTTGCGGCTTGTGGCACGGAGCGAACTGGACATTTGTTATATGGGGCACTTTGCATGGCCTTTACTTGGTCTTCGAAAAGCTAACGTCAGGCCGTCGAGCTTCACTCGCAAAGAACCTATCTCTGGAAAAAATTGGGCCTTTACTCAAAGTTCTGCAAGTCCTGATTACATTTGCCCTGGTATGTTTCGCATGGATATTCTTCCGTGCTAAAAACCTTGATGATGCATGGTATATTGTAACCCACCTGCTTAGCGGCTGGGATAGCGTTCTTATCGCCCACGATTTACAGCCTGTGTTAATATTAGGATCGTATAAGTTCTTCGTAACGACATTAATCTTAATAGGACTAATGGAAACAGTCCACCTGATCCAGCGTAAAGGCTCCGTAATGGAAATTCTAAACCAAAAGCCAATATGGCTAAGATGGTCGGTATATTATCTGCTGGTGATCGGCATTATGCTTTTGGGCAATTTTAATAGTCAGGAGTTCATTTACTTCCAGTTTTAATTATGAAGAAATTTGTTTTAAAAATAATCTTATTCCTTGTGCCTTTTGCGGTTTGCTCAGCTGTCGAACTGTTTGTTCTTCCTATAGACTTCTTCACTTTCAGGGTCTGGGAAGCGATCAGGACAGAAGGGGCCACATTGACCACCGGCAAGTTCTACCCGAATATGAATATTAAAAAAGAAGAAACTGGCCGATTCGCCCATCACACACCATACGAAGTTAAAAAGACAGTAACATGGGTGACTGATAAATACGGCTACAGAAAACAGAACACCGACAAGAAGATCGAAGTGGTTATCATTGGCGATTCTTTTATTGCAGGCGATGGCCTCGATCAGCATGAGATGTTATCAGAAAAACTCGAAAAAAGACTCGGCGTTGGCGTCTACCCCGTTGCAACCGCTAATATAAAAGCTTTTGTCAATATGCCAAGATTTTGCAAAGACCCGCCATCTATCGTTGTATTGGAAAAATTGGAAAATACTGTCCACCGGCTAAGAAAACCGGAAGAAAAACCCGTTAAACAAAAAATTAATGCCGTCAGACAAATTCTTTGTGCAAACCCATTTATTCGATTCGTTGATATTACCCAAAATAGAATATTCAAAGCCGCAATGCTAAACTACTCCAAAGCAAGGATACGCGACTGGATGGAGCTTAAAAAGTTTGACGACAGCAGACTAAAAACCTTTGCTGATAAACCGTTTTTGATTGATAAAATCGAGTTTACCGAACAGCAGAAAATAGCGAATATGGACAAAATTCTTTCAAGACTCAAAATGTATCAGGATTATTTCAACAAAAGAAATATCCGCTTCATTTTCATGCCTATCCCCAACAAAGAGACTATTTATCACAAGGTAGCTGGTCTCGAAAAACAGCCAACTTTCCTGGACGAACTAGCATTAGCTGCCGAAGATATAGGTATCGAAGTTTTAAATGTTAAGGGAGCTTACGATAATGCTTTGCAAGAGAAACCCAATACAATTCTTTATATTCCCGATGATTCCCACTGGAATGGCACTGCAACAGAAATAACAGCTGATTTACTCGCAGAGAGAATCACTAATAATTAATTAGCTTATTCTTTGTAGATATCCAATTCTATTGTTATAATCGATAGTTCAGAAATGATAAATAATATTCATGTATAGCGGAATGAAAACTATGTCTAACAAACCAAAAGGTTATTACGATAATGTTCGTGATGATATGTTGAAGTATATCCCCGCGAATGTGGAAACTGTTTTGGAATTTGGCTGCGGTAGCGGAGCCTTTTCCGCTCTTGTCAAAGATGAATTTGTCACCGAAAGCTGGGCTGTAGAAATCGACCAGGACTCGGCTCAAACAGCAGCGAAAAAACTTGACAAGGTCCTTTGTTGTGACGCATTTAAAGCCATTGATCAGCTGCCGGATGACTTTTTTAACTGCATTATCTTCTTTGATATGCTCGAACACGTGGTCGACCCTTATTCGCTGTTGACAGCAGTCAAAACCAAACTCACCGAAAAAGGCGTTATAGTGATGTCGATCCCAAATGTAAGATATTACCGTAATTTAGTCAACTTCACTATCCACGGCAATTGGGATTATAAGGATCATGGTATACTCGACAAAACCCACCTGAGATTTTTTACACGTAACAGTCTTGTAAAGATTTTTAAAGAGCTTGATTTTGAGATCATACAGATCGAGGGCATCCATCCAACTTCAAGCCGAACATTCAAACTGCTGAATTTACTTTTTCTCAACTTCTTTTCTGATGTTAGACATAAGCATTTCGCAATAGTGGCTAAACCCAACAATTCCAGCACCTAAAAAAAAGTTCCGCATTAAGAGCTCCATGGCCCGTCATAGCTTCCCTTCTCGATAAGATTGAGAAGATACCCTGCAATCTTTTCACAATTGAACTGCTCATGAACCCAATTCATGCCGGCATCTGCTATTTTTTTTCTTTCTTCTTCATGACAAAGATAGTAGTCAGTAAGTTCAAAGAATTCTTCTATCGTATCGAAATACCGCAGATGAACTTTGTCTTTGTACAGCAGATCACAGCCGTCAAATCTCTTGGCCATCACAAAAGTCCCGCACGCAAGATACTGCGTAAGCCTGTCCGAATGACAAAATTTTACAGGCCCATAAGCGTTTATATTGACACCTATCTTCGCACCGCTTATAGCATAAAGATAATCGTGACCTGCGATCTTTGGCCTTCCAAAACAGCCGTAAAGAGTACTATTGTTTTTCTCAGCGAGTTTTTTAACGAGCTTTTCTCTGAAGTCTTCACTCGTATCTGCATGATGCTTCGCGGTGCCAGTCCACAAAATATCTGTTTGCCATTGCTCGCCTACTTCATAACGATGATCAATATCAGGATCGCACATATTAGGCATAAAAGCACAAACCCCAACCCCCGCATCTCGATAGTCCTGCAGGAACTGCCCATCGTTTGTCGCAGTTAGAATATCCAGTCTCTTAGCGGTATCGATCCTGCCCTTATGCAATTTGGGCCAAGGGTCACCATCGCCACCTATAAAAACAGCCTTTGGCGCAGCTTCTCTCATCGCCATAATAGTTTCGCCGTCGAGAACACGCGCAAAACTTATATAAACTATATCGGGCTTATAATTAGCCACCTGACTTGCTAACAGCTTATCGACTTTCGATTTGTAAAATCGCCTTGTAATTGTCCTGCTTTTAAAAGGACTCATCCGCTCAAGAGCATTGCAATAACTAAAACACCTCGCGTCATGGCCTAATCGAATAAACCCCTTAGCCAATTTAGGCATCTGATTCAAAAACATCTTGATCGGCTTGTCGCTGATGTCACCAATAATAAAAATGCGTTTTGTGTTTGCCATACAAATTCCAAAACTTAGCTATGTATAAAAACAGCAATTGTGTGTGCTATGTACTCAAGATATTTTTTTCAAGATTTGCTTTTCGTATTCAGGATCTTTGATCTGACGGGATAAACTATACTGAACATCTTTTTTAAGAAAGCATTCATACTCCTTTGCGATCATACCGATATCAATAACTTGATATCCTTTCTTGCATAAATCGTAAGCCAGAACAGTTGCTGTTGGGCCCAAAGCAATCAGTATCAGCGTATCTGAACAGACCCCATCAAATGCCGATAGAATTTCATCATATCTATCGAAGGCATTTTTCTCAGGACAGAAAATAATACGCGATATTGATTTTGCTCCATCAAAAAAACCATCATCAACACCAAGCTGTGCTTGTTGACTTTCAAATAACACCAAATCCCTGTTCTTCCAAACCTCTTTCATTCTCTCAAAAAAACTGCCGCACTTCTTATAGTGCTCTTCCGTTTTTTCGTAATTCAAATAGTACCTGTTAAAAAACGCGTTATAGTAAACATGATCCATCTCAAGAACTGAATACACCATCTCTCTTTTTTTAGACATCCATTTACGCCAAAAATTAATTGTAGGCTCAATAAAACCATTCAGGGACCCAAAGCAAGGCGGCAAACCAACCAACAAATTCGGCAAATCTGAGCTGACCACCTCTTTTAGACGTTCTGCAAGTTCCGGACTGCGATCATGGTAACAGATTCGGCTGCCGAAGATCATACCAAACTCACCATCGCCAAAACGAGTCAAAGAACAACCATCATGCAATATTCTTTCAAGAGTATCTTCGATACTTTTTACTATTGGCATCGGAACCTGAAATTCATCCTTCAGCATTTTATCGTACAACTCATAGGGCAAATTGTCCAATTTACACCGCACCAGATCAAGCTCTTTATCCTTTTTGCCCGAATGAAACAGCCTTTTATTTAGTCGGCCCAGCTCCTTTTTAATTTTTTTCAGTATCATACTTAAGCCTTAATTTACAGATAATTAGCTTACTCTTAACTAACCACTCCTGCGCCTGCTAAGCTACGCACAATTTATCAGCCATAGCGTTCTTCCGCAAGCTTAATTGTCCTGCCATAACCCAAAAAACCACAAAATTTCTAAAACCCAACTCCCCCTTGACGTGATTTTTTGTTTGACGCCGGTACTGATGTTGTATATCCTCAGCGAAAATTAACACCTAACTAACAATCAAGTGCCGAATAAAGGACTATTTAAAATGTTTGCATGGGATAAGAAGAAAGTACTGATAACAGGAGCTGGAGGCTTCATTGGCTCCCACCTGACAGAACGACTATTTGAACTCGGAGCCGATGTCAGAGCTTTTGTGCGATACACCTCAAGATCGGATGAGGGATTTATTAAGTATTTCTCCGACGATCTCAGAAAACACATGGATATTGTTTACGGTGACATTAGAGAGTTGGAAACCGTAGTTAAAGCAATCGATGGCATAGATGTCATTTTCAATCTAGCCGCATTAGTGGGCATTCCATACTCGTATATACACCCGCAGGAAGTAATTGAAGCGAATACCATTGGAACGTTGAATATTTTAATGGCAGCAAGAGATGCAGGTATAGAGAAACTGGTCCAAACTTCCACGAGTGAAGTCTACGGCACAGCAATAAAAGTTCCGATAAGCGAAGATCACCCCAAACAACCTCAATCGCCGTATTCTGCAAGTAAGATCGCAGCTGATGCCATTGCTCTGAGTTTCTATCATTCTTTTGATCTTCCCGTTGCTGTGATAAGGCCATTTAATACATATGGCCCGCGTCAATCCGACAGAGCGGTCATCCCATCTATTATTTCACAGGCTTTAACCAAAGATAAGCTCACATTGGGCAGTACTACCCCTACAAGAGATTTCACTTTCGTAACAGACACCGCCGAAGGCTTTATTAAAGTAGCCGAATCGGAAAAATCAGCAGGCATGGAGATTAACATTGGAACCGGTCAGGAAATTTCAATTGAAGATTTAATAAAGAAAATAGTATCACTCGTTGGACGAGATGTAGTTTTAGAACGTGATGAAGAAAGAATTCGTCCTGCCGGCAGCGAAGTGGAAAGATTATGCGCCGATAATACAATTGCAAAAAATATACTGGGATGGTCACCAAAGGTCTCATTGACTCAGGGGCTTGAAAAAACAATTGATTTCATCAAAAATAATCCCGGTTTTTATGATCCTGATAAATATAGAGTTTGAGGCATATACATGAAAGCAGTAGTTTTAGCTGGAGGCCAAGGCACCAGGCTCAGACCTCTAACCTTTTCAATACCAAAGCCCTTATTGCCAATTGCCGAAAAGCCCATTCTTGAGATCATTTTAAATAATTTCAAAAAGTTTGGCATAACAGAGGTTCTTATATCAGTTGGCTATCAGGCAGAACTCATAAAAGCCTTTTGCGCTGATGGCGCAAAGTTCTGCCTTTCTGTTAAGTACATCGATGAAGATAAGCCTTTAGGAACAGCAGGCCCCTTGTCTTTAATGAAGGATTGCTTTAGTGAAGAAGAAGATTTCGTCTTAATGAATGGCGATATTTTCACCCAACTCGATTTCTCAAAGATGATCGATTATCATAAAAAGGGGAAATATTGCATAACTGTTGGCCATAGAACCTACGAAAACAAACTGCCGTTTGGTGTTTTAGAACTCGATGGCGATAAGCTTTGCGGTGTCGTTGAAAAACCAAGTACGACATATAATGTGAGTACTGGAATTTACGTTTTAAATTCTTCTGTCATCGACTCAATACCGAATAACACTTTTTTCACAATGCCTGACCTTGTCAATAAACTACTGGAGAAAAAACGCAACATCGGTGCATATCACATCGTAGAATATTGGCTCGGAATAGAAAACATAGGCCATTTCAACGAAGCCATTAAAGAGCTAAACAAACTCGAATCCCTTATCGAAAAATAAACGAACAGGACTGTTCAATAGAGACGTCTAATTTTTTTTCGCCATTCTAACAGCGTACAAATATCCTGTCTTCGACTTACTCGAACCATGTTTACTTTGGACAGCAAAGCTATTTTTAGTGAGAATTTCTATCAACCGATCCGGTTTTTCAAAGTGATACTCCATCATGATTGCATCTATCTTATTAACAAGATCTTTTTCGACGAGCCTTTCGAATATCTCGAACTCAGCACCCTCACAATCACATTTAACTATGATATGCCTGTTCTTATTTTCGTCTAAGATCCTAACGAATTCTTTTGCAGCATCTTTAACGACAACCGTTTCCGTTTTTGTATTTTTCTGATCCTTACAGACATCATGAGTTGTACTCATGCCGCCGGTAGCATTGATTATATAAGGCAACTCGAGTGTTTTATCTTCCTTACCAAGCCCGCAGTTAGATGCGTCTATCTTCTTATTAAGTTCCGGATTAAGCTCAATATTCCTTATCGCAAACTCATATGTCGGCTTAAAAGGCTCATAGGAATACACCTTCTTTATATTTGCATCAGAAGCAAAAAGTAAAGATGCCGCCCCGCGATTCATCCCTATATCGATCAGTATCGAGTCTTCGCCAAGATTAAGATTGTATTCACTTTTGACAAAAACCTCTTTAATAAGATAAAGCGGATGGTCAGCCTTATGTGAGATATCGAAATGAACACCATGAGGCGTAGTTATAATGTCACCATCTATACTGAACCCCATATCCAAAAGCTCTGCCCGTCGTATTCTTCTATATGCCAGATTATACCTGATGCTTTTTCGCCACATCTTTTTAGGAACGAAACAACACAAAACACTTGCAAAAAACTTCCACATATCGTTACTTCGTGACTTCATTAACAGTTCCCTTTTATCTTTTCAACAACGTATTCTATCTGCTCACAAGTCAGCTCCGCAAACATAGGAAGTGACACTATCTCTTCGCTGCATTTCTCAGTAACCGGAAAATCACCTTTTTTATAACCCAACGATCCATAAGCCTCCTGCAAATGTAAAGGCACCGGATAATGAATCCCGCAAGCAACCCCATCTTTCGCCAGAGCATCCATAAACTGCTTTCGATTCTTAACCCGAACAGAATAAATATGATAAACATGCCTGGCATAATCAGCTTCAACTGGCGTAGCTACCGCATCAACCCCTTCTAAAAGCGAACGATAAAGCTCAGCATTTTTCCGCCGCCCATCGTTCCACTTATCCAGACATTTCAACTTCACACTCAACACAGCCCCCTGAATCCCATCCATCCTGCCATTCCACCCAACCTTTGAGTGATAGTATTTTTCCCGCTGACCATGATCGCGAAGCATCTTCATTCTATCGGCAAGCCCCTGATCATTCGTCACAACAGCCCCAGCCTCCCCATAAGCACCAAGATTCTTGCCGGGATAAAAACTAAAACACCCCGCATCACCGATCGACCCAGCCCTTTGCCCTTTATATTCGCCGCCATGAGCCTGACAGGCATCTTCAATAACAAACAGCTTGTGAGCTTTAGCGATCTTCATGATCTCATCCATATCCGCCATTTGCCCATAAAGGTGAACAGGAATAATAGCCTTCGTTTTTTCCGTGATCGCCGCTTCAACAAGCTCGCTATCCATATTGAACGTTTTCTCATCAATATCAACAAACACCGGCTTAGCCCCGCAGTAACTTATCGCCTCAGCCGTCGCAATAAAAGTATTAGCCGTAGTGATAACTTCATCGCCTTGCCCAACCCCCAATCCAAGAAGTGCCAGCCACAGTGCCTCGGTGCCGCTGCCAACGCCTACAGCTAATTTGGTATTGCAATACGAGGCAAATTCCTCTTCAAACTTAGCGACGAATGGCCCACCCGCAAAAGCGGTCTTATCCATAACTGCCTGCAAACCAGCGGCAATTTCGTCTTTGATAGTTTCGTACTGAGCTTTGAGATCGAGAAATGGTACCTTCATTTATCACCCTTTTTTTCACCTGCCTTACCCATAATTTTCGCCGGATTTCCCGCAACGATTGTATCATCAGGAACATCCTTAGTCACAACACTGCCAGCCCCAACAATAGCGCCAGCTCCAATTGTAACCCCGCAAAGGATCGTAACGCTTGACCCGATCGAGGCCCTTTTTTTCACCAGAGTGGGCACACAAACCCAATCATCATCAGTTTGCAATTGCCCATCATCGGCAGTAGCACTGGGATACATGTCATTAATAAAAGTAACATTATGACCAAGGAAAACATCATCCTCTATCGTCACCCCTTCACAAATAAAGCTGTGACTGGATACCTTACAATTCTTGCCTATCTTCGCGCCCTTTTGAACCTCAACAAAGGTACCTATCTTCGTATTATCATCGATCTCACAGCCATACAGATTTACAAAATCATAAATCTTAACACCCTTGCCGAGTTTCACATCGGCAGCTATCTTTTTCGTAGCAGTGCTTTCGTTTTGCATTTACCCTTACCTTCGCTATTAAATAGCAACTTCGCCGCCGCCAACTTTCAACGACTTTGAAGATGCTTCCAGAACCTGAACCACCTCAAGTCCATCTTGGCCGCTTGACATGGATTTTTCGCCGCTGTTAATACAATCAAGAAAATGCTGAGCCTCGACTTTCAAAGGCTCAACCATCTTAATATAGGGCGAATGCATGTCACCATAATGATAGGCGTATTGGAATTCGGCGAATGTATCGTAATGAGGCGGGATCTCAACCCGTGTATCATAAATTTTTATTTTTTCAGTCGTCTCAAGATCGTCGTAGACAAGCATTTTCTTGTCGCCGACAACTGTTATCTTTCTAACCTTATTCGGGTCGAGCCAGCTGCTTTGTATGATCGCCATACCGCCATTAGCAAAATTCAGTGTCATATTAGTAACGTCTTCGATATTCTCATTAACATGAGCCTTGCCCTGACAGTTCACAGATACAGGCGGCTCTTTCATAATATACAGTATGATCGAAATATCATGCGGAGCCAGATCCCAAGCCACGTTAATATCCTTCTGGAATAACCCCAGGTTCAACCGCTGAGAACTGATATATTGAATTTCCCCCAGCTCGCCAGCCTCGATTATCTCCTTGATCTTGCGAACGGGCGCTGAATACACAAACGTATGCCCAACCATAAGAGTCAGCCCCTTTTTCTCTGCTATTTCGACCAACTCTTCACATTCAGTCACAGAGGATGCCATAGGCTTTTCAACAAATGTATGCTTACCTGCCGTCAAAGACGCCTTAGCCATATCGAAATGAAACCGTACCGGAGTAGCAATAACAACCGCATCAATGCTGGCGTCATTGACTACCTCACCGAAATCCTCGGTAGTCTCAACCGCCGGATACAGCGATTTAAGGTGTGATAAGCGTTTTGGGTCAACATCGCACAATTTCGTAACATTGCAATCGCCCAAAGAAATAAAGTTCCGAACCAGATTAGGCCCCCAATACCCACAGCCCGCCATAGCTACATTTATCATTTTCGACCAATCCCTTTAAATATCAACATTAGAGCCGCCGATTATACCACCAAACCCACAGCAGGGCAAATTATTACTAAAATAGCAATACCAATAATTGCAATCCTTAGAAAAACAGTCCTTGAAAGAAAAAGAACTAATAGTAAAATCATTGAAAACCGGAATTGGTTCGAAAAGCCAAAAGTTCTTCCCAATAAAAAATTGTGGTAACCATTATTATAGTAACGAGGTTTTAAAATGAAAAATTTTAGCGAGGACACATTTTCAATCCCAACAGTTTTTATGCCGAATGGTCAGCCAGCTCCTTACGTTTTGACAGCTGAAGAGGCAATCAGGTTTTTAAGAATCGACACCAATGGAACCAAGCATCCAGAAGCTACCCTTGAATATTATCAGCAAGAAGACCTACTCCGGCCTGTTACAATAGGAAAATGTCGAAAATATCCCCTGCCAGAGCTTTTAAGATTCATAGAAAGATTGTCCCAGCAGAAAGAAAATCTTTCTTGAAATACGCTTGAAAAATCATTTATGCCAGCGATAGCATTCAAGTCAACTTAAAAGGCTTGGAATTGTGGGAGAACATATATGAGAATAAGAAACGACGTATCAGTAGGTTATAACAAGGCCAGAAAGAGATGGCTCGTCAGATGGCATGGCAAATACGACCCAGCCACCGAAAAACAGCAGCGCTTCGGCAAATCCTTCGAGAGAAAAAGAGACGCAGAAAGATTCGCCCAATCCCTCAAGAGCGATCTCCATGACGGCATCTCCGTAGAGCCCAAAGCCATCAGCCTGCAGAACCTATGCGACAAAATCATCGCCGCAAAGAAGGGCAACATATCCCCAGAGACCATCGACTCCTACCAAGGCACGATCTTCCGATTGATCAACGCCTTTGGCCCATTCAAGAACATCAAAACCATCTCCCAACAGGACGCTCAGTCTTTTATCAATAATTTAAAATACCGGAAAAAACAAGGCACCTTATCAGACTACTCCAGATTAAGACATCTAAAAAGCTCTCGGGTCATTTTCAATTTCGCTGTCAACTCAAACTATATCAGAACCAACCCCTTCAAAGGCATATCGATCAAAAATTTATCCAAAGACGACTGGCACTTTGTAACTCCGAAAGAATTTACCGCCCTGATGGCCAACACCGACAATTTAAAACAAAAGACTTTCTATTCTGTGATGTACCTCTGTGGCCTGCGTTTTGGCGAAGCTATTCATCTGTGGTGGGACAAAAACTTTGACTTTACTAACAACCAAATTCATCTCAAAAGCAGAAAGTCCCAAAACGGATATCCGCTATTTCGAATTAAAGGCCGGCAAAACAGATCTATCGATTGCCCGGAATACGTAATGGCCCTTCTCAAGCAATTAAAAGAACAGTCAACCAAAGAAAATCCCTACCTGTTTCTAACAGACGATCGAGTAGAACTTATAAAGCAGAAATGGCCCAAATGGCAACGAGATGGCAGAGAGGATAAATGGAAAAACAGCACGATGGTTACAAACACATATCGAAAATTTAGATTACGCTGTCAAAAGGCGGGCATAATTACACCAGACCGTCTCTCAGTTCACTGCTTAAGAAAATCATACGGAACAAACCTCGCTGATATAGGCATACCGCCGCACACACTAAAATCCCTAATGGGTCACTCAAGTATCACAACCACAATGAAGTTCTACATCAAAGTCTCCGACGAAAACAAGAAAAAAGCAGTCAAAGGCTTGCAGGCCCTAATAAGCTGATTCAACCTGAGCTTTAATTTCAGGGCTCAGGAAAATTGCATTGCCCCACCTAAGCTGTCCATTGCGTGCCCGTTTTAAACTGTAAAGGTTAAACAAACTATAGCCATAATCGCTTAAAAATTCTGATATCTCGGGAAAAAGACAGCCTCCCTCATAGTGCGGAACAAACATAACTTCCGCATAGATCAGCTTGATCCGTTTCTCTTTCAACTTTTCAGCAGCTCCACTCAAAACTTTCAACTCAGAACCTTCCACATCCAGCTTGAGGATATCAATATCATCAATATTCTCTGATTCGCAGAAACTGTCGAGCTTTTGTGTTTCGACTTCTATTTGCCCGATATTTTGCGAACTGCTTGAATAGTATTTTGCTCCAACTGACGGCCTTGAGAACATCGAGTTGCAGGTCTGATCAGTATTAACTTGAAATGTCGCTTTGCCATTACGATCGGAAAAGGCTATTTGATGGGCCCTTGTTGATTCGCGGTCACTCTGGCAACAAAGCTCCTTGAAGGAATCGGGAAAAGGCTCAAAACAGTAAACTTTTGCGGAGGGGAATTTTTTACGGTAGATAGCGGTGATGTCACCCACACACGCCCCTACATCAAAAATAATTAGATTCTTTTCATTGGCAAAAAGGCTTTTCTGAACAAGAAACGGATCAATGGAATTCAAAGCTGGCTTGCTTGAACCGATCCAATTATTAATAATGCTTTTAAGTTTCATAGTTTGGCCTTGGTGTTTTTAAAACATGCTAAATGTTGTAGAATTGTCTGTACCAGTCGACAAAGTTTTTTACGCCAGTCTTTACAGATGTATCGGGCTTGTAATCTAAATCAGCCTGAAGATCATTAACATCGGCCCAGGTGGCGGGCACATCGCCGGGCTGAATATCCAGCATATTCTTCGTTGCTTTTTTGCCAAGAGCCTCTTCGATAGCCTCTATAAAATCCATCAGCTCAACCGGGCTGCTGTTGCCAATATTGTAAACCTTATAAGGAGCACTGGAGATCGAAGGATCAGGCGACGCCCCGGCAAATTTCTCATTTGGCTTGGCCGCATTATCAATGACCCGAACAACACCTTCTACAATATCATCCACATACGTAAAATCACGCTTCATCTTACCATGATTAAACACATCGATCGGCTTATCTTCCAGCATAGCTTTAACAAACAAAAACAGAGCCATATCAGGCCTGCCAAACGGACCATAAACCGTAAAGAATCGCAGCCCAGTCGTAGGCAGACCGAACAGATGGCTATAAGTATGCGCCATAAGCTCGTTGGATTTTTTACTCGCGGCATAAAGACTTACCGGATGATCGACATTATCGCTTGTCGAAAATGGCATCGTCTCGTTAAGGCCATAAACACTGGAACTGCTCGCATAGGCAAGATGCTCAATTTCATTGTGCCTGCAAGCCTCAAGAATATTCAAAAAGCCCACAATATTAGCATCGATATAAGCCTGCGGATTGATAAGGCTGTACCGCACTCCCGCCTGGGCTGCCAAGTTGCAAACTCTGTCAAAACCTTCACTCACAAACAGCGCGTCGACATTTGCCTTATCTTCGAGATTAAGCTTTATAAAACGGTAGTTAGCATGCTTACTGCTTTTAATAAGTTTGTTGTATTCGATATCCTCACTGCTGATCCCGGTATCGCCGAGCCTTGCGTATTTAATATTGATATCGTAGTAGTCATTTACGCTGTCAAGCCCGACAACCTCATCACCGCGTTCAATAAGACGCTTAGCAAGATGAAAGCCGATAAACCCCGCTGTCCCTGTCACCAAAATTTTCATTTATCCAATTCCTTCATTTGCTGAACCAAAATAGACACCAGCACAGTGTAATAAAAAAAACTATTCTGTCCACAATCATTTTCATTGCAGCCCAGGAGCCCTGGCCAAGTGTCGATTGTTTACAATACTTCAATGCGTCAAAAATGCGTCAGTCGCCAGTAGTAAACTGCTTGTTATTCACTTGAATACTTACTTGTCAACCACTTGCAATCCTCATTTTGACGCAAAAAATCAACTATAAACCCCAGCAGCACAATAGGTTATAGATGGCTAAGGGGACTGAAAATCCGTGTGTCGGCGGTTCAAGTCCGCCCCTGCCCATTTGTTTTAAGTCTTTGGCCTCTAAGCACTTACGCTTGGAGGCCATTTTTATTTTTTGCTCAAAATAGGCCAATTTTGCCATAGTTCGTCAATAGTTCGTCAATTTGGTCATAAGTTTGGACTGAAGTTTGCGAGCCACCTCTAAATCACTCTTTTGAACAGAGAGATAATATTTCCGCGTCGTCATGGCCTGACCCCCGAAAAGTGTACCATTGCTAATTAGAGAGTATCCGATAAAAT
>JBHPGW010000047.1:0-19965 GCA_042569785.1 Planctomycetota bacterium | reverse complement strand
CCTGATGCAACAGCTACTCACCGGCAAGAAACGCTTCAAAGAATTCAAGAATGAGAAGTGGAAAGAATGCCAACTGCATAAAGTTGTAGAAACTTTATTTAGCAATGTTGATAAGAAGTCTCATGAAAACGAACTACCGGTGTTACTGTGTAATTATATGGATGTTTATAAAAACCAATATATTACTGACGAAATACCATTCATGCAGGCAACGGCTAAGGAAAGTGAAGTTCATAAATTCTCATTGAAACTGGATGATGTTGTTATTACCAAGGACTCAGAAACTCCAGATGACATTGCCAATTCTGCTGTAGTTGTAAAACCATTGAAAAACGTTCTGTGTGGCTATCATTTGGCTATACTACGTCCTCTTAAAAATGTTGTTTCAGGATTGTTCTTAGCCAACATGTTAATGTTGCAGGTTATCCGACATCAATTTTCCCGAGTTGCTAATGGAGCTACAAGGTTTGGGCTTGGTGTAGGTGATATAAAAAAAGTCCCTATTTGCATCCCAAGCATAGACGAACAGCAGAAAATTGCATCGGTGTTAAAGACTGCGAACAGGGAAATCGAGCTTTTAAGCGATAAGCTCGAAGCGTTAAAGAATCAGAAAAAGGGCTTAATGCAAAAACTCCTGACAGGAAAAATAAGGGTTAATGTGTAGGATAAATTAATGGCAGTTATTCCTAAATTCAACCTTAACACACTTGAGCAGATATCAAGGATACTTGGGAATGTTGCATCTGGTTCCCAATTAACAAACATCTTTCGTCAATGCTCTATCACGGATGTTGTGGGTGAAGGCGGAACAAAATGGAGAAGGATATGTCATAGTCTTGAAGAAAAACAAAAAACCGACAAATGTGGGAATAATATTGGCAGTTTTATTCAAACGGCTATGGCGCCAATACGATTTGATGGTAATTTGAAATACCAAGAGTACAGAGAAGCTTTAAATGCAAAATTAGCATTCTGTGGCTTGCAATTGGGTGAGGATGGGAAATTAAGAGAAGTAGAGGCAGTTAACACAATTCCAGAAGCAGAAAGACGAGCAAGCGAATTGAGAAGGAAACTGCAAGACAGGAATATTCATCCTGAAATTTTGAAATACTGTAAAGCAGAATTGCTTCAAGACAATTATTTTCATGCTGTATTTGAAGCTACAAAGGGAGTTGCCCAGTATATACGAAACAAGACAGGACTAACGTCTGACGGTGCGAAATTAGTCGATGATGTTTTTTCGATACAAAGACCGCTTCTTGCGTTCAATACACTTCAAACAGAAACAGAGCAGTCTGAACACAAGGGTTTTGCGAATCTTCTTAAAGGTTTTTTCGGAGCAGTTCGAAACCCACATGCTCATACACCAAAGATAATATGGGAAGGCGAAATTGAAGCAACAGATTATCTAACGTTGGCTTCAATGTTGATGAGAAAACTGGAACAAGCGGTTATCATAACTAAGATTTAGATAAGGAAATGACTTATGAGTAATATTCCATCATTTTTAGAAGACCGGATTTCGCAGATTCCTGCATTGCAGGTATTGCAGAATCTGGGATATGAATATATCAACCCCGAAGAGATTTTTCGGCTCAGGGGAAGCAAGCTAAGCAATGTATTGCTTGATGAGATACTTGAGAAGCAGCTTTCGGCAATAAATACGATCAAGTCTAAGTATAAGTTCAGCAACAACAATATTAGCAGTGCCATTACCGCATTGAAGGACTATCTGTATGATGGTCCGATCAAGACGAATGAGAAAATCTACGATCTCATCTGTCTTGGGAAAAGTTTTGAGGAAACTATAGCTGGAGATACCAAGAGCTTTACACTGAAATACATCGACTGGGACAATATTGAGAACAATGTCTTTCATGTTACAGCGGAGTTTCCCGTTGAACGTACAGGGACTACTGAGACGAGAAGGCCTGATATAGTTCTGTTTGTCAATGGCATACCGCTTGTGGTTATTGAGTGTAAACGACCTGACATCAAAAATCCTGTGGCCGAGGCAATCAGCCAAAATATACGAAATCAGTGGGAAGATGAGATACCAAGGCTTTTTGCTTATTCACAATTGCTATTGGCGTTAAGCCCAAACGATTGCAAATATGGAACAACGGCAACAGAAGCCAAGTTCTGGGCAGTATGGAAAGAGAGAGGAAATATTGAGCAGGAGGTTGAGGGGATAGTTAGCACGACTTTATCGTCTGAGCAAAAGGCAAAACTATTTTCAGGCGTATTTGCTGATTGCAGGGGATATTTCGAGCAGTTAGAGAGTCAAGGCGAAAGAAATGTTAGGGAACAGGACAGGATTTTGTATTGTCTGTGTCGGCCAGAAAGACTGATGGAGCTTATTTATCAGTATATTGTCTATGATGCCGGCGAAAAGAAGATTGCTCGTTATCAGCAGTATTTTACTGTCAAGAATTCGATTAAGAGGATTACCACTATTGACAAAACTTCGGGAAAGAGGAACGGAGGAGTTGTCTGGCATACACAGGGAAGCGGTAAATCCATAACAATGGTGATGCTCGCTAAGGCGATAGCCCTGGAGCCTTCTATTGAAAATGCTCGAATTGCAGTTGTGACCGACAGGAGGAATCTTGATAAGCAAATACATGAGACGTTCCACCATTGCGGCAAAGAACCCATTAGAGCACGGACAGGCAGACATCTTGTAGAGCTTATTGAGCAGCAGAAAGAGACAATTATTACAACGGTGATTGACAAGTTTGATTCTGCCCTGAATACCAAGAAAGTCAGGGATGAGAACAGGAATATTTTCGTGCTGGTGGATGAGAGCCACAGGGGCCAGTATGGCGCAACCCATACTAAGATGAGAAAGATTTTTCCTAACGCCTGTTATATTGGCTTTACGGGCACGCCATTGCTGAAGAAAGACAAAAGCACAGCAGCTAAGTTTGGCGGGTTCATTGAACCTATGTACACGATTGAACAGGCTGTTGAAGACAAGATGGTTGTGCGGCTATTGTATGAAGGCAGGCATGTAGTTCAGGAGGTAGATCAAAAACCGATAGACGCGTGGTTTGAAAGGGTTTCTGAGGGGCTGACCAAGGAGCAGAAAGCTGACCTGAAAAAGAAATTCAGCAGAGCCGACCAAATAAATGAGGCTGACCAAAAGGCATATCGAATTGCATACGATATTAGTGACCATTACAGGAGGCATTGGCAGGGAACAGAGTTCAAAGCCCAGTTAGTCGCTCCAAGCAAAGCTACAGCATTGAAATATAGGAAGTATCTCAATGAATTTGGGGCGGTTAGTTCGGAGGTTATAATTTCCGGTCCCGATACGAGAGAAGACAATGAGGACGTTTTTGAAAAGCCCACTGAGGAGATCAGGGTATTCTGGGATGCCATGATGAAAAAATATGGCTCAGAAGACAAATATAACGAAACCCTGATCGATAAATTTAAGAATGAAGATGATCCTGAGATCATCATAGTTGTATCCAAATTATTGACCGGTTTTGATGCTCCAAAAAATACTGTACTGTATCTAACGAAAAATCTAAAAGAACACGGTTTGTTACAGGCAATTGCAAGAGTGAATCGTCTGTATGAGGGTAAGGACTACGGTTATATTCTTGACTATTATGGCATACTTGGAGACCTTAATCAGGCATTAAATGAATATAAGGCACTAGCGCAATTTGACACTGAGGATATTGAAGGAACTATCACAAATGTCTGGGAGGAAGTTACGACTCTAAAACAAAAGCACTCTGCTCTTTGGGATATATTTAAAACCGTAAAGAACAAAATGGACGAGGAAGCTTACGAACAACTTCTTGCCGATGAGCAATTAAGGGAACAGTTTTATAAACGACTGTCTGAATTTGCCCGAACTCTTGAGATTGCATTATCTACTATCAGGTTTATCGAGGAAATCCCTGAATCCACTATTGAGAAATATAAGAAAGACCTTCATTTTTTCCAGAAGCTCAGAGTGTCGGTCAAGAAGAGATATGCTGAGGAAATCGATTACAAAGAGTATGAATATAAAATCCAGAAACTCATTGATACATATATCAAGTCTGATGATATCCTTAAGATAACACCACTGGTGGATATCTTTGATAAGGATAAATTTGAGGCTGAAGTCAACAAAATCGACAGCCCACGGGCAAGGGCAGACACGATTGCCAACAGGACAAAAAAGACGATTGTCGAAAAGTGGGAGGAAGACCCAGCCTTCTATAAGAGGTTCTCAAAGCTCCTTGAAGAAACTATCGAAGAATTTATGGCAAAACGTCTATCCGATGCTGCATATTTGGAAAAAGTTACTGAGATCATGAATTCTGTTCGTAACAGAACAGGTGATGATATTCCCGAAAAACTGGAGCATCGTGAGGTGGCCAAGGCTTTTTATGGTCTAGTTTACGAAGTGATTAGCAAGTTTGAGTCTGGTGATTATGAGCCAAGGGACTTTTCTGCTAACATTGGTTTAGAGATAGATGATATTATTCAAAATAGCCTTGTGGTCGATTGGATAAACAATACTGATATTCAAAACCTGATGCTCAATAGGATTGAGGAATATCTCTATAAAGTGAAGGATAAATATGAGATTGCTTTGAGCTATGATGATATCGACACGATAATGGAGCAATCTCTGAATGTAGCTAAGACAAGATATGCCAAACATGGATAACAATACAATAGAACATCATAAGATAAAATATGGTTCCAAGGTTCTTCCTTTTCAGTTGGAATATCGAAAAAGGAAAACACTTGAAATTAGTGTTTATCCAGATACGTCTGTCAGGGTCAAGGCTCCTCTGAAAAGAACTTATTGTGAGATTGAGGAGAAAGTCAGAAAAAGAGCAGCATGGATTATTGAGCAACGATATTTTTTCTCATTGTTCCTTCCCATACAACCAGCTAAGAAATACGTAAGTGGTGAGTCCCATTTTTACCTTGGAAAGCAGTATCGGCTCAAGGTTATCAGTTCAACAGAGGAGAAGGTTGTTCTGAAAAGGGGAATTGTCAATGTTTATGCAAAAGACAGAAATGACTCAACCCAGATAAAAATACTGCTCGACAGGTGGTATAGACAAAAAGCGACAATTAAATACGCTGAGAGACTGAATCTCTGTTATGCAAAAACAAAAAGACATGGCATGATCCTGCCTAATATTCAAATACGAAGGATGAAGAAACGCTGGGGAAGTTGCTCAAAACAGAGATCAATTATTCTAAATACTCAACTGATTAAAGCTCCTTCTCATTGTATCGATTACGTTATAATGCATGAACTGTGCCATTTGAAATATTTTAACCATGGCAAGTTATTCTATAAAATGCTTGTTAAGGTTATGCCTGATTGGGAAAAGAGAAAGAAGAGATTGGAGCAGGTAATTAATTGAATCTGCCAAACTCAAAGCCGGATATGGTTAAATACAGTATTTGTGCATCCGGTCTTTCATCAACAACAGCACGATGGGGAGAACGGGAGTAGAGAATCGTTGCATTCTGCCTCTTCCTGCGTTATCATAAGCTGCATAAACGAGTTGTGTATTCTCTTGTTTGCCGCTTAAGTTATGGTAGCAGGAAGGTTTGAGATGTACGGACATTTTAACCTGTTAAGATTGGCTGAACTTATCGCCCGCAACGGCGACAGGAAAGCCCTTCAGGAATTACACAATAACCGCAGTATGTTCTACTACCATAGCAGCCAGCCATTCCGCCTGGCTGAATTTGTGGACAAACTCCGGCAGAGCAATCCAGCCCGCCGTTGGTGTAATGGAGAGGCGGAAATACTTGAAAAAGCCTATGATATGACTATCAGTAAGTTCAGTAATTTGCCCAATTCTTCAAAAAACCATCATGGGGTGAAACCGAAAGGCCCTGACTGCCGCTATTACTATGAGGCCTTTATAAAACGTGCTGCAAAGATGACAGATAGCCAGTTTCACCATCATGATAATGACAGGGAAAGACAAATCGCTAAGTTACTGCAAAATCTGATAGTTCGCCATTTTCGACTGTCCTGCCAGGAATGCAGCCGAAGAGACAGGAAATTGACAACACGGTATCTCTGGCAGGTAGACGGGCATTCTATGGAGGTTTTTCTGCCGGTAGATATACAGGGCCGTCAGAGAGGTATGTGGCTGACTGACAACATCCCAGATGTTGACCCAACTCGGCCCGGAGAGCGGCAGAGGGTGCAGGCGATAGTGGATGATCTTGCAAAAAAGCGAAAAATCCTTTCCCTTGAGGATATAGAAGAAAATACAATCGCAGCAGATCCACCTGATTTTGGACCTCAAATAGAGCAGGAGATAACTGTCAAGGGTCTTTCTGATGTGGTTGCCCAGGAGAAAGCTGAGAATATCGAACTCCAAAGAGATGCAATACAACAGTTGGGCAAGCAGAAATTGCGACAGTTGATTCGCCGGATTTTTGATTGTCTGGCCTGTGGCCAGTATGAGACTGCCAAAATTGCCGACAGTTTCAAAATAAACCGAGCGACCTTTTCCCGGTTTGCCGGTAGTAACTGGCTGACACAGTCGGGCAAAAGTCAAAAATATCCTATTCCGGACCTGTGGCTCAATATCGCCCAGACTCTTGCGGGACATCCTGTGTTTGTGAGGATTGCTGAAGATACAGGTATTCTGGGCCGTGTAGAGGAAGTCCTGAAAAGTAATAACGCTCGAAGAAGAAATGGAGCTTGAAATGAGTAACGACCTGTACTTTATATCAATCATAGCAAAGGCACTGGAACAAAAAGATGCCGACCAATCATTAAAGCAGGCTTTCGAGGAAATAAAATCACTGGGAACAAAGCCTGACTATGAGCAGGGTTTTGAACAATTTCAGCAGTTCATGAATACTGTAAACGAGCAGGTAAAAAATAAAGGTTCAGACAATCAACTTAGAATTGAGATTGCAAAGGAATTGATAGTTGAATTAGCAACCGATACTTTTGAGGGTAGTGACGAAGACAAAAAGAAAGCCCTGGGTATTATCAAATCAAACCCGCAGTGGCGAGAGGAATACGACAAGTTAGTTGATGAGATAGAAGAATTAAGTCAGGTACCTGCAGTTGTTGAGATTTTGGTTTTGCGTGACAACAAACCATTCAAGTCGATTACTTTTGCTGATATCCCAGGCTCTAAAACCATCGACAGGATAACAGCTGGCCTTTATAATATATCTTTTGCTTCGGGACGGGCCATCTGGAAAGGGGAACTTACCGAACAGGCCATAGTCTGGGCCAAGGCATATCCGGGCAGGCCTTTCGATTTAGCCGCCGATACAACCGGCCAGGAGCCTCAACCTGTAAAGGAAATTGATCTCTTTGACGGTGAAATCATAATCCAGATATATCCAAGCATTGAAAGCGGCAGTATGAAAATAACAATAAACGCAGTTAGGGATGCTCAATGAGTTCAGCAGCAACATCAATAGGACGAACCGGGACGGTTCTGGTCTTTGGCGCCGGTAACGAAGCCAGGGCAGTTATTTCCTCTGTTGTTGCACACAGAAAAGATCATGCCAATGGCGAACGCATCAGTCTCGCAGGCCCCGTTGCTTTTGAGAAATTAGCAATTGAACATATCAGGGACATATTAGTTCCCATTGTAGATAATATCCTGGACTCACTTGGCTTGGATAAAAAGAGTTTTGAAATATCGGTAGTCAACCCGGGCGGTATTTCCGTATCGGATTTAGGCGCCAGGGTTTCTGGGTTTTCAGCAGATGTCCCCATGTTTCTGGCAATGCTGTCGGCAGCTTTGGGTATAGACATAGCTGATGATATTGTTTCGACCGGCCATATCGCATCTTCTGATGGCGACATTGCTGCTGTAAAGGCAATGGGCGTCAAGATATCATCTGCATTCGAAGACAAATCTATCAATCATTTTATTTATCCTGCATTTGACAGGGACAGGTCTTTAGCCGTGTTATCTCCGGTTGAGAGGCAAGAGGTAGAAGTTGCTGTCATCAATGCAAAGGACAGACTGAAGATGACTGCCGTTAATGATATCACTGATTTGATACAGGCTGTTTTTGTAGATGAAGCCATTGGGCTATCATCTTTACAGGAAGGTTTCTTTGCTGTAGATGATTCAAAAATATACCGCGGTAATCCTGTTTCATCTGCGGCAGGTTTTCTTGCTGAAAATAATGAAAAACGTTTCTGGAATGTCTTAGAGCGGTATTTTCACGCTGCTGAAAATGAGAGTGTTAAGAAACTGCTTCTTGCATATTCACAGTTTCATATCAGAACCAAAATGTATCCAAAAGAGTTTGGCCGTAAACTTATACAACTGCTTCGGTCGCTGCCGCCCGGTACAAGAAAGGGCAGGATTGATTTTCCTGTTTTAGCCACACTTGAATGTGTCAAACTGACTCAGTTTGCCGGGGAATCAGATACCGAGGATATCGGGTTACTCTATGATGCTGTACAAGGCAAAGCCATCTGGACAGAACCTGTCATAACCGCCAGAGCAAAGGCTGCCGGCGACCAAATTGAGGACGACACCGATCAGAGGCTTGTCGACTCTATCGTGTCACAGATTGACAGTACCAGCCTTGCAAAGACTGTGGGTGTGCCAATCGATACGGCACGGGCTACTTACAGGCTTAATTCATTAACAGCCAAATCCAATGAAGAGTTTCACGATGTTATAACCGGCTTCTATCTACACCTTCAGCGGCATATGCATTCAGTATCTGAATCTGTGGATATGAACAGGGTAAGAGATGATGCGGTTGCCTTAGTTGAAAGGACTTTTGCTGATAAAGGCGGAGTAACATCTGCTATGAATGAGGCCAGTGACGCTATTCACGGCGGTATGAAGTTCATACTGGATTGCCTGACTGAACAGTTCAAGACCGAATCCCAGACCAGGCATGTCAACAGAGTTATCCGTGAGGCCCTTGGTCCTCTTAACAGGGAGGCACAGATTTGTTTTATATCTGCTCTGTTGAAGCGACTGGCATCCCATCTGCCGTGCGAAATAGCATCAGCTTCACCTGAGCGTTTTATCGATCATTATGAAATTATCGTAAAGGCGTATGTAAAATCGCTGGATAAAATAAACGAAGTATTTAGAAGATTTTAAGAAAAACAGGAGACTATTATCATGGGAAATATTACCGCTTTACTTGATGCCTTGGACGAAAGAACTATCGCAAAGAAAATAGGCATAGCAAATGACGAGGCTCGCATGCAGTATCAGCTTCGCTCCAGCACAGTCAGTAATTTCGATGAATTCAGCAGTATCATTGCTGATTACTACAATTATCATTTCACCAAGTGTGTTTCCAGCGGCGGCTCACTTTCATCAGCTGAAGCCGGCGGTCGTGCCAAGGAAATCATTGAACGTGAATACCGCAAACGCGGCGGTGATATAGTTGCGGCGTGCAACAACGCCCAGGATGGCACTAACGGTGGTATGCGGGCTGTCCTGGATATAATCGCCGAAGGAATAAAGGCTGACTCAGCCGAACGCTATATCAGGGAAATGTTCGACCGTCATGTAACGCCGAATTCATGGGATGATAAGGTCGAGATTATCCGTCAATTTATTAGCCACTGTGGCGGACAATTATCGTCCTCTATTCGCTCCTCTCAACCGGAAGCTTATGCCAGCAACTTCGAGGTCCTTATCCGTTCGTATGTTGCTGCTTTGCAGCAGAGTTCTTCTATGTTCAGGCGTTTTTGATTGGATCGTGTCATGCCGACAAAACTTGAACAATTACTGGCAGAGATTGATCCGAAGCTAACGTTGGATAAAACGTCGGCACTTGCCGACAGTGCCATAAATACATTTTCATTTGATTCAGGCCAGATCACCGACAGGGATGAATTTGAGAATTGCCTAACCGATTTTTTCTGTCATGTCGATTCAAATGTGCTGGGTGTGAGCCAGTCTTTTAATTCTGAACACCGCGACTTTCAATGGGGACGATGTGGTATTCTGCTTTCTCATATTTACGGCCATAACGGTGAAAATACGGCATTCGATATGGCCCGAACCGGCAAATCGGGAGGTCTGTACGCCGTCTTGAAAGCTATTGCCTTGAGAATGGCCGAAGAGTATGCCGAAAATCAGATAGGCGCCCTGATTGGCGAATACTGGAAAAAACTTACACTGGATGAGCGGTTTGCCGCATCAGATGAATATCTTGAAAAATACGGTCATCTGCTGCCTTCCGAGCTGACCGAGGGCAATGCCGTCCGCATCAGGGTCAATTTCCGCCAAGTTCTCGAAAAACACCCCGAAATCATTCGAAAAATCCGCCGTTTAGGCGGATAACCCGCCAAAACCTCAACTTTTTTTCAGCCTTTTTTAGCCCAAAAACCATGATTTTTGCAACAAAATCTCCTCAGGGTGAAACTGTAGAAAGAAATCCGCCGCTTTCACTGTGAAGACAGAAGAAATTATTCACAGGTAGAAAGGGCTGGAAAATGAATACTGTTGGACAGGCACTTGTAACCCACGCGGGGCCGTATATGCTGGCCGCAAAGGCCAAGGCACTCGTCAAAGCAGAGGTAAGCAAAGGCTGCGATGGTCATCTGCTGCCCAATCCGCTGGCTCTTGAGCCTGTTTATACCCAGATGACCGTCCCCAAAGACATGACAACCCTCGAAAACCAGCCATGCTGGATTTATGAGAATCCGCCTGCTGAAGACGAACTTATAAGATTGCGTGTGTGGACATCGCCCGATCAGCCATTTGACTGGGTTTGTTTTGAGCTTTTCTTAAGACAGCTTTGTCTTGTCTCCAACCGTGTAGGAATGGAGCTTGTCGGCAACCAGGAAAGAATCGCCGTTTCGCTTATTTGTCATAAAAAGGATATCCCTGTTGTTACGACCGCGTTTTGCGGCAAATTCAGATTCTGTAAATTATCAAAACTGGACAGCGATCCGTACTTTGATGTCAGCGGCGACGGCTGGGAAGATGTCAGATTTTATGATTATTTTCCCAGGCCGCCTTATTCTCATCTTTTGACCCGGCCAAATGAACTGGGAGTCTGTCCCTATGAATGTTTGATTACAGCGATGGCCAATATACCTGCACCGGCAATTGGAATCTATCAGGTCTTGTTTCAGCCTGTTGACCCTGACCATAACTGGCACCGCAATGTCGAAATTCTCATGGACCTCGAATACATAATCAAACTGGTGTCCAATGTAGGTCATTTTCAGCGTAACGCCCTGCAGGCCCCATCGGGGGATCTTCGCCAGATGGCAGGAGATGTAGATACCAAGGCCCATAACGATAAACCTTTCTATGCGGCAGCAGTTCGTGTTGCGGTGCTCGGCAGCAAAAATTTAACGCAGGAATACATGCAGTCAATGGCAACATTCAGCACGTTATTTCAGCATGGCGGTATGCACATGCAATTTATAACAGAAGCTGATTACAAACAAATTCTTTCGCCACAGCAGATTCAGCAGATGTTCCAATTGGGCCTGACTTATAGGCCTGGTTTTCTGGTCAATTCAGCCGAATTGACTGGACTGGCACATTTCCCGCCTGCAAGCATAGTCGAGCAGCTCGATGTTGCCATCGACACTTTGGATACATTGTCCCTTACCAGCAACAATCTTTCAGAGGGTACACGAATTGGTACATGTCATATCGCAACCGACTTAAAACCCGTGTGCATACCACGAAAGATACGTACGCGTCATACGCATCTTATCGGCAGGCCCGGTACAGGTAAATCAACTCTCGAAGAACATATGATTATCGATGATATCAAAAGCGGTGATGGCGTGGCTGTCCTCGATCCGCACGGAGATTTGTCACAGCGGCTGCTTGAGCTTATCCCTGAAGAATATGTTGATAAGATAATCTACTTTGATCCCAGCGATCCATATTGGATTCCTATATGGAATCCGATGCAGAAAATTCCCGGCCAGGATCTTGGCCGTATAACAGATGACCTTGTAGGAGTACTCAAGAGTTTTGTTTCAGGCTGGGGCGATAGATTGGAGCATATACTTCGTCACTGTATTTTTGCACTGCTGCATCTTTCAGGCAGCACTCTGTGTGATATTGCACATCTGCTTCGCAGCACCTCCAAAGAAAGTGAAGTGATTCGCAAGCTCATTCTGGATGTCCTTCAGAATGAACAGGCCCGTAAGTTCTGGGAAAATGATTTTATGCTCTACAGGCCTGACGAATTCACACCGCCGAAACACAAGCTCAGCAAGCTGCTTGTCGGCGGTCCTGTTTCACTGATGTTATCACAGCCTGACAGCAGTTTTAACTTCAGGCGGATCATGGATGACGGAATGATATTTATAGCCGACCTTTCGAAACTCGGCACCGAAGTTCGCGAGATTCTTGGTGGGTTCATGGTCGCGGTAATGCATATTAGTGCACTTAGCCGTAGCGATACGCCAGTAGACAAACGCAGGCCGTTTCAGATATATCTCGATGAAGCGCATCGGTTCACGACCGACTCTCTTGAAGACATCATCGCCGAGACCCGCAAATACGGTGTTGGTATGACACTTGCCCATCAGTATATGCGTCAGTTCAGCTCGCAAAAAACAGATGCTCTCGGCAGTGTCGGGACAACTATTGTTTTTAATGTTGATACCAGGGACGCAACTTCACTGGCAAAGGATTTCAAGGATTTAGTCAAACCCGATGATATTATTAATCTTGACATCTGGCAGGCGATTATACGCTGCGGGACAGATATTGCCAAGTTCACTACATTGCCGCCGCTTAAGATACCGGAGAAAAACTTCAAGGACCGTATCATCGCTAATTCACGAAAGAATTATTATATGCCTGCACCGGAGATTATTCGGATTACACAGAAGGTAAATAAACATTCCCATAAACTGTCCAATTCAATAGCAGCTCCGATAGCTGATAATGAGAAACTCAATGAAAGAGCAGATTGGAGTCACATTGAAGAATACTGACATTAAAACACGTGCAAGAAATACGGTTGAGACAATCAGTGCCAGGCTTGATCGTTCCCTGATCGAGAGTAAGTTTGATGAACCTATTGATGAGGCCGCGAGGCGATTTACACATAAGGCAGGCTGTCCGATCTCCCATAAAGAGTTCCACAGGGTCATTACCGAATTTGTGGTGTGGGTTTACGATAAGGGGCTGAACGCCCGCTGGAAGCTATCTACCGAACCGCTTGGCCAGGTAATAGAACTGCTCGAAAAGCATTACAGCAGTACTTATGGCACCGGTTATACAGCCGCCGCCCTGGATGCCGTCGAGACCCAAGAGGGTGGTATTGATGCTGTCCTCAATCAATTAGCTCAAATAATCAAGGACATCGAGCGATCAAAACATATAAAAGCGGTTTTTGCCGTAAACATAGATTCTACCGACTGGCATTTAAAGAGTGAGATTGTAAGTGTCCTTCTTGAGCAGTACAGACAGTTTCTTCCGGAGCATCTATTGAAATGCAAACCGTGGGAGCTGGCAAACGAGATACCGACCATTATGTACAGATACATTTGCAGCGAATCTGCCCTGCAGCAGATTCTATCTTGTACTGGAAAATCTCTAAGCGATGAGAATCTGTTCAACCTGGATTCATTTTAATTGTGAAAGCAAAAAACAAGTGATTTGCTTTCACAAAAATAGACAGAAAGTTGATATATCATGGAAAAAATAAAACGAGACACGAAGGAAAAAATCAGAATTTTCAAAAGTTGTTTTACCGGCCTGGAAAATGTTTACGGCACCTATGATACAAGAACGGGCAAGGTTCGGCAGGTGAAAGAGCCGGTAACGGACAAGGTGATAAAAGACCATCTGACCGGTAGGCAATCTTACGGGGTTTATCTTCTGACAGGTGAGAAAACCTCTGCGTTGGCAGTTGATTTTGACCAGAATGAGCTGTCTTTACCTATCGCCTATGTTGCCGGGGCAAGGCGATATGATATCTCATGCTACATTGAGACAAGCAAATCCAAAGGATATCATGTCTGGATATTCTTTGAGCAAGGTGGCGTAGTCGCATACAAGGCAAGACTTGTTGCGGCAAAGATTCTTGCTGATATGGGGAAGTCCCAGACAGAAGTATTTCCAAAACAGGACAGTTTAAACGGCATCTCGTACGGCAATTTCATAAATACGCCATTGTTCGGGGCACTTGTACCCAAGGGCCGGACTGTATTTACAGATACTGCCGATTCGACCAAACCCTATCCTGACCAATGGGAACTGCTCGAAAGAGTTCAGCGAGTCCCGGAATACAGACTTGATGCTATCATTGAAAGTGGCAAACTAAATGAGCAAGCTCCAGCTGCTGAAAGATCAAGATGCAATGGCCATTCTAATTCTAATGATAACAGTTCGTCTTTTGGCCTGCCTCCTTGCGGTCGGAGGATGTTGATAGAGGGGGTTGATTCATACCAGCGTGTCTCGTGCTTTCGTCTGGCTGTCCATCTGAAGCGAAACGGCCTGCCATTTGATCTGGCACTGGCTGTATTGAAAGCCTGGGCAAAAAAGAATCATCCCGCAGATGGTAAGGGCATAATAACAGACCAGGAAATAGAACATCAAACCAGATGCGCTTTTGAAAATTCTTATCGCAGTTTAGGCTGTGAGGACCCGGCTGTTGCTGTTTACTGTGATAAGAATTGCCCATTATATGTATACAAGAAGTCAAAACAGTCAGCTTAAAAAGGAGGTTTTCAAATGCTTACGATGAATAGCACCGAAAAAATCAAATCAAAGGATATAGCTCCTGATATCAGCCAGGAAGTTTTGAAACGCAGATGTCTGCTCAAAGATGCCGATGGTAATATAGCCGAAACACCCGAGCAAATGTACTGGCGAGTAGCAAATACGATTGCAGGAGTTGAATCTCAATATGACACGCGGGAGCAGGTAGTTCAATTGCTCCCGGAGATATTCTACAAGATGATGGCTGAAGGGAAATTCCTTCCTAACAGCCCGACTCTTATGAATGCAGGAAGGCCTGATGGGATGCTCAGTGCCTGTTTTGTTCTTCCGGTAGAAGACAGTATCCCTGATATTTTTGATGCGGTCAAAAACACAGCCTTGATCCAGAAAGCAGGTGGCGGGACAGGATTTGCGTTTGATAAATTAAGGCCCACAGGTGATACCGTCTCATCCAGTGGCGGGACGACCTCGGGACCTGTCAGTTTCTGGCGGGTGATTGCCGAAACCACGAATGCAATCCAGCAGGGAGCTCACAGGCGAGGAGCCAATATGGGAATGCTGAGCGTTGAGCATCCGGACATCATAAGGTTCATCAACGCCAAGAGTGATACCGCAGCATTCAACAATTTCAATATCTCTATCAAGATAACAGATGAGTTTATGAACCAGCTTCATAAAAAACCCGATTCCCCGCATATCGTGACCAATCCAAGAACACGACAGCAGTATGTTCTCCCGAAAAGTATTGACGTACATTCTTACCGGCTTCAGGACCTGAAACCATTAGATAACGACAAAAATAACTGCTATACAGTTGGGGACATCTGGGAAATGATTATCACTAATGCCCATGCAACGGGTGAGCCTGGTGTTTGCTTCATTGATCGTGTCAATGAAGATAATCCTACCCCTGACCTGGGTGAGATAAATGCTACAAATCCCTGCGGAGAACAGCCGTTACTCGATTTCGAGGCTTGTAATCTCGGCTCTTTGAATATCTCGAGGTTTGTGCTGTCTGATGGCAGTGATATGGATTGGCAGAATCTATCAACTGCGATTTACTATGCGGTAAGGTTTTTGGATAATGTCATAGATGCTAACTACTGGCCGATTCCCAAAATCAAGGAAATGAGTCTTGGCAACAGGAAGATAGGTCTCGGCATTATGGGGTTCGCCGATACACTAGTATTGTTGGGTATTCGTTATGATAGTGATGAAGCTGTTGATTTTGCAAAACGATTGGGGCAATTTATCCAGGAACATGCCCACGAGACAAGCTGCAAACTGGCTGAAAAACGAGGTAACTTTTCCAATTGGCAGGGAAGTACCTGGGATACTAATTTCAATACACCCATGCGAAATGCGGCATGTACAACCATAGCACCGACCGGCAGCATCAGCATTATTGCCAGGTGCAGTGGTGGTATCGAACCGATATTCAGCCTGGCTTACAAACGCCGAGCACTGGATGGTAACGAATTTGTCCAACTGCATCCACTTCTTGAACAACTTGGCACAGAACAGGGATGGATGAATGAAAAGGCGAAAACAATGTTGATGGCCGGAACTGATATTTGGGACATTCCTGGTATTCCAAAAAACCTTGCAGAAGTGCTGGTTACAGCCCATCAGATCGCACCCCAATGGCATGTTCGCATCCAGGCGGCTTTCCAGTCAAATATTGATAATGCGGTCTCTAAGACCGTTAATTTGCCTGCCAGTGCCATGGTTGAGGATATAGGTGGAATATTTCAGCTTGCTTATGATCTTAATTGTAAGGGTGTTACAGTTTACAGGGACAGCAGCCGCGAGAACCAGGTATTATCAGCAGCCCAACCAATTGTAGAACCTGGCGAAGTGTCATTGGGGCCTCGGCCACGGAGCAGGGTTACTACCGGCAAGACAAGCAAGTACCGGATGGGCTGTGGTACACTTTTTGTGACGGTTAATAGGGATGATACGGGGATATGTGAAGTATTCGCCAATCTCGGCAAAGCTGGCGGATGTCCCTCTCAATCGGAAGCTACCTGCAGGGTAGTTTCAACTGCTCTGAGATCAGGTGTTGACCCTAAAGTAATAATCAGCCAGCTCAGCGGAATCCGATGTTTATCAACAGCAGTTGCACGTAAAGCAAATAAGGGAGTTGATGTCCTATCATGTCCGGACGCAATAGCACAGGCTTTGGAGGAGGCTTTGGGATTATCTGATACTGCTCAAAATCATAAGTTTATTAAGGAATGCCCAGACTGCGGCCAGATTCTACGTTTTGAATCAGGCTGCGATGTTTGCAAAAACTGCGGATACAGCAAATGTGGATAACCGAAGAATTAGGACAACTCATAACACACTCCCAATATTCTTACAGGTTAAATGAAGTGTGTCTTGAGTTCTATATGTTTGATACGAAGACAAGTAAATGAATATAGTACCATCAGGTTGCTACTGCCGATAGTGATACAAAGCCAAGATTACTCGGACACAAGGCCTATGTTTCTGCAGCCGTTAAGAATGCATTTTATGATTTGGGGTACTACCATAACATAACCGCTTTAGATATTAGAATCCAAAAGTATGGCCACTTTCATGGTCTCCTGCACCTCCTCCAATAAGTAGATATCTGTTGTATCCGTTTTAGTATGTCCTAGCAATAACTTGGCTGCTTCTTTACCAAGAGTTGAACGAGCTCCGGTAGCTATAGTTCGGCGAAGATCATATGGAACAAAAACCTCAACTCCTGCCCGTATACATCCTCGTTTGCAAGCATTACGCAAAGCGTGATGGCCATATTTTCTGCCGGGATTAAACATAGGATGTTTTTTACGATTAGTTCCTGGTCGGTTTCCGTATTTCAACGGAGTTTTTCGATTAGCCAACTTCTTTTCTAAGAATTCGTCCATGGCCTCTTTTGGGCTGAAGATATATTTTTTGGAGTCAAATTCTTTAATTCGGAGCTTTAAAAGTTTTTGGCATTTTGATGCAAGAGGTATCACCTTAACACGTTCAAACCTAGTGGTCTTGTGCAAGCCAACAGGTGTTTGGTCTCGGCCTGGGATATATAACCAACACTGGGGGTTGTCACAAAGAATATCAAAGGGCCTCATATCGCAAACTTCATATGGTCGCATTGCAGTATACCAGATAAGCTGCAACATATCCCCAACCACACTATTCACTACATTGACAACTTTCCAGAAATCTTCTTCTGTAACACGGACACGTTTGGGATTATCACGAGCTTTTGTCTCCCCCATTTTTAGAGATTTAACTTCATTAAAGCCTTGAACCTGCTCTGCCGTAATGAACTGACGTCCCATTCCCCATTTCCATATTTTGCGAATCCAGTTTATGGTGTCATTTACACCACGCCGAGTGTACCGTTTCTTTTTCTTTCCTTGCATATATTTGTATTCAATTATAGTATCCTGTACATTCAGCAATTCATCAGGGCCGAAGTCGCTGACCGGCCAGGAATGATAAGGTTGCAGAAACTGTTGAACTCGCTTAATAAAATGGAAATTACGGTGCTCTTTATTGTTGCTGGTGGTCCTTGTCGTTTTTTTGGCGTAAACAAAATACTTGTCCAATAGCTCACCAACTGTTATGGTTTGCACTGGATTAATAATTTGTTCGATTGCTTCGTATGGACCTTTAAAGGAGAGTACCTTTTGCGGCTGTTGGTTAAACAAATCAAGCCATTTGCCGAAAGCGGCATAGATTTCCCCTTCGGTACGGTCATCGGTGGTTCCGAAGCCAACTGTTGTTCGTTTGCCATTCGGCAAGTAAACATCTGTGCAGAAGTATTTCTCCCTGTATATTCTCAGTTTCGGTGTTTTGCGTGTCCTGGCCATCATATAGCTCCTTAGAGTATCGCATTTTCAACAAAAGCATCGTATCAGATTTTCACGCAGAATTCACGCAGAATAGGCAAAAAAAATAAGAATCATGTAAAAAAAGGTGAGAGTAAGTGAAACGGAATGAAATTTGACAGGCTACTAAGTGCTGCTTCAGCAAGCTATTGCATGTTATTGACGGGCTTTTTGAAGAAAAAACGTGAGTTAAAAAAAGATGGATAGCTGCGTTCGGGACGCAGAGGTCGGAGGTTCAAATCCTCTCTCCCCGATTTAGTTAAACCCATACAAGTCAAAGGTTTGTATGAGTTTTTTGTTTGCGAAAATTTTAAGTGCTGATTTAATCGCATTTTTCTTTATGCAGAATTTATGCAGAACGAAGTTTTCTGGGGCGGCCTTTGCCCCGTTTTTGATCCCCATTTGCGATGAGTATATCCAATTCTCCCTTGTCAAAAGCAAAGTGTCCCGCAATTTTTTTAGGATGTAATGCCCCCCTCTTGATCAGTCGGTATATGGCTCTCTCAGGTCGTGCCAACCCCAACCGATCAAGACCGAGATAGGTAACAGCCTCGTGCATCCAAAGGATCGCAGCTCTTTCCGGTTTGTCTTTTACTGTTATGTTTTCCATAGAGCAATTTAATTTTTCGTGTTCGCTTTATGCCTGTTACGGCTTCGGCTGTCGGCATCAGAAATACTCACCCTACAATAAGTAGAGTTGCGTTTTCTTCCTTGCCAGCCTTGTCCTCACGACGGCCTAAATGCGAACAGAAAATATTAAAATGCTCTAATTGATTGTTCGGGTGAGATTGCCGCGTCGCTTCGCTGCTCGCAATGATGTTTTTGTGATTTATGTTTTTTTACCACAAAGGGCGCAAAGAACACGAAGAAAAAACCCTCTGTAGTGCAGAGGGCTAAAAATTTTGTAAGGTGTTGGTTTTGGAAACTGTTTGACAATGGATTTCAATCAATTACGATTTATGTTGGTTATGGAAATTGACAGGAGAAAACTTGTTTTACGGCTGCTTGGGCGTCGGGACGCTGATGGGGTTTGGCGAGGGCGGCTGTCGAGTAGTGCGCTTTCTACTGCTGTGGCGATTTTTGCTTTGGGGGTTGTCGATAGGCAGAAGTATAAAACACAGATTCAAGGGGGGATTCGCTGGCTTTGTTCTAATTGTAATGGTGATGGGGGGTGGGGGGATACGGTTCTTAGTGAGAGTAATATTAGTACTACTTTACTGTGCTGGTCGGCTTTGACGGTTAGTGACGATTCGCAGAAAATAGTAAAGGCTGCTGAGAGGTGGATCGTTGAACGGGCTGGTTCGCTGGAGGCGCAGGCGATTGTAAAGATGCTTGAATCGAAGTATGGGGGTGACAGGAGTTTTTCTTCGCCTATACTTTCGATGTGTGCTTTGGCAGGTAGATTAGGCGATGTTTATTTCAACTTTTCCAACTTCTGC
>JBHPGW010000046.1:0-19972 GCA_042569785.1 Planctomycetota bacterium | reverse complement strand
TAGCTCTCGAAGTCCTCAGGGTTCGACACGCCGGCAAACACCGGCAAAGCCAGAAAAAACACCAATAAAACAATTACAATGCTCCATTTTTTGCGCATAATTTGCCTCTCGTAAGATCTGTAGGGGTCCCTCTCCTTTTAACCTTCATATTACACTGTAAACCAGCTTATCCGTATTATACCAGAAACAGACAAGAAAGCCAAATGTTTTATCTAAGCATGGCAGGATTCGGCGTCTTTAAACAGACCGGCTATCTTTACAAACTCTAACAAAACGACATAACAGAAGTCAGAGGCACTTCTTCGAATGTGGGACTGATTACGCGATAAGAAAATATTTTTTTTAGAATATTTTACACTGTTGACAACAATTCAACTTTCCCTTATCATGCCAAGGCAGTGGTATTTTTAAAGAAATTCTACTGCAATGGAAGATAAGCTGTGAAAATTTTAGTTTGTATACCTGCTCGTTACGGTTCTACAAGATTCCCAGGGAAAGTTCTCGCTAAAGATACCGGCAAGTTCCTCATCCAGCACACCTACGAACGCGCCTGCCAGGCCAAACTCGCTGATAAAGTAATAATCGCCGCCGACGATGAAAAAGTCGTTCAGGCAGCGAAATCTTTCGGCGCTGACTGCGTCTTAACAAGCACCGACCATCAAAGCGGCACCGACCGTATCGCGGAAGTTGTCAAAGACATTGATGCCGAGATAATAATAAACTTACAGGGCGACGAGCCTGAGATAGACCCGGCCCATATCGACTATTTGGCCGAGTTGTTGACAGCAAACCCGGATTGCCCGATGGCAACTTTAGCTGCCGACTTTGACAATATCGAGCAGCTGAAAAATCCGAATATCGTAAAAGTTATTCTCGATTGCCGAAACTACGCGATCTATTTTTCACGCTCTGCCATACCGTACGACAGAGACGCCGAAGGCGCGGGAGAAACTAAAAATCACCTGCGTCATCTTGGCATTTACGCCTACAGAAAAGATTTACTGCTAAAGATTACCACCCTACCGCAAACGCCAATGGAGAAACTCGAAAAGCTCGAACAATTGCGAGTAATAGAGAACGGCTATAAAATACTCGTCGGAAAAGTTACACATAGTTGCGATGGAATAGACACCCCCGCCCAATATGAAGATTTCGTAAAGAGGCAAAAAAATGAAAAGGAGTTTTGATGTCAAAAGATAACAACCAGTTAGCTTCATTAAGTGACGTTTCAACTGATAGCGAGTTTTTCTCGCCGATACCCGCCAGTTACAAGAAGGGCAAGGCTCGCTATTGTTTTGTGCTCGGTACTGTAATGAGCGGGCTGGGTAAGGGGATATTTTCGTCGTGCCTGGCTAAGTTGATGCAGGATAAGGGCCTTAAGGTCACGCCGATCAAGCTCGAAGGTTATCTGAATATCGATTCCGGGACGCTCAACCCATTCAGGCATGGCGAAGTGTTCGTACTCGACGACGGCATGGAATGCGATATGGACCTGGGCACCTACGAGAGAATGCTCAATCTGAATCTAAGCAGAGCGAACTTTGCCACAAGCGGACAGATATTCAGCTCTGTACTGAACAAAGAACGGCACGGCGACTACCTGGGCAGAGACGTCCAGATGATCCCGCATGTCACCGGCGAAGTAAAACTCAAGCTGCGTCAACTGGCTATGGACAGTGACGCTGACATCGTCTTCGTAGAGATCGGCGGAACCGTAGGCGATCTGGAAAATGCATATTACATCGAAGCGATACGCGAGTTAGCCTATGAAGAAGGGCCAGGCAGCTCATGTTTTGTCGCTCTGACCTATATACTCGAACCAAAGGCACTGGGCGAACAGAAATCAAAGGCCGCACAACTCGGCATCAAGCAGCTCATGCAAACAGGTATCCAGCCCGACATCATCGCATGTCGAGCCGAAAACCCTGTTAACGAAAAGGCACGCCAAAAGATAAGCGTATACAGTAACGTACCTCTGAAAAGAGTATTTAGTATGCATGATTCAGCCAGCATCTACACGATACCAGCCATGCTCAGGGATCACAGTCTGGATTTCGAGGTCGCCAGAATGCTCAATATCGAGGACCGGCTCAACCTTCGACACGAGCGAAAAACTTGGGCCAAATGGTGCGACTTCACCGACAAGATCGACGAAATTAAACACCAGACCGTCATCGGTATTACCGGCAAATACACTTCAGTCCGTGACAGCTACGCATCGATAATCAACGCCCTCGAACACGCAGGCATCGCTCTGGGATCTGACATCAAGATCAAATGGATCGAAACGACCAGCGTTACCGATGCCAATGTCGCGGAACACTTAGCTGACGTTGACGGCATTATCGTGCCGGGCGGATTCGGCACCCGCGGCGCCGAAGGAAAGATCGCCTGCATTAAATACGCACGAGAAAACAACCTGCCATACCTGGGGCTGTGTTTCGGATTCCAGATGGCGGTGATCGAATTCGCTCGCAATGTTTGCGGTCTTAAAAACGCCAACAGTACAGAGATCGTACCCGATTGCAAAGAGGCGGTAATCGACATTTTACCCGAACAGAAAAAGATCGAAGGGCTCGGCGGGAATATGCGATTAGGCGGCAGAGACGTTGAAATAAAATCCGATACAATCGCATGGAAAATTTTAGGTAAAGCCGACACCGTCAGAATGCGATTCAGGCATCGCTATGAAGTTGACCCACGCTATATCGAGCAACTCGAACAGGCAGGGATGATCTTTTCGGGTAAAGCGCCCGACCAGCCGATCATGCAGATACTCGAAATTCCCGAACATCGGTTCTTCATGGGTACACAGGCCCATCCGTGTCTGACTTCAAGGCCGCTGGACCCACATCCTATGTTTGTCTCTCTGGTTGATGCCGCGATGAAAAAAGATTGAATAATACAAACTCAAACAGGAGACTGCTTTTACTTCGGGTTTAATACCCCGATCTCGACAAGAGCGTTATGAGCGGCTTTTTGCTCTGCATCTTTTTTGTTAGCGCCCCAGGCACTTTCATAACTCTTATCCAACACAACAGCCCGAACCTCAAAACATTTGCTGTGTTCAGGCCCTTTTTCATCGAGCAGTTCATAATTAGGCACCGTACTAAGCTGCTGCTGAGCGTACTGCTGTAAGATCGATTTAAAATTACCCTGGGCAATTTCAGATTCAGCCTTTTTGATGACATCCGAAAAGGATTCCAGCACAAATTTCTCCGCTGCCCCATATCCACCATCAATATAAACCGCCGCGATAACCGCCTCCAGCAACCCAGCGGCAACAGAACCGGTAAGCGCCCTGCTCTGAGCCATACCTTTACCCACCAGCAAAAATTTATGGAGACTAAGTTTTTTCGCTACCTTAGCGCACAATTTGCGAGAGACGATCATGCTCTTCATCTTTGTCAAGCCGCCTTCGAGGTGATCAGGATATTCTTCAAAAAGTTTTTGACAGACTGCAAGAGCTAAAACAGAATCGCCAAGAAATTCGAGTCTTTCATTGCTTAATGAGCGGTTGTCTGCCGCTGAGGCATGCACAAACGCCTTGCGAAGGAGGGTACGATCATTGAATTGATAATCGATTATCTGCTCGATCTGCCGCAGAGTTTTCTCGTCCATTTATTTACGTCCAAATTTACGATATCCGCGAGCAAATTACGAACTCCGCCGTCACCGACGATTTTCGTAATCAACTCGATAAATAAAACCAACAAGGCAAATTCTACTAAAGATCAAATGATTTGTCAAGCCCCCATATCTGCTCTACCGCTCTTTAACAAGCTGCAAAGCAGCCAGGGCGACACATTTATCATCGTAGAATTCAAATATTTCATCGAGTCCTGTGAGTATAAATACTCCCTTGGTTGCCGGTGCTACGCTGCAAAATACCAGGCGATGCCCGCAATCTTCAAGAAGTTTACGCAGCTTCAAAAGAGCCGATATACTCGATGAGGTTATTATATCAACACCTGAAAAGTCGACCAGCACCTCGCAATCACCACGATCACGAACCACTTCTATTACCGATCTAAGATCGTCGCCCGTTTGAGGCTCGGCAGCAAGATCCAAAATTATAATATCTTCTGACCAGTTCTGAATACCCATTTGACAACTCCCGTTTCTTAATTATCGCAAATATTCTTGTCTTCAAGCTGTTTTATCGGCATAAGTTCAATGCAGGTTAAATAAAAAAAGCACGTAAAAAAACACCGCTCAGATATGGAAAAAGCCCTATAATTGCCCCCAACGAATTGTAACCATCGCTTTTTTAGCCTGCTTTGTTAGCCAGTTTTCTCGGCCTGGTTACCCTGACCTGATCGAGAACCTCGATCTTATCGCCCCAGTACCTGTAATAGTAGAATCCGCCATTTTCCAGCACAGGATCACTGCGAATATGACTTAGGTAAATATATATCGGGCTAAGGTTCTTAAACAACCGCTTTTGCGCCGAAACATCTTCCACATCACCGATCGTAGGATCAAAAGGCACCCATCCGAGACCTTCCAGATACACCTCGGCCCAACTGTGTTTAGCGGTACCCTTGTATTCTGTCAAGTAACCGGAAACCACCCTGGCAGGAATCTTTTTAGCTCGGCACAGGACGACAAAAAGGTCCGCGTACTCAGAACAGTCGCCTTTTTTACGCTTAACCGCTGTGATCGCCCCCATATCTTTTTTGTTATACTTGCCGTATTCAAGATTCCCTAAAACGTAATTATATATGTTCCTGACTCTGTTGATCTCGTTGCGACCCCTCAGGTTCCTTGCGATCCGTTTTATTGACGGATCATCCTTTTCCAGATACTTTTCATCCCTGAGATAAGTCGTCAGATTTACAAATTCGTTAGGCTCTGCCATTCGTTTATTCGCTGCCGTCGACAGGTCATAGCTGAACAAGTCCGCTTTGACTTTTATGACAAGTGTAAAATCTTTTCTGGGATGATTAAAAACGAACTTCGCGTAGCTGTTCCGGTTCTTCATAAAAACTTTTTTCGGCTTAACAGAATAGCTCAGCTCAATGTTCTGCTTATTCGGTATAGTTCTCGGCAGCAAAATAGTAAATTCGACCTTACTGGTTTTACCGTCGATCTTGAATTTGTATAGGATATCCATCTCGACCTTGTTACGAGTTCTGCGGGTTTGAGCATTTATATCGCCCCCGTAAAAAACCACAACCAAAACAAACGCGACTAACAACCTTCGAGTATTCATAAGCCCCCTGCCATCATCACTCAAACAAAGCCTCAACAAATGAACCCGGATCAAACTCAGCAATATCCTCAGGCTTTTCGCCAAGGCCTACAAACTTTACCGGAATATCCAGCTGATCCTTTATAGCGATCACGATCCCCCCCCTTGCCGTGCCATCGAGCTTGGCAAGGAATATCCCGGTCACATCGATAGCTTCGGTAAACATCTTAGCCTGTACGATCGCGTTTTGTCCCGTCGTCCCATCGAGTACAAGCAGCACTTCATGCGGTGAACCGGCGATCTTGCCGGTTACAACGTCGCGAATCTTGGTCAACTCGCGCATCAAGTCCTTTTGCGTATGCAGCCGCCCTGCTGTATCGAGTATCAAAAAATCCGCCTGCCGCGCAACAGCCGCCTCGCAGGCGTCATAGGCTACCGCCGCGGGATCCGAGCCGCTCTTGTGCTTTACGATCTGCACACCGATACGCTCTGCCCATATCGTCAACTGCTCAACCGCCGCCGCCCGAAAAGTATCGCACGCCGCTACGATCACCTTCTTACCGTCCTTACTCAAAATATGCGCAAGCTTAGCTATGCTCGTGGTCTTACCCGAGCCGTTAACCCCTGCCACAAGAATAACAGTTGGCCCGCTCGAAGCGAGCCGCAACTCTCTATGACGCGCAGGCCAATAGTTTTTTATATGCTCTTTGAGAAATGGGATCACGTCTCCGGTGGTAGCTATCCGCTTACCGCGATAAGCCTCGCGCAGGTCGCTGATCAGCTTGTCAGTCGTCTCAACACCGATATCGTCGGTGATAAGCGTCTCTTCCAGTTCGTCCAGCAGTGCCTCATCGATATTCCTGCCGATCGTCAGAACGGTACTCAGTGAACTGCTGATCTTATCGCGAGTCTTGACCAGCCGATCCTTAAAAAACCCCGTCGTCTTACCAAAAATACCCATATTGCTCCTGTCGTTTTAGTATTGCGTATATCGTATCGCGTATCGCGTAGCCGATACATTCTCGCAAATTTTCAAAAAAATTGCAAAACAAAAACCAATTAGCCAAAATTGCTATTATCCCAGGAATATATTGATAAAAAAATAACTTTTAAGTAAGATGTATTATTATGCGAGAGATGTTGTTCATTATTTTGTTACTTTTGGGCTAAGATAACGGTACAATATCAGGTGTAGAAAAAAAGGAAATTATACGAGTAGTTGACCAATAAAAATAAAAGCGTCGACAGATATGGCAGAAGAGAACGATGATAACTCGTTAATAAAGCCAAATCTAAATCAGAAGGATCAGCTAAAGAACACACTGGTTAACAGCCCTGAGGGCCGATGCCTGCTGATCGGGGTGGCTTTAGCGTTTGTTTTTACGCTTTGGTTCGGAATTAAATGCTGCTGTCTCCCGAAGAATCCCAGGCATTGATCGGAATCACCGCCACAGAGATCATGTTCGGCAGAGCTGCGAGCATAGCTTTCGGATATTCGATGGGTCTTAAATACAGCACGATAATACCGATATGTATCATGATCGAAACTATTTTAGTGCTTATACTCTATCCATTGTTCGTTTTCAGCTGGCGCCATCTATTAGTAATAAAACGACTCAAGAAGACATTCGAGCGAATCCGTAAGACGGCAGAAACTCATAAGGACAAAATCCTGAGATATGGAATATCAGGGCTGTTCGTTTTCGTTTGGCTTCCATTTTGGATGACCGGACCTGTTGTAGGCTGTGTGATAGGTTTTATGATAGGCCTGCGAACATGGGTAAATATGACAGTTGTATTGGCCAGTACTTATTTGGCTATACTGGGCTGGGCAATATTCCTGCGCCATTTCCATGACCGTGTAGCTTCATACAGCTCATATGCGACAATATCACTTTTGGTATTCTTGCTGATTGTGATAATTGCCGGACGCTTACTGCATCGAACACTTTACGAGAACAAAAACAAGAATGAACCTTAATATGTGACATAAAACTTTTTAAATCTAAACTCGAATCGAATGATTAAGAGTGTCAGTTGTCAATACAGGTTAAGGAGAAAGCCGGCAAAGCCTTGAGCTAAGTGTTAATTTTGTAACTTGGCAAGTTCGTCTTTGCACATTTTCAGTTGCCCCGGATCGGTGAGCTTTTTCTCTGCTGCTTTTAAGTATTTGATCGCGGCCTGCGACTGGTTTAAATACCGGCAGTATATCAACCCTAACATCAACTGTACCTGTTCGATGTACTCGTAATTTTTGTAAAACGAGAGGAATTTTTCATAGGCATTTGCGGCTTCTGCGTGTTTACTGTCGCTTGCCAATTGATTGGCGATATCGAGCAGATATTGTTGAGGCGGAACCTGTTCGGGGTCGAGTTGGGCCAATTCGAGATACAACTGGGCGGCAGCGGACAAATTGCGATCTGCCATTCGCGAGCCGATGTCAGCTCGAAGCTGATTGACCTTTTCTTCGGCTTGTTTCTCAGCCGGGGTTTTTTCCACTTCCTTCGCTTTTATTTTTTTGCTGGTTTGCCCTTTGAACGGGTCATAGCCGGAAGTGACTGCACTTCGGTGCTGTCGGCGGAGATTCCATCTTTTCATCATCGCCCACAGATCGAATTGACTGTGACTGATCTTTCCGGTGGTAATGAGAATAAGGATCGAGAGAATACCGAAGGCATAGCCTGCCAGGTGGGCATTGTAAGCGATGTTGCCCCCAGTTCTTCCTGCCATATTGTCCCAGAAGATCAACTTGAAGCCGATCAAATACAAAGCGGACACCTCGAAAGTATCCATGAAATAGAACAGCCAGTAGAAAACGGTTATCAGTGTTTGCGGGAACAGTACCAGGTACGCCCCAGTAACCGCAGCGACGGCGCCGCTTGCGCCAAGGACTGGATTACTGCTGATCAACGCATGCCCGATACCGCTGAAAACAGCACCTGCAATGTAAAATACTAAGTACCAAAAATTGCCGAGTTTGTCGTTTACATTGTTGCCGAAAAGATATAGGAAGAACATATTGCCGATCAGGTGCCATAAGCCACCGTGCAGGAAAGCGTATGATATAAACTGAAACCACTGCCAGTTAGCCGGGTGGAGAATGAAATTATAGACCCAGAGCCGGTGCGAAGTTATAACGAATTGGCCGTTGATGATAGCTCTGTGCGCCTCAACGTATGTGATCAAAAAAAATAGAATATTAGCCGCGATCAGGGCGTAATTGGCCCAAGGCGTCCGCCAGGGCCGAATACTTGTACGAATTGGTAATACGAATATCATACTTAAATACCAGTCTTAACAAAATTTGCAAACCGGCATTGTAATAAGAAAAAAACGCTACGGCAAGATAAAAAACAGACAAAGAAAGGGGCAAAGGCACCGAGTAATTTACGATTGACTATCGACTATTTACGATTTATTTTAACCGCAGATTGCACAGGATAGCGCAGATTTGAAAAGTGCTTTTCGATAGATGAATATTTGATCATCGATAAGCTCCATTCGATACATGGAATGCCTTATCCTACGCTCAGATGCGGCATTTGATATTGGGAATGTTCGTTTTTGGTCTGAAAAGGGGATTTCTTCCCCGCTCAAGCGCCGTGGGGGCTTTAATCCGCTGCGCGGGGCCAACAACTAACTTTTTGACGGGATTACAGGATTTACACGGATTTTGAAACAATAATAAATATTCAATATTTGCCCTATCTGCTACGCTTATATAAATAGAGAAGAACTGAATCATTCCATACCGGGCCAACTTGTCCGTACGAAAGTTGGCCCTTCTTCTGGATCGTTAGTTATCCAGAGACACCGAAGGAGCCGCGTAGCGAAACCGGAGGTTCCGCAAAAAGAAAGATTTACTTAACTTTTACTTGAATTGTTGCGCATAACTATATACAGTAGATGCTCATCACCCTCCTCCGAAGCCAGTCGTGGGTTTTTGCGACTGGCTTTTTTTTTTGACGGGATTAACGCAGATTTACATGGATTTTGAAAAATAGTAAATATTCAATAGAAAATAGTAAATTAAAAAGGCTTGTTTTGCAAGATACGCTTCACGAGATACGAGATACTGCTTTTAGACAGGATTAACGGGATTTACACGGATTTAACTAAAAATTCAAAACTAAAAACTGGTTTTCTGACACGGATTAACGCAGGATTAACGCAGATTTTGAAAATAATAGTAAATCGTCAATAGAAAATAGTAAATTAAAAGGGTTCCCGTTAGTTTTTCAATATTTATCCGCCTACCACACTGTCATACCCGCGCAGGCGGGTATCCATTTTTCTTTTACTGGATTCCTGCTTCCGCAGGAATGACAACTTCGTCCAATCTCTTTTATTAAATGATTCCGCGTGTGCAAACAAGTTGTACACCATACACGGCTGATTAACTAAATTTTCTTTTGAAAGCCTCCTTGCTTATCTTACGCTCCATTTGATTGTTACACTTGGGGCATAACTTTTGCTTCTTCCCATCAATTTTGTATGTATAGTGCTTCTTTTTTATTGGCAGATCGCATATATCACATGTCCCAGGCCCAGTAAATGCCGCAATAATAACCACCAATATAACTACACCTATTATCCATCCCATTATACTACTCCTTATTTAGTAACAGTTATATTCCGAATGTATTATTGTAACTTGCAATTATATGAATTTGCGGGATTATTTTGCAGGGACAACACTAAGAACTCATAAGGTGAATTTTGAAATTATCTATATTGTCCCCTTTTACAAGTCCAATATCCTTACGCACTGCAAGCACCAGTTTCTTTAACAATTCATCATGACGTTCAGAAGACTTATTAAGATTTGAAGATTGAATTTCATCGCAAAAATCCATTAGGGCACTAATAACGTACTGTGGAGCAACAAGAAATATCGTATTTACAGCAAGCGCAAATCTCTTACCGGCACCCTCTTGTTTTATTCCATTATCAGCAAGCTCAGATATTGACGAGAAAAGTGCTTTGTAGTGGTTTAGTTTCTCATTTCGCCATTGAACTGATAGCTCATGTTTCTTGGTCAGGCAAAAGGTAATAGCGGCAACTATCGCACTCCCTAACACTGTAATAATTGTGGCTATGACAGAGACGCTCATGTCTGTTTGAGTCCTTTACAAAAATAATGTCACACAATACTATTTACGATTTATTATTTCTCTGTACCCCTCTGTGGCTAAGTAAAGCTTTCTATCTTTTCCTTACACACAATTTCAGTTTTTGTATGTAATTCTTTAACACACGGGGCTAACTTTTCTAACTGATGTTTTGTTATTTTGTAGTGCATGTCGTAGCGGGCTCCTATGTAGGCGTAGTCCAACAATTCAAACAGTTCCTTTTCCTCGTCGGTCTCTCTCGGCAATATGCCAGCTAACTGCGGGCAGTAGTCGGCGGCAAGGTCGCCTAAAATATCTAAATGATGCTCCTGTGGACACTCACTACCAAAGACCAATAGAATAGTCTTGGATGCGAACTCGGTGGCTTGGTGTAAAAGAAAGGCAGCTTCCTTGTACAATTTCTTTTCAAAAGCGGTTTCGAATAAGGTATAGAAGTTCTTTGCGCTTGTGAATGCTTCGTCGAAATTAGCTTGTGCGTGTTGTTTTGCTTTGGCTGGGTTAAGCTCTTTCTTTTGCCGGAGTTTGAACCTGCCGGAGTCGTACAGAATAATTCCCTGCTCGCATATCTCGGTGAAGAAGTATTGGCCATCCATTAGTTTAAAGTTGACGAAATCGACATCGCGGGCGATTATCCGAACGTGGGTACTTAGTTCGCTTTCGGCGAGTTTATCTTTGACCTTGTCCCAAAGGCTGATATCGCGGGCGGTGTATTCATTAGCTGTCAGGACGAGGATATCGTAATCGCTTCTTTTATGGATTATCAGCCGGCCCCTGCCCTGTTCATGCGGGCCGTCCTTCCAGTCGCCTCTGGCGTAGGAGCCGAACAGAACCACCATCTGAACATCTTCGCAAAGCGAGCGGATCTTCATGGCGATAAGTTCTAATTCATCCTGCTTTAATTGCGGCAAATGTGATAAGGACTTTTTCATAGGTGGTATTATGATATAGAAAATGGGAAAAGTAAAAGGAAAAATGCAAAAATTGACTAATGAGCTTGATTGTGGATTTTGGGTTGGTTTTTGTTATACTGGGGCGTATGATCGATTATGATATGCATATACATACTGAATACTGCGGGCATGCTAAGCCTATGAATATTAAGGCTATACTTGCTCGCGCCGATGAGCTTGGATTAAAAACTATTGCTATCGCAACTCATGTCTTTAAGCCGTTGGATCTGAATGTCATGGAGTGGATTCGCGAGGATGCGGCTAAGATCGAACATAATTGCCGGGTTATTGTCGGTGCTGAGATCGATGTTGACGGCAGGTTCTGCGACGGTCGGCTGGTGACTGACGATCTCGACGGGATCGACTACGTAGTCGCGGGGTTTCATTATATTCCAGGCGTTGGCAATTACCCACGCCAATGGTCAGATTGCAGTTTAGAACCTCAATCGATGTTTGAACGCTGGCGGTCGAGTTTGCTCGGGATCGTATCGAATCCGCGTATCGACACCTTGGCGCACCCTGGTAGAGTGCTGGCCTGTGCGATGGATATTGAGCCTATCTTTAATCACGTCCTGCAAGTTTTCGCCGAAGCAGCCGAAATTTCAGCTCATAATAATATAACATGGGAGATAAATGAGCATAACGGCCATAAGATCAACCCTTACTGCTACAACAATTGGCACAGAATATACCAAACAGCTCTCGATGCCGGCGTAAAACTTATCTACGGCTCAGATGCGCACAGCCCCGAAGAGATCGGCCTAACAAGTTTCACATCAACCATCCTCGACAAACTGCCTGCCAACAGCCTGATCGGACCTGAGTCTTTGTAGAAATTCGTTTTACAGGTTCCACGCTTTGCCGAACGCTTTGAAGCTGCGATCATAAGTTTTCTCGACTTCGTCAGGAAAACAACAGCCGGGCAACTGCTTCATTGACAAATGATAGCTAATACAGTCACAGCAAACGCCTTTTTTATCACACCCCGGATATGAACAATTGCAGCGATTGAGATTTTGTTCTTTCTTACATTCCATCTTTAATTCCTTATATTTTTAAAACCACGGATTACACAGATTTCACGGATTTGTATTAATTAATCTTTTGACCTCCAGGGAACTATTGCCAAAATTGAGCAACAACCCTAAATTTAAATCTGTGGCCTTTAAGTAATTGAGAACTTGTGCTCTTTCGATATCTGAGATTTTTTTAATCGCCTTGAGTTCAACAATAATTTTACCATATACAATAAAATCACAGACAAACTGTTTAGCAAATCGGCCTTTGTAAATAACATCAATCTGTTTTTGTCGTTCATAGAGTATTTTTCGCAAATCAAATTCGATTGCAATAACTTCTTCGTAAACACTTTCAAGAAATCCTGCACCAAGAATTTTGTGAACTTCCATTGCAGCCCCAATAATGGGCCTGGTCAATTCGGAATATAATAAGTCACTTTCACTCATGCTTTATATCCTTTTAATTCCGTGTAATCCGCGAAATCCGTGGTTTATTATTTGTCATCATGAAAAGTGTAATTCGATAATGTCCTTGTCGTTTAGTACATGGTTTCGCTGGGCATGCTGCCCGTCGTAGACGCCGGTACCCCAGATCCTCGCGAATTTAAGTTTCTCTGCCAGTTCCCTGTGGACGGCAGTTGCCAGGTCGATAACGGTAGAACCAGCCGGCAGAGTAAATGGCTCGGTCATATCGGGCTTTTTACCGGGCGGCTTGGTGTAAACACGGATGATGTTCAGCAGTCTGAACAATGCAGCGGTAAGTTTGTCAAGTCCTGCTCCGGTTTCAACGGAAATCTCTATCAATTCAAATCGGTCTTTGCAAATATCTTTAACCGCAGCTAAAGCATCGGGCTCAGAGATGTCGGCTTTGGTGCAGATACAAACCGCCCTTTTGGCACGAACACTGCCCTTGCCGTCACCAGCGGGATTCTCACTGTCGATCAGCAGCCTTCTCGATTCGAGATAGTCCAGACAGACATCCAACTGCTCTTTGACGTCAGCGGAAAGGTCGATCACGATACCGATCAGATCGCAGTTACGATATGTCCCCACCTGCCCCGGTGCGCTGAATTCAGCGGTGATCGGCGGCATATCAATAAGTTCAATTTGTATGTCCTCGAATTTGGCCATCCCCGGTACAGGTGCGCCCGTAGCAAACGGAAAATCCGCAACGTTGACGTGGGCCTTGGTCAATGCGGCGACGATAGCGCTTTTGCCGCTGTTGGGCGTACCGATCAAAACCACCTGGCCGGCACCACTTTGGGGAATATGAAAAATATCAGCGTGTTTGGCGTGACCTTTTACAGCCGGCCCTTCCTTGAGCTTACTCAGCTTGCGACGCAGATCTGCGCGCATATGGTCGGTACCCTTGTGTTTGGGTATTACGCTGAGCATCTGTTCCAGCGCCAAAATCTTTTCATCGTTCGTCGAGGCACTGCGGAACCACTTCTCAGCCTTATAATAATCTGGTGTCAGATTAGCTGGCATCGTAGAAAACTAAAAACTCAAAACTCAAAACTAAAAACTGTAGTTACCCCGCGACTTTTTCCGCTACGAGGTCGCCGACTCCGCTGGTGGAATAACCCATTCGCCCGGCCTGCATACTTTCGAGTTTATTACCGGTAACAAACCTGACCGCCTCTTCGACCCTTTCCCCTGCCTGGTCTTCGCCGAGTGTCTCAAGCATCATCTGCATCGCGCAAATAGCGGCTAACGGATTGATAACACCTTGACCGGTATACTTCGGTGCGCTTCCGCCGATTGGCTCGAACATGCTAACACCATCAGGATTGATATTACCGCCTGCGGCGATACCCATACCGCCCTGCGTCATAGCACCAAGATCGGTAATGATATCGCCGAACATATTGCCGGTAACGATAACATCGAACCATTCCGGGTTCTTAACCATCCACATACACGTAGCGTCAACGTGATAATAGTCTCTTCGGATATCGGAATATTCAGCCTTACCCATTTCGTGGAAAGCTCTTTCCCAGAGGTCGTAGAGATAGGTCAATACATTAGTCTTTCCGCAAAGTGCCAGCGTATTTTCATCGCCTACGCCGCGAGCCTTTTTGCCGTGCTTATCGGCGTACTCGAAAGCATACTTGAGACAGCGGTCAACCTGAAAACGGTTGTAAACTGCCGACTGGATAGCGGTTTCCTGCACAGTACCCTTCATACTCACTCCCCCGGCGCCTGTATAGATACCGCCGGTATTCTCACGAACAACGACATAGTCAATATCTTCCGGCCCTTTACCTTTCAAAGGACACTCAACACCAGGAAACAACTTTACCGGCCGAAGGTTAATATACTGATCCAACTCAAAACGAGCCTTCAACAGTATTCCTTTTTCCAGGATACCCGGGGCCACATCAGGATGTCCGATCGCACCTAACAGGATAGTATCGAACTGACGAAGCTCTTCGACACCGCTATCAGGCAGCGTCTCGCCTGTCCTTTTATACCTTTCACCGCCGAAATCGAACTCGGTCAATTCAACCTTAAAACCAAACTTATCAGCAGCAACCTTTAAAACCTTTACCGCCTCAGCGGTAACTTCCGGCCCAGTCCCGTCACCAGGCATCACAGCAATATTGTAACTCTTAGACACGTCATCCATCCTTTCTTAATTGTTGAAAATACACCACAGTTTTTTAACCACAGATTTCTCAGATTCAAAAACCGATTCACACAGATTTTACTTAACCTTTTTTTAATCTGTGTCAATCCTTAAAAATCTGTGTAATCTGTGGTTGCTTTTGTTTCTTTCAATTACTTAAGTCGAAATTGCCACTATTAAACTCAACAAGCTTTTTCCAATCTATCTCACCATCAGAGCAAAAATCTTCTAAAAATTCTTTCGTATAACTTTTAAGCAACCTCTAAGATGTGATGTTATTGTTTTGCCATATCAAATCCTTAAAACGGGTTTATCTGGAATTCATTACTTAAGTACGCTTAACACAGTTTGAAGATTTTATTTTTGATTGAGGTAAGGTAATGTGTTCCCAAATTGAATTCTCAATTGCTTGAAACCAATCTATGTAACCACCTACCGATTCTTCAACCAAAGCAACTTCTTCTTTGCTGAGTCTGCGTTTAAGAACTTGATTGGCAACTTCTTGGATATCAACAACATTTATCGAATAAATAATTCTTTCGTCATCTTCGTTTCGCATTGATTATCCCTCAATAAAGCTAATCCGCAATTTATCGGTTAAAAATATTATGACGATGCCATCGAATTGCATTGTGATGTGGATGAAGTTCACTTTTATTGGGCAAAAATATTCTAGTAGGCTTGCTCGACATTGCTCTAAGGAACTCGTAATCTCCAATTATTCCAAAATCTGGTGGCAAAGAACATACTTTTGACGAAACATCGACCGTATAGTCATCTTGCAATGTGAGCCAGCCGACATCGAAAGCCCAGTGATGTAAATGGCACAATGCTAATCCATTCCAAATATCATCTCTCCCCTGATAACTGTGGGGCACAATATGGGCTGCTTCAACCTCCCATGACAGAAAATCAGGTGCATAAATTTTCATTTTACAGACAGCACACTTATGATCGTATGCATTAATAACTGCTTGACGAAATCCCCTTGTTCGTATAGTAGTCTCTCTAGTTATTGTAACAGCTTTCTTTTTCTTATCAAATGGACTATAGTTTTCAGGCCTTGGAGATTCAACTAACTTTTTTACAATTTTCTGTACTTCATAAGACTTAGTTGGCAGCAACGCTTTTTTTGTAGGAGGTACACCTGATATCTTCAACGCTTCATCGAAGCCTTTTTCTGTTAACATCCATTCATTTTTTTGTGTGAGTCGGAGTGTTTGTTTTGGACGCGAAACCAATTTCTTCTTTGCCAAAGAATCTGCAGTTCTAAAAAGCAATCTATGCCAGAGGTTAGATTTCTTAACACGATTTTCCTTGCGATATATTGTCTCCAAGTAAGCTGTACGTTGTTGTTTATTCAGGCCGAAGTCATTTGCCATTTCATCGACTATTTCCTGTCCAGAACCAAATTCTTTGATTACTCCTCCATGCCGCAAAAACGCTTGCAACAAAGCTTGCCCAACCTCTTGCTTTGCTGGCATATTAAACTTCTCAAGCATTTTATTTTCGTAACTCATCTTTAATCTTTGTTTAATTATTAAATTGGAGACACCTTTCCCATGCATCTCGAAACCTGTTCGGCCATTTCCCAGGATAGCAATTCTTCTTATGCCATACAAACTCCTCTGTCCACAACCAACCTTGTTTTTTCATTTGCAGAATAAGCTCAATAACATAGGTATGCCTTTGGCCTTTAGCAACCTTTTCCTTTATATTAAGCATGAAAGTGCCGGTAGGTTTAAGTATTCTTAGAAATTGTTCAGATTTCGGCAAAAACCACTCGACATATTCATCCGGATGTATACCGCCATAAGTATTTTTACGACAATCCGCGTATGGTGGTGAAGTAATAATCAGGTCGATACTATTTTCAGGGAAACTCTTTAGTACATCCTCGCAGTCTCCATAGATTATCGAATTGTTAATGCAATTATTATTCATGGGAAAACCTAATCCGCAATCCTAAGTCATAAATGCTATACATTCAACTACTTTAATTTTTCTTTATATGTTCCAGCAGTCCGCCGTCTTCGATTATTTCCAACGCGAAATCCGGCAGCGGCAGAAACTCTATATTAATACCAGCAGATTCGTTTTTAATCAAGCCGTTTTTGTAATCGATCTCGATTTCGTCGCCATCACTGATCTTTTCCAGCCCGTTCTTGCACTCAATAAGATAAAACCCGCAATTGATAGCATTACGATAAAAGATACGCGCAAAAGTCTTAGCGATAACGGTCGCAACCTTAGCTCCTCGCAGCGCCCATACCGCGTGCTCTCTACTCGAACCGCAACCGAAATCCTCACCAGCTACGATAACATCACCAGCAGCAACCTTATTAACAAACTGATCGTCCAGGTCCTCCATGCAATACTTAGCCAGCTCAGCCTCAACGTCAGTGTTCAAATACCTCGCCGGAATGATCTCATCAGTATTTATATGGTCCCTCTTATAAACATGTGCCTTAGCCATAATAAACCTCTTTTCTCTAACAAATTTTTAACCACGGATTACGCGGATTTCACGGATTTGTACTAATAAGTCTTTTGACTTCCAAAGAACTATTGCCAAAATTGAGTAACAATCCTAAATTTAAATCCGTGGCCTTTAAATAATTCAGGACCTGTGCTCTTTCGACATCTAAGTTTTTTTTAATAGCCTTTAATTCAACAATAATTTTGTCGTATACAATGAAATCACAGACAAACTGCTTCGCAAATCTGCCTTTATAAATAACATCAATCTTTTTTTGTCTTTCATAAGGTATTTTTCGCAAACCAAATTCGATCGCAATAACTTCTTCGTAAACACTTTCAAGAAATCCAGCACCAAGAATTTTATGAACTTCCATCGCAGCCCCGATAATGGGTCTGGTCAACTCGGAATATAGTAAATCACTTTCAGCCAAATTTAATATCCTTTTAATTCCGTGTAATCCGCGAAATCCGTGGTTAAATTTCTTTCTATTAAATCAGTGGTTATAAATATTTTCTTGGGTCGGTTAGTTTACCTTCTATTGCGCTTGCCGCCGCTGTTGCGGGGCTTGCCAGGTAGACTTCGCTCTTGGGGTGTCCCATTCTGCCGACAAAGTTTCTGTTGGTTGTGCTTACACATTTTTCACCTTCAGCCAGTATGCCCATAAATCCGCCCAGACACGCACCGCACGTCGGGGCACTGATCACACAACCAGCTTCGTAGAATATATCGAACAGCCCTTCATCCTTCGACTGTTTCCAGATGACAGGCGTCGCAGGCACGATAAGCGTACGGATAGCAACCTGCTTACCCTTAAGGATATCAGCAGCTATCCTTAAATCTTCGATACGACCATTCGTACAGCTGCCGATATAAGCCTGGTCCATCTCTTTACCCTGACATTCGCTGATCGCCGTCCCGCCGCTTGGCAGAGAAGGCACAGCTACCATAGGCTCAAGTTGGGAACAGTCAAATTCTTCAACACTTACATATCTGGCATCTTCATCCGATTCAAAAACGGTATAGTCTTTTTTATCCGTCAGATGCTCATCGAGATATTCTTTCGTCACATCGTCGAACCCAATGATCCCGTTTTTGCCGCCGGCTTCGATAGCCATATTGGTTATAGTCATTCTCGCTTCCATACTCATCTCGCTAAGAGCCGGGCCGACAAATTCCATCGCCTTATAAAGCGCACCATCGGTGCCGATCCTCGCGATAACTGCCAGGATCACATCCTTACTATAAACACCATTACCAAGTGAGCCGTTAAGAACGAACTTGATCGATTCTGGTATCCTGAACCAAAGCTGTCCCGTAGCTATCGCTGCTGCCAGATCGGTCGAACCGATACCGGTACTAAATGCCCCAAAAGCGCCGTAAGTACAAGTATGCGAATCGCCGCCGACAATAACTTCGCCTGGCCGAATATGTCCCTGTTCGGGCAATAGTGCGTGACATACACCCGCCCTGCCGATCTTATAGTAGTATTTAAGCTTGTGTCTCTTCGCCCACTCGTCGAGCCGTTTATGAAGCTCAGCACTTTTGATGTCCTTGGCAGGCTGAAAATGGTCCGGCGTCACCACGATCTTTTCCGTATCGAATACCTTATCGATACCCTTTTCGATCAGCATCGAAATAGCAGGCGGAGTAGTGACATCGTGACACATAACCACATCGATATCAGCATCAATCAGTTGCCCCGGACAGACACAATCTTTACCAGCCGCCCGTGCAAGAATCTTTTCCGTTATCGTCATTGACATTATCAGTTATCCTTTTTTATTTTTTCATTTCTTTATTGTTTGCATTCTGTTTATCGCATCGACGTAAGCTTTTGCGCTCGCTTCTATAATGTCAGTCGAGACGCCTCTGCCGGTAAAGATCACACCGTCCTCGGATATCTTTACGGTCGCTTCACCGAGCGCTTCTTTTCCGCCTGTAACGGCCCGTATCGAGTAGCTAAGCAACTTCGGCGACAAACCTGTAGCATCTCGTATCGCCTCATAAGCCGCATCGATCGGCCCATCTCCACAGGCGGCGGCCTGTTTCTGCTTACCTTTACACAGCATCTTCACGCTGGCAGTAGGCAGAGTACCCGTCCCGCAAGCTACATGTAAATACTGCAATTCGTAAATATGCTCGACAACATGAATTTCATCACTGATTATCGCAGCTATATCTTCATCGAATACCTCGTGCTTTTTGTCAGCTACTTCGATAAATCTTTTGTAAGTTTTCTCCAATTCGGTTTTGTTAAGTTTGTATCCAAGTTCTTCAAGCCGGTGCTTAAGCCCATGCCTTCCGGTCCTTGCGGTCAGTACCACCCTGCTCTTGGGTGAGCCGACATCCTGGGGCTTCATGATCTCATAGGTCTCGCGTTTCTTGAGCACACCGTCAACATGGATCCCCGAACTGTGCGCAAAGGCGTTGTCACCAACGACGGCTTTATTGATCGGTACCGGCATACCCAACAGGTCTGCAACCATTCTGCTGGTACGATAAAACTGCTCGGTCTGGATCCTTGTTTCGATATTGAAGAAATCTTTTCTCGTACATATCGCCATGA
>JBHPGW010000045.1:0-20763 GCA_042569785.1 Planctomycetota bacterium | reverse complement strand
AATTGTATTAGTACTCTTAATACATTATGTACTACATATCGACGGTTGGCAAGTTATTTCTTAAAAAAAATAAAAAAAATTTTCAGATATGCGGTTTATGAGGCGTGGTGGTGGGTTGATTGGGTTTTGGATTGCTTTAGGAATCTTAGCCATCTGGTCCATGCTTTTTTGTAGAGGTCGCTTGAGACGAGAAAGCCGTCGTTGTGTTTGCCGTATATCTTTACGAATTCTTTAGGCTCATTTGCCTGCTCATAGAGTTTTTCACCGAGTTCGAATGGTACGACCTCGTCGTTTTGGCTGTGAATTATCATTACTGGCATGTCAATATCTTTGATGTAATTTATCGTTGGATATGAGTATCTGGCAAAAAGTCGTACCGGCAGATATGGATAAAATTTCCTGCCGATATCAATATAAGAGGTAAAGGCATTTTCGAGGACCAAAGCCTGTGCTGCCGCCTTAGTTGCCAGTTGTGCGGCGATGCTGCCGCCGAGCGATTTGCCGAAAATAATAACATTTTCTGCCGATATCTTTTTTACCTCTGTCAGCCACCGGTACGCTGCCGCCGCGTCAGAATATGTTCCTTCTTCACTGGGCTTGCCCTTACTGTTGCCGTAACCTCGATATGTAGTACATAATGTATTAAGAGTACTAATACAATTTCTGGTTAGTAAATCAAAGGCAAATAGACGGGAAAGCTGGTTTATGGCAGTTTGGATACAAATAACGGCAGGTTCGGATAAACCTATCTACGCTCAGATCGTGGCACAAGTTAGCGAGGCTATCGCCAAAGGACATCTCTCAGCCGGCGATAAACTGCCCGCGGTTCGCAAACTTGCCTCTGAACTGGTGATAAATCCCAATACCGTCGCCCGCGCATATAGCGTACTGGAACAGGTCGCCCTGGTGACAACTAAGACCGGTTCAGGGACCTTCGTACGCGATCCGAAATTACGCAATGTCGATGCGGTTGATATCAATTTGCTGAGTGAGAGAATGGATACATTTATCACGAGGGGGCTGAATTTAGGTTTGAAGAAACGTGACCTGATCGCGATGTTCGAGGAAAGACTAAACAAATTCGTTAAAAAACAAGAAAGCGGAAAGCGGAAAAAATGAGTGAAATAGTACTGGAAACAAATGGGCTGACAAAATTTTACGGCAGCAATCTTGCGCTGGATCATCTTGACCTGAAAATCCCGCGAGGTTGTATTTGCGGCTTCATCGGTAGAAACGGTGCGGGCAAAACAACCGCTATCAAACTGCTGTTGGGGCTGCTCGAACCGACAACAGGCTCTGCGAAACTACTTGGCTGTGACTGCCGGCATCTGACTCCTGCGATCAGACAGCGTATCGGGTATGTAACCGAAGGCCATAGACTGCTGCGGTGGATGACTATAGCGGCGCTGGAGAAATTTCAGCGGGCCTTTTATCCGGGCCAATGGGACAAAAAGTTGTTTTCTGATATGCTCGAATATTTCGAGTTGTCGAAAAAGAAAAAGATAAAGCATCTTTCCAACGGCCAACGCGCCCAGGTGTCACTTGCTCTGACCCTTGCGCCAAATCCCGAACTTTTAATAATGGACGATCCGACGCTTGGTCTGGATGCGGCGATAAGACGGCAGTTCCTTGAAGGAATGATAGAACTGATAATGCGTCAGGGCAGAACGATACTTTTTTCCAGCCATATACTCGCCGACGTCGAAAGAGTCGCGAGCAGGATCGTAGTTGTCGACAAGGGAGTACTAAGGGCCAATTGCACGGTCGAGCAGTTCAGGGACAAGGTAAAAAAGGTCAAGGTCAGCTTCTCAGGAAACACTCCTGCCGAGATCGATATCGACGGCCTACTGTGCTACCGGCGAAATCACACAGAGCTTGAATTGACGCTCATCGGCACCGACGAAGAAAAGATCAGCCAATGGGCAGAAACTGTCGGGGCCAAAGAATACGAGATCATAAAAATGAATCTTGAGGACCAGTTCATCGAGTTTACAGCACCGGCGAATCATAGAAAATTATTTGAATGGGAGAAAAATTAAGATGAAATTTCCAGCTCTACTGCTCAAAGAATTTAGAGAATGCCTGCCCTGGCTATTATTAGCGGGAATCATATTTTTGACGATAGGCGGATTCGCCTTGCGTGCTGAAGTTTATTCCAAACCATACCATTGGAATATCGCCGATTTTTCGCCGGGTAAGGTTGTAAATACTTGGCCCCTTACTCAAAGTTCACATTTGGCCCTAACCGGAATATGGCTGTTCTTTGCATCGATCGGGCTTGGCCTGATGTTAGGAATTCGGCAGTTCTGGGTAGCAAACTTTACCAAGACCTGGGGCTTTTTGCTTCACCGCTCTGCAGGCAGAGGGACTATACTGTCTTCAAAATTGGCGGCAGCTTTGATAGGCTTTCTCATTTCGCTCGGAGTGGTCTGGATTTGCCTTTACAAATATGCATGTATTCCCGAGCTTGTTATGATGCCGCCTGGACTGAGGGTTTTTATCGAAGGATGGATTTTTATATCTATAGGCTATGTGATCTATCTGGGAACAGCCCTTTCGGGTTTGAGCCGGGCCAAATGGTATACAACAAAAATGTTCGGGCTGGGCTATGCGATTCTTGCGGTCATAACAGCCTTTCAATGGAGCATCGTCATGGCTTTTGTAATGATAGCTATCGGGGTTGTTATTTTACTTACGCAGATATTTAGTAGTTTTTTTAACAGAGAATTTTAGGACGGGGAATAATAGCATGAAACGAAATAGACTTTTACAATATATCTCAAAACCATCAAAGGTTTTTATGACAACACTGGTAATGCTCTGTCTGCTGATGATAGCCCAGGGGATTATCATTGCGACATTCGAGGTGTTCGGCGAAAGAGATAGGCACAGACCCGCAGCAACCGAAGAAAAACTCAGCGAAAAAGAAGAGCTGCTAAAGAAAATAAGACAGTCACAAAAGAAATTTCTACCAGACGGAACTATCCACCAGGTAGTATTCGTGGAGAAAAAACATAGACGTAGTGATGAGCCTCAAAAAATAAAAATTTATGACACTAACGACGATCTGCTATGGGAAGGATTAAGCAAGGACAATCCTTTTGAGCATCTCTCCTGGGCCGAGAGACTCAGGGGCTGGCGAGAACATATTTCGCAAAGACGAATCAGAGATATGCAGTATCTCAACCCTGACTTTTCACGGTCCCTGATAATACCAGTCAAAGAAGAAAATAGAACCATTGAGGCGTGGCGATATCTGCCGGGGAAAGATTATTTTGTTGGTTATGATACAAATGGCAAAAGAATTGGCTACGCCGGCATGACAGGCTTTGTCAATGAAAAGCAACAGGTGCAGTCTTTCGGGGATCTAACTTCGGCCACGGCCTGGTGCCCGGAAAACTCGTACAGTCCTACGTTGCTGTGGCAGACCAAGCGAAGGATTTATGAGATCAATTTTGAAAAGCAACAGGTAAACGTTCTTTTTGAAAGTCAGCAGGCAGATATCGAAACATTCGGATTACATAAATGGAGATCTTTAGCTTTCAGTACCCGATACCGCCCCGCTATCACCTGCCGAACAGCGGACCGTAAGATCCATTTGATAATGCGAGAACCTAAGCAAATATTAACAGTTACTATCCCGGATGATTGGCAAATTGAATTTCCAGGTCTTACGGCCACAAAAGATGAAATCTTTCTTTCTAATCACGGTACCAGTTACAGATTACCAAAAGAATATTTTGGATCGCCTGAATTAATTAATAAGTGGCTTCATGAAAGGCAGGGCAAACCTATAAATCGATGGATTGAGCTTTACAAAGTAGAAGATAATGGCAAATACGAACTTGTAAATCGCTACGACTGGACCATCCCCGGCCAGACAATAAACATCCTTGTAACTGAGGACTATCGAAGAACTTCGCAGCGTTATGTGAGCAATGTCTCGCCAACATTATTCAATGTTATTTGGAGATATTTCCCGATACAGTTACGGCAACTGCGTCGTTATGACGACCATTGGCTGGAACTATGTGCGGAAATTATTTCAGAACTTAGGCCGGCGAATATGATTTTAAATTACACGCTTAGTGCTTTGATGATGGTGGTCGCTTTTGGGCACGGGTATTCGAGGCGAACCTGTTGGGGTAAAATCATCTTCTGGCTCGCACTTGTTGGGCTTTTCAATTTGGCCGGACTGCTTACATATCTGGCATTGAACCATACTGCGACCATTAAATGTCATGCTTGCGGAAAACGCCGAGGACTCGAAAGAGACGATTGCCCCGGATGTGGGGCTCAGTTGCCAAAGCCCAGGCAAAGAAAGCTCGACCTGATACTGACATAAATCTTACAACTTTCTTACAAGGCCTACAACTACTGCCTGGATTCGGCAGTTATTTGTGTAGATGGGGGCGTAATTTTCGTTGGCGGGCTGGAGGCGAATCTTGTCCGGTTCCTTATAGAAACGTTTTAGCGTGGCGTTGTCGTCGTCGACTATCGCGATAACTAACTCACCGTTAGCAGCGGTTTTGGCAGGCTTGCAGATCACCATGTCGCCGTCGTTAATGTCGTCGTCTATCATACTGTCGCCGGTGACTTCAAGAGCAAAAGTATTCTCAGCGTTGCCGAAATGCGAAGTTAGTGACAAAGCCTGCCTGTCCTCAATTGCTTCGATAGGAATGCCGGCTGCGACTCTGCCGGCAAAAGGTATCGCGCCACTCTGCCCAGAAATGCTGCTCTGAGCAGGGGCGTTTAGTTTGCTAAGCAGTTTTTGCGCTTGGGCAGTTAAGATCAAAGAGCGTGCCCTGCCCGGACTTCTGGTAAGCATGGCCTTTCTTCGCAGTTCTGCGATATGCTCGAATGCGGTGCTTCGGCTTATGCCCAGTTGCTCGGCCAGTTCTCCAATCGTCGGCAAATAGCAGTGGCTCGACTCGAATTGTGCGATGGCCTTGAGTAGTTGCATTTGTCGAGGTGTAAGATGGCGCTTTGCTGGTGTTGTTTTTAACTGCATATTCTAAATGTTCCTTTGCGTTTAAACTCTGGCTTGAAATTGGCTGAAAACTCGTAGAAACTTGCGAAGAGCCGGTCATACCTGATATAATTTCGTGCAGACTCGAAAGCAGCTTTGTCATTTTGCCTGACGAATTAAGTATCGATTCAACATTTTCACCAGGCCAATCGCTAACGAAATCACCGCCGGGACCAAACCTGCAAACGGCCTCAAATTTTCTGCTGTCACTATCCATCTTTTTTTCCAATCCCATTTTAATTGTTTCGTAATTTATTGTATCGGCAAAGCGGCAGTAATTACCCAAACAAAAACCGAACAAAAATCAGGGATTTAAAAAAATATTTCAGGTGCACTGCTAACCGACTTGAACCAGCGATAATATGGGACCTGCCCATGGCTCGATTAGGCGTCCCCCTGGAGTCTGTCTCGCAGGTATTTGGCGGTATAGCTCTTTTTGTTCTTGATGATATCTTCCGGCTTACCCGTAGCCACGACATATCCGCCCGCATCACCACCTTCGGGCCCCAGATCGATTATATAGTCAGCCATCTTAATGACGTCGAGATTATGCTCGATGACCACAACGGTATTGCCCATATCGCAGAGCCTCTGCAGGACATTTAAGAGATTGTGAATGTCAGCAAAGTGCAGCCCTGTCGTCGGCTCATCGAGCAGATACATCGTGTGCCCGGTCGATGCCTTGCCAAGTTCCGATGCCAGCTTTATCCGTTGAGCCTCTCCGCCGGAAAGCGTTGTCGAGGGCTGACCCAACTGCATATAGTCAAGGCCGACTTCATTCAGCATTCTAAGCAGTCGAACTATCTTCGGGAAATTCGTAAAGAATTTAGCCGCCTCTTCGATCCGCATATCGAGAACATCAGCTATCGTTTTGCCCTTATAGGTTATCTGCAATGTTTCGGCATTGTATCTTGAGCCTTTACACTGCTGACAGGTGACATAAACATCAGGCAGAAAGTGCATTTCGATCTTCTTTGTGCCCTGCCCCTTGCAGTATTCGCATCGACCGCCCTTGACGTTAAAGCTGAACCGCCCAGGCGTGTACCCGCGGATCTTAGCTTCTCTGGTCATGCTGAAAAGTTTTCTTATCATGTCGAAGACACCGGTATACGTCGCAGGATTGCTTCGAGGTGTTTTCCCTATCGGTGCCTGGTTTATCTCTATGACCTTATCAATTTGCGAGCTTCCGAGAAGTGTTTTGTGCTTGCCGGGCCTTTCTCGAGATTCATACAGACGGCGTTTCAATGCTCTAAGCAATATCTGATTGACCAGACTGCTCTTACCCGAACCCGAGACGCCGGTAACGCATGTAAAAACCCCAAGCGGAAATTTGACATCTATCTGCTTTAGATTGTTCTCGGCAGCTGCTCTGACTTCGATACGATTTTTAAGATTGTACCTGCGTCTCTTCTCGGGCATATCGATTTTTCTTTTACCGCTGAGATATTGCCCTGTCAGCGACTTTCGGCAGCGCAGGATAGCGTTGTAATCACCTTGAACAACAACTTCGCCGCCATGCGCACCCGCCGCGGGACCTATATCGATAATATGCTCTGCACTTCTGATAATATCTTCGTCATGCTCGACAACGAGTACGGTATTGCCGAGCCTGGTCAGGCTCTGAAGTATCCCTAACAGCCGATCGTTATCACGTTTGTGCAGTCCTATCGTCGGCTCATCAAGCACATAGCAAACCCCCACCAGCCCCGAACCCACCTGCGTTGCAAGCCGGATACGCTGAGCCTCACCGCCCGAAAGCGTACTGCTCTTTCGATCCAGAGTCAGATACCCAAGTCCTACATCAACCATGAATTTAAGCCTGGATTTTATTTCTTTGATTACCTCGGCTCCGATCTTTGTTTTTTCTTTGTCGAGCTTAAGCTTGTTGAAAAACTTCTGCGCGTTTTCAATACTCAGTGAACTGAGATCATAAATATTTTTATCGCTCACTGTTACCGCGATAGCTTCAGGACGAAGCCTGGCACCGCAACAGCTTTGACATGGCTGCTCGGAGAGATAGCTGTGCAGCCTGGACTTGACGTATTCACTGGCAGTGGTCTTCCATCTGCGAGTAAGATTGGGGATAACGCCCTCGAAAGTAAACCCGAATTCTTTTTTGTCGGCGGCAGTTGTGCCATACATCAGAACATTTATTTTCCGCTCATTGATACTCTCTAAGGGGGTTGTTTTGCTAATTCCGATATTACTGCAAAACTTTTTTACCAGACGGTTATAGAAAATATTCATCCTCTTGCCACCCTTTCGCCAGGCGGTAACAGCTCCATTTTCAAGCGAAACCGTTTTATCAGGAACTATCAGATCAGGGTCGAATTCCAATATCGTACCCAAACCATCACAGCTCTGGCAGGCACCGTAAGGACTGTTAAAGCTAAAAAGCCTCGGCGAAAGTTCCGCAAGCGAGGCCTTCGGATGATCGGGACACGCAAACTTTTCGCTGTAAACAACCTGCTGCCAATCTCCTCCACCGCCATTTTTCCTGTTATCATTCGGCTCCTGTACCAGCACCAACAATACACCGTCAGCAAACTTCAATGCCGTTTCTATCGAATCAGCCAGCCGAACACGAACAGCGTCTTTAATGATTAGCCTGTCGACAACCGCGGCGATGTCATGCTTTTTGTTCTTGTTCATCGACGGAACACTTTGCAGGTCGCAGACACTGCCGTCAACAAGGGCCCTTACAAAACCTTCTCGCCGGATATTGGCAAAAACATCCTTGTGCTCACCCTTTTTTCCACGAATCAGCGGCGCGCAAACCTGTATCTTCGTACCCTCTGGCCGTGATAAGATCGAATCGACTATCACCGATGGATGCTGGCTTGTGATCTCTCTGCCGCAAACCCAGCAGTGAGGCTGACCCGTGCGGGCGAAAAGTAATCTGAAATAGTCGTATATCTCGGTAGTCGTGGCAACGGTCGAGCGGGGATTACCGCTTGCGCTTCGCTGCTCGATAGCTATCGTCGGGGGCAGGCCCGTAATATTACCAACCGCTGGTTTTTGCATTTGTTCGAGAAACTGACGAGCATACGAGCTGAGCGATTCAACATATTTACGCCGACCCTCAGCGTAGATCGTATCGAACGCCAGCGAACTTTTCCCAGAACCAGAAACCCCCGTTATCACAACGAACTTATCACGCGGAATATCAAGGTTGATATTCTTCAAATTATGCTCTGCGGCACCGGTAATTCTGATAACTTTTTCGTTTCTCTTGGCCATACTACCCCTAAAGCCTTCCTCCGGGTATTTCAACAACCTTCCAAACTAATTATTGTACCAAATCCAACAGAAAAAGCCAGCTTTTTAACCAGTTTTTCTTTCAACTAAGCCATCTACTGGCCAGAATAGGCAGAAAAATCCCCCTACCCCCTGTCAAAAAAGCTGAAAATTCCCCCCTCCTTGAAAATTATTTGGTAACCAGAGTAGCTGATTTGATTACTACCGCTTCTACGGGCACATCACGCATACCGTGGCTAACACCTGTTTTTACCGTCGCGATCGCATCGACAACATCCATACCTTCAACAACTTTGCCGAACACAGCATAGCCGGCACCCCGGCCTTTAACGTAGTTCAAATTAAAGTTATCTCTGTGATTGATAAAAAACTGGCTGGTAGCAGTGTTAGGCGGATTCATTCGCGCCATTGCGATAGTACCCCTGTCGTTTGGCAGCCCATTACTTGCCTCGTTGACTATTGGCGGCAATGTCTTTTTACGCTGCATACCCTCAGTAAAGCCGCCGCCCTGTATCATAAAGTTTGCCATAACCCTGTGAAATATCGTCCCGTCATAAAAGCCATCCGCTACATACTGAAGAAAATTCTTCACCGTAACAGGTGCCTTTTCCTCATTCAGCTCGATAACAATGTCACCAGCAGTAGTTTCAAGTTTCACCATTGCTCTCGCCTGCGTTTTTTCCTGTTCTTCTGCAACCACACTTATCTCCTTTTTTTCTACACTGTCACAACTAACCATATAAACCGCTGCCAAACTTACAATTAACATTAACACAAATCTTATACACATTTTAAAATCCATAGAACACGTCCTTTCAATACAGAATTTTTAGTTAGAAACTTTCAACCGAATCGCCCCATTCATGCTGCTTTATCGATTCCAGTATCATCTCAGCACATTGCATCGCCGCCAAACCTTCCTGCGCACTGACTTCAGGCCTATCAGTATGACCTGCAACTGCCTGCAAAAACGCCTCCAGCTCAACACGCAAAGGCTCTTTATCATCAATGTCGAGCTTTTCTTTATGTACAAGCTCCGACCAGTTGGTGGTCAAAAGATCGAACTTACTCGCGTCTTTAAGCGACCTTATTTTTTCCAGGAGCCCAGTGTTGGGGTCGGCTTTTATAACGGTGCCGGTCTTTTTGAAATAGTCCAGACTCAAATACGCCTGCTTACTGAAAACCCTGACCTTTCTTTCGGTCTTCAGCGCCAGCCTCGAAGCGGTGACATTAGCGATACACCCGTTCTCGAAAACTATCCTCGCATTGCAGATATCCTCCTCATCGCCAATGATATTAATACCGACAGCATCAACTTTTTTGATCGGACTATTCGCCAGCGAGAGAATAATATCTATGTCATGTATCATCACATCGAGAACAACCCCCACATCGGTAGAGCGGAACGGATAAGGACTGATACGCTGAGCCTCGATAAATTTCGCCTCGATATCCAGCCTCTTCATCGCCTGCATTACTGGGTTGCATCGTTCAGAATGCCCAACAGCAACAATACTGTTATTTTCGCAGGCCAACCTTACTATTTCCTCTCCCTGCTCAACAGTCGCCGCCAAAGGTTTTTCGATCAGCACCGCGATTTTGTTTTCAATAAACAATTTTGCCAACTCAAGATGCCATACCGTAGGTGCAGCGATAGTCACAGCATCAACCTTATCGATTATCTCTGCACAATCGCTAAAAGCCGAACATTTAAATTTCTTAGCCAGTTTCTTTGCTTTTTTAATATCGGTATCGACAACAGCGACCAGTTCGCTATTGCCCAGCTGATGATACACCTTCGCATGGATCCCGCCCATCTTCCCTGCGCCTACGACTGCGGTACGTATTTTGCTATCTTGCATTTTATCTTTCGTTTCCTGTATCTCCTGTTTTGAGCGATGGACCCTGGGCCACCGTCTTTAATGTCTGAAACTCTCGAGGTATCGACCGAATCGATGTTCACTGCTTTTGATTATCGCGTCAACGATCGCGGCGATATTTTCGTCAAGGCCCTCCTGAGCCGCCATAGCCTTTGCCTTTTCAAGCAATGCTCCTTCGCCGCGATAGAGTTTTTTATAAGCCTTTACTATTTCGGCTTGCTGCTCTTCGCTTAGGCCCGCTCGTAATAACCCCCGTTTATTAACGCCCCGAACTTTAGGTGGATAGTGACCGCTAACGATCATAAAGGGCGGAATATCATGATTGATCCCAGCCATCCCAGCCGCGTAGCACCACTTACCGATCGTTATAAACTGATGCAGCAGAACCATCCCGCTAAGCCACACCCCCGTCTCTATTTTACAATGACCGCTTATCTGAGCATAGTTGCTCATAACGATCTTATCTTCGAGAATGCAATCGTGCCCGATATGTACCCCTATCATGAGAAGATTGTCATCGCCTATCCTGGTAAATTCACCCGGATGCATACTCGGATGTATGGTAACCTGTTCGCGAATAGTGTTGCCGTCGCCAATTAAAAGACCGCCAAGTTTTTCCCCGGGATCCAATCCAAGCAATTGAGGCTGACCTCCTACCGTACAGACCGGGAAAAAGTGATTGTTTTTTCCGATAGTAACATCGCTGCCAATCGTCACATTCGCTTCGAGCCTTGTACCCTGGCCAATTGAAGTTCCACTACCAACAACACTGTTAGGCCCTACCACAACATCGTCTGCCAACTTAACAGTACTGTCAACTACCGCACTGGGATGTACCTCAATACTCATTATAACCTTTTTGCACCTCCGTAAAATCCTGCGTTCATTAGACCTTTTCTTCATCGACGAGCATAAATTTAATTTCCGCTTCAGCAACTGTCGTTTCCCCAACCATTGCCTTGCAGTAACACTGAGCTGTTCTGCTTCTGATCTTTACCGCTTCGGATATAAGGATCAACTGGTCGCCCGGCACAACCGCCTTGCGAAGTTTGACCGCATCCATACCTAACAGTACCGCCAATTTACCTGTGTGTTCGAGCCTCTGAGCAAACAACAAACCCGAAATCTGCGCCATTGCCTCTACGATAAGTACGCCTGGCATAATAGGAGTGCCTGGAAAATGGCCCTGGAAGAACTGCTCATTGAAAGTAACATTCTTAATACCCTTTATTCGCCTCTGTCCCTCGATCTCTATCACCTTATCGACCAGCAGAAACGGATACCTGTGCGGAAGGATACGAGCGATATTGCGAATATCTAAAAGGGCATCGGTCCCGAATTTCTTCATCCGAGACGACTTTTCCGCAGATTCGTAAATCTTTCTCGCCAGTCTCTGATTGAGCGAGTGTCCACTCTTATAAGCAACGACCCTGCCGCTGATGGGCCGCCCTGCCAGAAAAAGGTCCCCGATCAGATCAACCATTTTGTGCCTTACACATTCGTTCGGAAACCTGAAACTGTTTCTGATCGGACCGTCAGAGTTAATAACCAGAATGTCACGAGGACTCAGATGTGTGCCTATGCCGCGAGCCTGAAACTGCTTTGCTTCCGCTTCGAGAAGAAATGTCCTCGCTGGTGCCAAATGTCTCTCAAAATTCTCTTCGGTCAAACGAGTCCCGTAAATCTGTCTGCCAACTCCTGTATGACCGCCGTAATCAAGGTCATAGGTAATACTCAAACCATCGTCGTCACTGGGAAGCGCGTATATCGAACTGTCCCCCTCGGTTAGGCTGATCGGCTCTGTGATGACAAATTCACTGACTGCATTGTTTTGCTCCTCGATGCCGGCTCGTTTCAAAGCCTTTAAAAACTCGACACTGCTGCAATCACCTGCCGGCAGCTCGGCTCCTTCTACCTCAATGACCAGATTATTGATCCCCAGTGCACTTACCGCGGCCAGGCAATGCTCCACAGTTTCTACGCTTACCGAACCTTTTTTTAAGGCTGTACGTCTGCTTCGCTCGGAAACATTAGTTATAAGTGCATCGATCCGCACAGGCTCTGCAACATCTGTGCGAACAAATACCACGCCGGTATCGACTCGGCCGGGGCGAAAAACAACTCTCGAGTCCTTTCCACTGAATAAGCCCTTACCGGAAATTCTGCATTCACTCTTTATCGTCTTTTGAAGCTTCAAGTCTTTTTACCTTACCTTTTAGCTGCCTTAACTGCTCAAACAGTTTTGGCAAACGCCGGCTCAGGCCTATTGATTTCAACTGTTCTTTTAAATCCGTCGCAGGCATGCCGAATAACTGCTGATCCGCTCCGACGTCGTGAGTAACAGCCGAGAGAGCACCGATCACTGTTCTGTCGCCTACGGTTATATTGTCCACCGTGCCGGCATGACCGGCTATTACGACACCGTCACCAATTTTGCAACTGCCGGAAATCCCAGCATGGCCTGCCATCAAACAACATTTGCCAATAACCGCATTATGAGCTATTTGTACAAGATTGTCCATCTTGGTACCTGCTCCAATTACAGTATTACCAAACTTGCCTCTGTCAACACAGCAGTTAGCGCCTATCTCTACGAAATCTTCGATCACCACGCCGCCATTATGCGGAATCAATCGGTGCTCGCCGTCAATAAACGAATAGCCAAAGCCGGTACCGCCGATCGCAGTGTTCGCCTGGATAATAACATTGTTGCCCAAAAAGCAGTTATGATAAACAACAACATTGCTGTCAAGCCGGCAGTTGTTACCCAGTTTTGAATTTTCACCTATCCTGCATCCACTGGAAATAACACTGCCGTCACCGATCTCGACCTTGTCATCAATTACCACAAAAGCGCCTATAGATACCCCGGAGCCGATCTTCACATCCTTACCGATCTTAGCTGTCGGATCCACCCCCTCGACCGGCCCAGCCAATACAGGTGCAAATATCTTCAACGCCTCTATCAATGCGGCTGTTACATTCTTAACCACAAGCTGCGGCATTGATAAGCCTTCTACCGCCGAGCCAACTATAACCGCACCTGCACATGAACTCTCAAGCTTAGAAAGATGTTTGTCATTGGTAACAAAAGTTACATCGTTCTGCCCGCAACTTTCCACAGGCCCGACACCGTCAATAACAGCGAAGCCGTCACCAACTAACTCAGCACCAATACGCTCTGCCAATTGTCCTACGGTCAATTCCATAGTAACTCGCAAACTTTATTTAACTTATCTCTCAACAAAATCAGCCATCCCGATTTATCGGGATTCCACAATTTTGAATTTTAATTTTTAACTTTTAAATTTCCAAACTGAACAAAGGTCTGTTTGGATTACTATTTCATCGCATCAAGCCCTGCTGTTACATCCTCGGTAACATCCACCCCGCCGCCTGCGTACAACACTTTATGTGTCCTGACGGTCAGCATAAAATCCTGAGGATTTTCCGAAGGAAACACCGGCTCAGAACTTTCCAAAATCATATCCAGGCCCTTCTTTTCAGCAACTGCTTTTGCCGCAATGAGAATATCCTTGTAAAGCTCCTCGGCCCAGAGTTGATCTTTATACTCAAGCTGTTTTCTGTAGAAATCTCTTTGTGCCTGCAGAGATGCTCGCTGCATCATAATTTCTTTTGTTTGCGCCATAAATTCCGCACTATCGGACTTCAATGTTTTAAGCCCTGCTTCTTCAGCCTCTATTTGCGCCTTGAGCTTTTCGAGTTCTTTGACCAATCTCTCACGCTCAGCAGAAGCCTGTATCTGATAGATTTCATTGCGATTACATTTCTCAAAAACCTTTTGAACACTAACAATGCCAATATTCAATGAGCCGTTACTCGCTGTCGTTTTTGCTTTTGCCATAGTCTTTTCATAACCGATCAACAAAACAACCGCCGCGACCAAAAAACTTAAAAACATCACTCTAATTTTCATAATTACCCTTTCGTTATTAAAGATCGATCAATTAAAACATTTTTCCAACACTAAAGCTGAACACCTGGGTTTCATCGTCACCGTCTTTCATAAACGGAGTCGCGATTTCAAATCTCATCGGAACCGGCCCAAACCATTGCGGGATCAGCAACTGAATACCGGTTCCGATCGAAGCCCTATATCCGCCTGAATCGATCATACCACTATCCACAAATAACAGCCAAGAAAGACTATCGCCTACCATAGGAACCGCAACCTCAGCATTAGCAAGGAATATCCAGTCACTACCTATCGGATCTTTACCAGTACCACCTCTTGTACTGACACCTCGATAATCGAAACCCCTCAGAGTTGAGGAACCGCCCGCATAAAATTTCTCAAAAGGCTGTGCATCACCAAATATCGCTCCGCCATGCAATTTCGTTGACAGAACTGTTTTTCTATCTGCCAAATCCTCACGAAGTGTCTTATACCAGGTATGGGTACCAAGCAAAATTGCAAAAGATTCATCACCGGCAACAGGCTCAAGACTCGCACTAAACCTGCGACCACTGCTCGGATTAAACCTGTCATCGGTAAGGTCCCTGCTAACGCCAAATCTCACTCCAAATACCGCATTGTTGCCTTTGACATCGACGATCTCCTTTGGTGCGTCTGCATCAAGATCACCAACATCAACATTTTCAACACGAAAGCCGACACTTCTGCGCCAGCCGCTTTTATAACGCTTCTCGAAACCAACATAACCTTTAGTTCGTTGCTCATCGTAAGTTTCCTGCTCTCTTTCCCAACTTGAACCCCCCACGTTCAATGATATCGGCCTGTCATTAAGATAAGGCTCAGTGAAATTGATCGAATAGGAACTAACCTCAGTACCAGGCTCCAGTGCTATACGCAAGGTCTGGCCCGCACCTTTGAACGCCTGGCCGGTAAAGAATTCCTTAAAACTTTCGGGCTTGTCACTAATATCAAAATTCTTCTGCTCAAAAACCAGCTGACCCATAACGCCGCTGTCACTGGCCACGCCCGCACCGAGCATTATCGAACCGGTTTGCCCTTCGATCACATTTACCTGAGCATCACTGACGTCAGCGGTTCTTTCGCCGGTGGTTATAACTGCCGATTGCGTATATGTCGTGCGACGAATCAGCTTTTCTAAATATCCGCTTCCGTCACCGCGGGCAATGTCGGCATTGTACCATTGACCAGGCATAAAGTCGTACTCATTCAGTACACGCCGAATCACCTTATCCTTGGTATCGGCATTGCCTGTAATATTGACCTGGCCTATCCTGAAACGCTGCCCATGCGTTATTTCAATTTCAACCGTAACTTCCCCAGGACGGGCAAAGCGACGATTCTGATTAACTTTGACATCGACAAACCCTATCTCGCGATAACGCTTGCCAAGCTCTTTAAGGTCAGCGTCAGCCTTTCGCTGATCATATGTCTGGCCCTGTTTCAATTTAAGCCAGCCGCTAAGTTCAGCAGAATCGAAATACGTATTACCTATTACCATTACCTGCCCAACCTTATAGGCAGGTCCCTCTTCAATTAGAAATGTAAGCACAACTTTGTTCTTTTTCTCGTTGAACTGCTTTTGCAGAGTTGTTTTAACATCGAGAAAACCTCTCTGGTAATAAATATCAACGAGCCTGTCCAGGTCTTTTTCGGCAGTAGACTGTTCATAGTACTTACGAAAAACAAGAAATTTTCGCTTTCTGCTCTTTATCGCTTTTTTAAGCGCTTTGCTTTTCAAAAACTCATTGCCGCTAAAACACACCGATACTATCCTGACTCTCGGGCCTTCCTGAACATTGTAAACCACTCTGCCATTTGACAACCCTGCGTTATCAAGGCTCACGCTGGCAAATGCATAGCCTTTCTTGAGATAATATTCGTCAAGCTTTTCTCTCGCAGATTCGGCTGAAACCATCGTCAGGTAATCGCCGATCTTCACGCCGGCATCTTTAACTTTCTTGAGAAGCTTTTTGTCACTGTACTTGCGATTTCCGACAAATTCCACTGACCTGACAAGATTCTTTTCGCCGACCACGAACGTCAGGCGTATCTTGTTATCAACCGTCTCGCTGCTGTAATAACTGAAACTGACACCTTCTATTTCAGCGATTCTACTGGCGTCTTCAGTTGCGGTTACGGCATCGAACATCTGGCCAACTCGGCTGCGGACACGGCTTAAAACCTCTGTGTCACTGATACTTACGTTACCTGTCACCTTGATACTCTCTACAGGCAGCTGATCATCGGCTCCCAATGAAACTAACGCAGGCAACAACAAAAAAAGCATGAACCAATTCGACAAATGAACCGACTTTACCATGATATCCCTTTCAATTTATTCAGTGACTTCAACCCGGCTTATACGCCGTAAAAAGTTTACCACCAAAATCTAATCCTTTAAAATTTTAAAACGGTTCCGAAGCATGACTGAAATTTTCAAAACGAGTAAACTGCTCTCTGAACATCAGCTTAACCGTCCCGGTAGGACCGTTACGCTGTTTCGCTATTATTACTTCACAAATATTATTATCTTCATAATCTTCTTCGCCGCGATGATAGTAGTCGCCGCGGTGAAGAAGCATTACAACGTCGGCATCCTGTTCGATACTCCCTGACTCTCGAAGATCGCTCATTCTCGGTCGATGACCATCCCTGCTCTCCGCGGCTCGATTCAACTGGCTAAGAACAACTACAGGGATACTCAACTCACGCGCAAGAGCCTTGAGGTAACGCGAAATTGTGGTGATCTCCTGCTGGCGTGATTCGAACCTGCCGGAACCAAGACTCATCAACTGCAGATAATCAACTATAACACATTTTATATCGTATCGGCTTTTAAGCCTCCTGGACTTGGCGCGAAGTTCAAGCGGTGTCAGGCCAGGAGTGTCATCGATAAAAATAGGCACATCCGCCAGATCGCTGCACGTCTGCGCCAATTTTTGAAACTGCTCTGCCTCGAGCATACCTTTTCTGACCAGTTGTGACTCGATCTGACTATTGCTGCAAAGCAGCCTTTCGGCCAATTGTTCTTTTGACATTTCAAGTGAAAATACCGCAACTCCCTGACGTTCCTGGATCGCTATGTGCTCGGCAAAATTCAGCGCAAGAGACGTTTTACCCATACTCGGACGAGCAGCGATTATTGTCATCTCGCTATTCTGAAGCCCGCACGTCATATCATCAAGCTCATAATAACCCGTCGGTAAGCCGGTGACATGAGTACCATCACGTTTCTCTATACGCTCATAAGCCTCAGCGATCAAACTCTTGAGAACCGAGGTTTCTCTGGAAACATTTTTATTGGTGACTGCGAATATCTTCTGTTCCGCCAGATCGAGTTTTTCCGTGATCAGGCCGGTCTCATCGAACGCATCCTCAAGGATCTCACCCGCCGCCGATATGATCTGCCGAAGAACCCACTTATCCTTAACAACGCCGGTATAATAATCCACATTCGCTGAAGACGGAACCGAGTCCATGACCCTGCCGATATATTCTGGGCCCCCAACCTCTTCGAGATGTTTGTGTTTTTCAAGCTCGTCACGAAGCAGAACCGCGTCAAGGCCATGACCGTCGTCGGAACCGCCGCTTTGACGATTCTCGTACAGCCTTACAATAGCCTCAAAGAGCAACTGATGCTCTATACGATAAAAGGCATCGACGCTAATCTGCTCGACAACAGTATCTATGCACACAGGATCGATTATCATCGAACCCAAAAGCGCAGCTTCTGCCGACAGAGATTCCGGCATCGAACGACTGCTAAATGCACCTGCCGAATCACCCTGCCCGCTTCCTGGATTGTTGGAAACACTCCTTGCGCACATACAGACAACTCCTGTTAATTTCTATTGAATTATATGCTTACAGCCAGCAACTGCAAGCATTCTTTTCTCGCAAATAACCCGCCAAACACGCATCTTAATTCTCGCGCATCACCCCAAAAAAGCCCTGAGCGCAAGCGACGGGATAAGAACTTACATAACAAACCACCACTACACAAAGCGCATACACTAATCGGCATCGATGTTATTTAGCGAAACCTATGCTTACTTTTCTTCTTGTTCTTCTTCGGCCGCAGCTACTACAACAACACTGACTTTAGCAGTCAATTCAGGTGCAAATTTAAGGGTCACCTCTGTTGTGCCAACTTCTTTAATATGCTCTGACAATTTCACGATCTCATCGGCAACCGCAAAGCCCTGCTCACGCAGATTCTCCGCGATCTGATCGACCGTAACCGAACCGAACAGATGGCCCTGCTCGTTTGCCTTAGCGGCAATAACCGCTTCTGCGCCATCGACTGCTTCAGCCGCTACTTTGAGTCGTTTTTCGTCTTCTATTCTCTTTTCTGACCGTTTGGCCTTTTCTTCTGCCAAAGACTTCAGATTCGCTTCGGTTGGTACTATCGCCAGTGACTGAGGCAAAAGATAATTCCTGGCATAACCGTCCTTAACCTCAACAACATCGCCATACCATCCAAGCTCTGCTATATCTTCACAAAGTAAAACCTTCATATTTCAAGTCCTTGTATCTTTTTTTTTATTTTTTCTTTTCTAACCACTAAGGCACTAAGACACGAAGTCTTTTTCTCTCTGTGCCCTCTGTGGCTAATTCTTTTTTTCTTTTACTGTGCCCTCTCACCAGTTACAGATTAAGCCGTATAAGGAAGAAGTGCCATATATCTGGCACGCTTGATCGCCTTTTTCATCTTACGCTGACATCCGGCACAATTACCACTGCGCTTGCGAGAATATATCTTCCCGCGATTGGTCAACAAACGACCAAGCGTATCGATATCTTTGTAGTCGATATACTCAACGCTTCCGCGACAAAAACGACATTGTGTCTTGTCACGAGCATTACCAAACTGGGGCCTTTTTTTACGAACATTACTATTCCTTCTCATCATTGCCATCTCTTACCTCATTTTTTCCCGGCTGAATATACTCAGCCATTAACAATTATTTTCTTTTTACACTATTTAGTCTTATCCGTTAAAATGGGATATCATCGCTTGGGGCGGAATTACTTTCTGCCTGCGTACCGGGCTCAGCCTGACTACCAGTCGGTGACGCATCGCTTCGATTACCACCAGCATCGCCACCGCCCTGGCCACCGCCCTGGCCGCCCTGACCGGAGTTGATAAACTCGAACTTCTCAACCATCACTCGAAGCTTACTGCGCTTGGTACCATCCTGAGCCGTCCAACTGCTAAAATTCAATCTACCCTCTACAAACAAAGGCCTGCCTTTGCTCATATACTTATTAAGATTTTCAGCGGTACGACCATACGCCTGACAATCGACAAAACAAGTCTCTTCTTTTTTCTGACCGTCCTGACCCTTCCACGTGCGATTGATTGCCATACCGAACTCAACAACCGCAGTCTGACTGGGCGTATAAGACAACTGAGGATCACGAGTCAAATTGCCCATCAGCATTACCTTATTAAAGTTAGCCATACATAACCTCCATCTATATTAACTTAGCCATCGGCCACAAGGCCGATTCCACAATTTTAACTTTTAAATTTTATTAAGTCGCCGACGCAGTCGGCATTCAATCAACGCAATACGCGATACGCTTCACGAAATACGCCCTTTTTACTGCTCTTTAGCTTCTTCTTCGACCGCTTCTTCTTCGACCACATCTTCTTCAACCACATCTTCTTCAACTGATTCCGGCTCAGACTCAGTTTCTTCTGCGGGATCTTCAACTACCTCAGCTTCGGGTTCAGGCTCTGCTTCTGCTTTTGCCTGCGCTTCTTCGGCTCGCTTCTTAGCATCTTCTACCGCCTTCGCGGAACGTTTTTCTGCAGCTATCACAGGAGTATCCTTATCTATATCTTCCTGTGTCATAGCCTCGGCATTGAGGATCAGAACACGCATGATATGCTCTGAAAGCTGAACATCTCGTTCGATCTCACGATTCTTAGTGCCATCGCCTTTGAAATAACAGAGAATATAAGTACCTCTGCTCTGCTTGTTGATCTCATAAGCTAAGTTACGATTGTCCCATTTTCGCATCGAGACGATCTCGGCATCGAATTTTTCCAATATCTTCTTGATACCCTCATTAACGCCTTCCCAATCAGAAGCCGCGTATGTCGGGTCAACAAGAAACATAGCCTCATACATTCTTTTTGCTACAGTCTCCAAGTTATTACCTCCAGTAAAATTTACTAAACAAAAATTTCTTTTTAAATTAACTTTTTAAAATAGTCGCCGACATCGTCGGCTTTCGATCAACGCAATACGCTTCACGCTTCACGCAATACGTTCAAACCGATCAAAGATCGGCTTGAACATTAAACTCATTCATAGCCGCCTCAGTTCCGCTTTCAACCCAGCACTTTACTGCCTCTGCCGCCCTGCCGATAGCTTCATCGAGCAATTGCTTATCATCGTTGCTCGGTAACCCGAGAACATAGCCGACAGAGTCGATCATTCCGCTCTGACCGATTCCAACTCGCAGACGCGCAAATTCATTAGTTCCGAGCTTTTCGATTATATCAGCCAGCCCGTTATGACCACCGGCAGAACCCTTAGCTCGAAGCCGAATCATACCAGGATCAAGAGCCATCTCGTCACTTATCACAAGCAGATCACATAAATCGAGCTTATAAAAGCCAACCG
>JBHPGW010000044.1:0-22444 GCA_042569785.1 Planctomycetota bacterium | reverse complement strand
AGAACAGGCGGATAACTCTCTAATCAAGTGTGGTACATAGTTCGGGGTCAGACCAGTGACCGCGGTCAACCCAGGTATATCTTATCGCCGGGGTTGATTTGGGGGATTTGGTCGGCTTTATCTATGATGTCCTCTTTTTCCAGTGCGAAGTCCGGGGCTATTTCGATAGTGCAATCGACTGAGCCGTCGGTTTTTTTGGGGACGGTTATGCCTGCTGATTCGAGCCAGTTTGCTGCGCGGTCGATCATCATTTGCTTCGCTGTTTGGGCGCTGTCTGGGCCTGTAGCGTTTTTTGTCGGGGCGAATTCCTGCTCGCGTATGGTTTGCAGGATTATGGAGTTTTCGGCGAAGCTAAGGGCGTCGAAGACAAAGGTTTCGAGTTTGACGCCGTTAGGTTTGTCGGGGGTTACAGGGTTCGCGTTTTCGTCGATGTATGGGATTTTTTTGATAGCTTTGTGCAGCGGCAGTGAGAAGCCTTTTGCGTTTAGCTGAGCGACGAAGTCGGTATTGATAATGTGGATGGCGATGCTGCCGAGACCGAACATTAGTGATTTGTCGGGGTTACGCCGTTTGGCCTGGGCGTCCGGGAGGTCACTGTATTCGATGACAGCAACTTTACCGTCGACGAGGCAGAAGTTGCCGACCTTTTCGAGCGGGTCTGTTTTTGGCAGTGCTTTGGATGACATTTGCGCATTGCCCTGAGCGTGGAGTCCGATAAAAAGGGGGTCGAAAATATTTATAAGAGGGTTGTCGACCTGGAAGTAGCTGATGTATTCTACGCCGTGTTTTTTCATGTCGTCGATGGCTCCGCTTTTGTAGAGTGCTTTTAGACTTCCGCCGTGACCGTCTGGTGAGCGGGCGATGTCGGCGGCTCCTGCCAGGAGGATGTTGCCGTTGAAATCGAAGTTCGGCATTGTGCCCTGGGGGAAAATGAAGACGTCTTTTTTGTTCAAGCCGAAATAATCGTTATCGCTGAAGATGGCCATCGTTTGGTCGTGGTTCAATGGGCTTGTCATGATGTACCATGGGCATGCAGAGTTGTACTTTTTCGCGGCTGCGGCGATGTTTTCGGCGAATATTTGGAAGAGTGTTTTGTTTTTGATCGGTGATATGGGTAAATTTCCCTTTGGCCCGTTGAAGCCAAGGCGGGTGCCCTGTCCGCCTGCGACTACGAATGCGGCTATCTTGCCTTTGGATATTAAGTTTTTACCCATTTTAACAGCCTGATCGTATTTTTTTTGCAGTTCGGGTGTCTGTGGGGTCGGGCTGTACGATGGAGCTGGGGCAAAATCTGTTGGTATGGCAGCTGGAGAGGGGTTTTTGACGTATTGGTTGATCCATGTTGGTATTTGTGAGAAGTCCAGCTGGTCGATCTGGGCGAGGAGATCGTTTTTTTGATGCTGGTCTAATTGCTGCCAAAAGGCTAAGAGATGGCCCTGGTCATGTTTTTTCAGCAGTTTTGTTACGTTTTCAAAGTTTTTTTGTGTGTCCATAGTGCTCTATTTCGACCAAAAGACAGCAATATATGCAAATTTTAAAAAAATTCAAGAAAGTTATGAAAATTGCCGAGAATTTATTTGACAAGAGTCCGTTAATGAGTTAGTATTTAATTAGATGGTAGGTATGTTTGAAAAACTATTATAACTTAGATTGCTATCATATTCAGAAATATCATATCTCAAACTTTCCTGCCTTAAGAACGAGCGATTGGTTACGCAATCAAACCAATGTTAAGCTCAGAAAAAAACGCGAGGTTTATTTTGCGTAAGTGTTAGTTTTTCTGACGATTATATCAGCCGTTTTTAGGCAAAACATAGCTAATATAGAGATTCGCAAAAGAGCAGGTTATACATGAAACGATTATTTTGTGCCTAAGATGGCTGAAAAGGCGAATCTCGAAAAAATTGAAGGAGAAAAAAAAATGAGAAAAAAGGGTTTTACATTAGTGGAGCTATTGGTCGTAATTGCGATCATAGCGTTGTTGATGGGCATATTGATGCCTGCCTTGGCGCGAGTCAAGCAGCTTGCCTATCAGATGGTTTGCGGCAGTAACCTGTCGGGTCTGGGAAAAGCCATTTTAATCTATACAACGGATTTTGATGATGACTTCCCAAAATCAGGAGGCCCGATCGGTACCTGGGAACCGGCAATTGCTGACTGGGAAGCTGACAATGAAATTGACGCTTATGATAGCGACCCAGGTCCCGGTACTGGTACCGTGACATCGAGTTTGTATCTTCTGGTCAAATACACCGATGTGACGCCGGCACAGTTTCTCTGTAAAGGTGACGAAGCGATACCGTTTATACTGGACGAACAAAGCGCTGACTTAGAGGAACTGAATGCCGCATGGGATTTTGGGCTTTTCGTACAGGGAACAACTGGGCATAAACCGTCAGCACATGTGAGTTATTCGTACCATCAGCCTTTTGGGACCCACACGCTGAACGCATTGAGTACAGCCGGTATGGCAGTGTTGGCAGACCGGAATCCGTTCCTCGCATCTCCATTTACTAATGAGGCGACAGAGTATGGCACGGACGAAGGGCAATTTGATTATGTCCCTGGTTCACCTAATCCGACTCTGGAAAAGAATGGAAACTGCCTCATGCATCAGGGAAACGGACAAAACGTGATGTTTAATGACGGCAGTGTTCGCTTTGAGGATCGTATTTTCTGCGGAGTCAACCAGGACAATATTTATGCACCGTGGGATATGGATGTGTATTATACTGATGCGGATTTGGCAAGAGGTTTAGGGGATGAGCCTCCTGATGAGTTACCCGACACTAGTGAGGATTGGGCAGCGGAGAGCAGGACCGATTCGTTTCTTGTCCATGAGACAGACGAAGGTGCAGGTGCTCCTCCTGTGCTTTAGTCTTTCGTAGAAATTTAGACGCAGTTAGATCATTTAAGCGGTCTTGTGAATTTTTTCGCAAGGCCGCTTTTTTTTTTAGCATGCCATGATTGCTATCCCGAGTTTCTCAGCGATTTCGATGGTTTGCGGTTTGTCGATGATAATTGTTTTTTCTGCTTCGAGTACGAGGCATTTTGCTCCGTTTTGCGCGAGGCTTGTGATGGTATCCGGCCCGACACATGGTACGTCGAATCTGGGGTCCTGGTTGGGCTTTGCGACTTTAATAAGTGTCCAGTTCCCCTTTTTGCAAAGTGAGCCTGCTCTTTTGATCATCTGTGCGGTTCCTTCGATGGCTTCTACAGCGATGACCTCTTTTTCCTTTACTGCGATCGCCTGTCCGATGTCGAGTTGGCCGAGTTGTTTGACTATTTGCCAACCGAAATCGATGTCGTCCTGAACCGAATGGTTTGGTTGGTTTTTTGTGATGGCCCCTTTAGTTGCCAGATGGTCCTTGCAGTACATGGTTGAATCCTCCAGAATAATTTTTCCTTTTGCCAATTCGTCTGCCAGTGCGTTTAAGAGTGTATCGTTTCTTTTGTCCTTTTTTCTGAGCGTCCAGTAAAATATTCTTATGCCCCTGAAGTCGGGCAGGAATTTTATTATACGCCATGGTGTAAAGATTTGTGTTTTTGCGACCCTTCCGACCATAACAGTTGAAGTTACGTTGTGCTTTCTGAGTTTTCTAATCCATGTTCCCGGCCTTGCGAGCGGTACAGTGTAGAATGTGTCGACGATCCTGGCGAGTTGGGGGTCGGCGTTTTGATCAAGTGCTGCGCAGATAACTTTTAGTCCTGCTTTTTTAGCGCCTTGCGCGATAAGAAACGGGAGTCTGCCCTGTCCTGCGATCAAACCGAGAATGTTTTTCTGGTCAGTCATAATTTGTGATTCGTGACCTGTTGGCCGCGACATTAATCTGTTTGATTTTCTTCGAGTTTTTTCAGGCGTTTTTCGAGTTCTCGAATAGTTTTTTTCATATCGGGTAATTGTCTTAGCACGGTGTAAGCTCTTTTAGCCTTGTTTGCATCGAAGGCTGGGGTTCCGAAGAGTGTAGCGCCATCGGGTACGTTATTGGAGATACCAGATTGTGCTCCGACCTTAACCATGTTCCCGATCTTTATATGTCCCGCGACGCCTACCTGTCCTGCGAGTACGCAGTGATGGCCCAGTGTTGCCGACCCTGCTACTCCTACCTGAGGCACGAGCAGGCAGTGTGGGCCTATTATTGTTCCGTGTCCGATAGCGACCAGGTCGCCGAGTTTTGAGCCTGTGCCGATGACTGTATTTTCGAGTGTTCCGCGTTCTATTGTGCAGCATGAACCTATTTCGACGTCGTCTTCTATTATTACGATGCCCGCGTGTGGGATCTTGTGATGGATGCCTTTGTGTGTTGCGAAGCCGAACCCGTCCTGGCAGATAGAGGCGCCCGCGTTTATGATGACTCGGTTTCCGATTCTGCAGCCATCATAGATGGTTACGTTTGGGTATATAATGCAGTCGTTGCCGAGTTGGGCGTCGGGTCCTATGTAAACGCCGGGATAAATTTTACAGTTATCGCCGACTTTTGCGTTTTCATCGATGGTCACGAAATCATGAATGTCGCAATTGTCGCCGATCTTAGCGGTAGCTGCGATGTTGGCTTTTGTGCTGATGCCTGTTTTTTTATGTCTGCGATGCCCGTACAAAAGTACCATGATCCGCATAAAAGCATAATACGGATCATCGGCGATAAGGAGGGATGGAGCGATGCCTGGATGTTCTTTTCCTACGATGACGGCACTTGCTTTTGTGGTTTTTAGGAGTGGCTCATACTTTGCGTTTGCCAGGAAACTGATCTGTCCTGAGATTGCATTTTCGAGCGTCGCTGCGTGGGTGATCTTAACGTTTTCGTCCCCGATTATACGTCCGCCTACGTGTTCGGCCAGCTCCGCTAAAGTTTTATTTTGCATATAAATGCCCTTATTGTTAGTACTTTATATCAATCAGGTTATTATAACTGAGACAGCAGGCAAGTCAACTGTCCAGATATGGCGGAGTGGATTATTATTTTTGTGTCAGGGTTAGCTTTAGCAGTAACTGTTCGAGTGCGACGGATGTTTTTGCCTGGCCTGTCTTTATCGAGTAGTCGATCTGTGCCAGTTGTGCGAGTACTGAGCCTATCTGGAGCAGAGTCATCTTACGCAACTGGCGAAAGAAGCCATCCTTGTTGCCCCATATTCTCAGTTTGCCGGCGACCTGGTTTGTGTTAAGACCCTTTTGCAGCAGTACCTTTGCCGAGAACAATCGTCGGAAGTGAAAAGCGAAACCTCCGATGGCGGTGAATTCAGCTGAACGATCCTCGGCGAACATTGCGCGGAGTTTCTGGACGGCTTTGCCCGGCTGAGCGTTTACGATGGCGTCGATACAATTGAAAACGTTGAATATTCGATTGTGACCGAGAAGCGATTCGATATGCTCTATTGTTATGGATTTTTGTTTGTCGGCGAAAAGCGACAGCTTGTCGATCTCGGTGTATAGCCTGATAAGGTTGTCGCCTGTTAGTTCGACTATAAGCTCAGCCGCGTTTTTGTTTAGTATTTTATTGTGCGCTTCGAGAGCGTATTTAGTCAGGCGGGTTGGCAGTTCCCACGGTTTTGGTTCGCTGACAGTTATCAGGGCGGCTTTTGGTAACTTTTTTGCCAGTTTGGTATTGCTGGACCAACTGCTGACGGTCAGGATGAGTATTCCGCCTGGGCATGGATCGTCGAAATATTTTTCCAGATGACCACGATTGTTACTGACGAACTTATCGGCACCTGAGAGGAGGACGACTTTTTTCTCGCTTAGAAACGGCAGTGTTCGCAGTTCGTCGAGTACGCTGGAGATCTCGGCGGTGGAAGGGTCGAGATCGAAAAGACACATTTGTCTTTCTTCCGGGTTGAGCAGCTGGTTCATGAGCTTTTCGCGTTGTGCAGTAACCAGGGAAGTCTCTTTGCCTGCGATCACGTAGATCGGTTGGACTCTTTTATCGGTATCAGCATTATTTTTGGCCATAGCACAATTTGCAGGGTTACCTGATCTGTGTTATTTCACTGTATTGTACCAGTGCGCTTTTGGTTTGCAGATGCGGCTGGACGGTACCGATCAAAGCGACCTTTTGATCCAAATATCCGGTCAGATCGATCTTCGAGGCAGAGCCTGTGGCAAGAGCATAGCATATCGTTTTGCCGGAATCGTCAAGCAGCCTGTGGTAAAGCAGGTTTGCACCGGAGGCGTATACGCTGGAGGTTTGGAGTGTGCCGATTGCGGTATATTTGCTAAGGTCGACGATTTTTTTCAGCCTTGCCAACCGAGCTTTTTCTATAGCCTCGTGAGTTTTGGCCAGTTGTATTTTTTGAAGTTCAAGTGCCTTTGAGACCTGTCCGGCCAGTTCAAAGCCTTGTATCTGTTTGATCGCATAGTCGGCGTAACGGACAGCTTTGCCCGCATCGGTTTTCTCTGCAATCTCTGTGAGCGATCGCTTTATCGCGGTGTAGTCCTGCTGTGAGAGCGGTTTATCTCTTTGGGCCTGAATTTGTTTATCCAGCGAATAATAAACTCTGAGCATTTTGTCCTCGACTGAGGCATCGGTATAATCAATCGACTTAACAGTTTCGACAACTTCGGTTACTCCTGGCTGTTCATCGACAATGTCAGGGGTGAAAGGTATTTCAATGTCACCATCGAGAGCTTTTGTCTGCTGCGTGCTTACCCATCGATATGCCCCTGCCGGCGGTGCGATCTTATAATAATCCTTCTCCAGGCCGAGCAGAGTGACTTTCTCTCCGGTACTGAGTCTTATATCGTTTTTCGTGCAGTAAATCGGCAAAAGCGAATCCGAGCCTACCCATACACGCACATTATCGCCTGCGACTGTTCCGACTTTTGTGTTGGCGGGATCGATCTCTACGTACTGCTTTGATATCCACGAAAAGCTTCCGGCAGGGGGAACGATACGGGACCAGACGGTTTCATGGCTGATAACTTTTACTCGCTGGCCCTGCTTTAGTCTGCCGCAACGATAATGATTTGTCCCGGGGCCGGAATGATAGTAAACTTCAGAGCCTGTAATCTCGGCGACATAGGGAAAAATTGTCGGCTCAGCGGTTTCCTGCTCGGCAAAAGTTACAGTTGCAGAAGATATCAAACAAGCGGCTATGAGTAAATAGAGTTGAGATCGCATTTTTATTTCTCCCTAAATAAGGTTCTCTCTTTAAAGCTGTTCTGTAATTTGTTCTGAAAATACAGATTCCATTGGCACCAAATTATCACTGGCCTGAGCAGTTGTCAACTTTTTTATTGCGACAAATAATTGCCCGGTAAAGGCTGATCCTGGTTTTTCTGATGGGTTGAAAGTCCTTTTACCGATATTATACTATCGTTGTTAATCGCAGTTCAAATGAGGTGTTCGTTACATGGATGTTGAGCAGGAAAAGACGGAATCGCCAATAAAGCAGGCTACAGACCCGAAAGCGGCACTGATCGTCTCAGAATATACCATTTCGGAGTATTCCGCTTCGCTGAGGTATCTGCTTGGTGCGTTGGAGGAGAGTTCTGTGCCGGCGGCTTTGGTCTGTTCGGCAGGCTGTGATGTTGAATCTATAGTCAATGCGAATGTTGAAGTTTTTCGGCATCCGGCAATCGATTTGCCTTTGATGGGCAGGCAGAACAGGAAAATGCTGCTTGAAAAGCTCAGGAAATTTGAACCTACCATATTGCACTGCCTTTGCGAGAGCCAGGCATCGCTTAGCAGGCGATTGTCACGCAAGCTGGACCTGCCTTATATTCTCAGTGTTAATTCACTGCAGAAACGGTTCAGCAATTTTTCGATCTCTGCCAAACGCTGCGCGAAAATAATTGTCCCTGCTGAAAGTATCGCCGCTAATATTGAGGATGTCCATCCGCACTTTGCTGAAAAACTTATGCGTATTAACTTTGGAACCTGTGTGGCTGAGACGGCTGCCTGTTTCAGTAAGCCTACTGGGCCGGGGAGTATGGTTGTGGCGGCTCCTTTGGAGGGGGCATCGGGTCTTGATAATCTGCTCGAAGCGGTGCATCATTTGGCTGTCGAGAACTATGATTTTATGCTTGTGATAATTACCGGCAGTCAAACAGATAAGGACCTGCGAAAAAGGATCGCTTCTCTGGGGCTCTCGCAGTTTACCGTTATTGTTTCACGGCAGCATCCGTGGGATCGAATCCTGGCGGCTGGTGACATTTTTATCCAGCCCTGGCCTTGTGATGATTTTAATCCTATGCTGTTAGAGGCGATGAGCCAGGGGACGGCAGTTGCGGCTTGCACCGGCAGGGTCGACGATCTTGTGATCGACGAGCAGACCGCGGTCACATTCGACCCGGAAGATCAGTTGAGTATTTATAACAGCCTAAAAGGATTATTCGATAGGCCGGAACTGGCTAAACAGATCGCCGCCGCTGCTCAGCAGCACCTAAGAAAAAATAATTCCATCGAAGAAACGACTTCTCAGATAATAGAGCTATACCGTGAACCAAATGTTTAATCATTGTTAGGCTGAAAGAGAAAGATGATACAACCAATCCAACCTGGAAATATTTTCACACCAGAAGCGCGAAGCCGGTGGAAGAAAATACCCGAATGGGCACAGAAGAAGATTCTCGACAATGTTTTCTGTGGCAAATGTCTCGGTTCTGTAACGATCCTTCTCGAAACAGCAGAAATGAATGGCAAAGACCTGATCCTACGAGGCAAATGTCAGAATTGTGGTAAAGATGTCTGTCGAGTGGTTGAACCAGAAGATGTATCGAACAACTTATTAAATTACTCCAAATCTTTTCTTTGCAATGACCCCCAAGCGGGCTTGGGGGCTAAACGGTAAAGGCAACCCCCTGCAGTGCAGGGGGCTAACATTTTAAAAGATTATCCCCCGATTTTACATCGGGGGCTCGTCTGAGTTATGTGAATGACTCTATTTTTTGTTTGCAGATATTTTCTGTTAATTGCTGTAGTTTTTTTATTCGCTCTGCTAAATATTCCAGTTGTTCTTTGGTTATTGTGTAATTCTTTTTGTAGCGGGCGTCGACGTAGGCCTTGTTTAGTAATTTGAAGCACTCTTTCTCGTGGTCGGTGGTTTGTGGGAAAATAGTTATAAACCGGCTGTCGTAGCTGGAAGCGAACGAGCCTAATGTGTCCAGGAAATGTGTCTTGGGTTTGTAATTTGTGAATACCAGCGAAATAGTCGAATAAAGAGCTTCCGTAGCTTGATGGAGTAAAAATGCTGCTATTTTATACTTTTGATCTTCAAGGGCACGTCCAAACTGCTGATAATAATCTGCCGCGTTTTGGAACCATTGTTCGAAGCCTTCTTTTGCGTTTATTGCTCTTTGTTTTGTGTCGCACTCGCGGGACTGAGCCAGTTTTAGTTTGCCGGAGTCGTAAAGCATTATTCCTTCTTTTATTATATCGCTGAAGAAGTATTGGCTTTTGGCCAGTTGTGCGTTTACGTATTCGATCTCGTGGGCGATAATTGTGACATGATTCCTTATCGGGAGTCGGCCTGCTTTTCTTGCGATCTCGTCCCAAACGCTGTACTTGTCGGCCATCTTACGTAAATCGGTTATGACGAGTATGTCGTAATCTGACCTGTACTCGTAGGTGGTATTGTCTTCGACGTAAACATCTTCTACCCAGTCTCCGCGTGCGAACGAGCCGAAGAGGATTATCATTTCGGCATATTTGCTCTCTTTGCGGATGATACGGGCAATATGTTCGATCTCTTCGATCTTACGAGGCGGCAAATGTGCTAATGACTTTTTCATTGTGCGTTATTATGGCCAATTGGGGACAGACAGTAAAGAAAAAAGTCAAAAACTTGTCCCTTTGGCAAACTCAACTATGCAAAACTAATTGAGCAGGCCATATTCTTTTAAAGTGACGATCAGGGTGTCTCTTTGGGCATCTTCTAAGGGGGTCATTGGTAGGCGTAGTTCTTCTGAGGACATTTTGAGGATTGCCATAGCGGCTTTGATTGGGATTGGGTTGGTTGATAGGCCCAGCAGGTTTTTGCTTAGGGCGAAGAGTTTGTCGTGCCATTTTTTGGCTGAGATGAAATCGCCAGCTAAGATCAGGTCGGTCATTGCTTTTACGTCGGCTGGGACTATGTTGGCGACTACGCTGATAACGCCTTTGCCGCCTACTGAGGCTATTGGCAGGGTTAGTGAGTCGTCGCCGGAGATTATTGTTATGTCGCAGCTTGTTGCTATCTCGCTTGCCATGTCGAGTCGGCCGGTGGCTTCTTTTATGGCGACGATGTTTTCGAGTTGTGCCAATTCGGCTACGGTTTGTGAGGTTAGGCCTGTTCCGCCGCATCTGCCGGGAATGTTATAGAGCACTATAGGCAGATCAACTTCTTCTGCTATCGCTTTGAAGTGCTGGTAGAAGCCTTGTTGGGTTGGTTTGTTGTAGTATGGGCAGACTTGTAGTGTTGCGTCTGCGCCGATATTTTTGGCGAAGTTGGTTAGGCCGATAGCTTCGGCGGTTGCGTTTGAGCCTGCACCTGCGATAACGGGTACCTGGCCCGCGACGGTTTTTACTACTCGTTCGATGACCTGTTTTTGTTCGTCATGGCTTAGCGTCGGCGATTCGCCTGTAGTGCCTACCGGAACTATCGCGTCAATGCCGTTTTCTATCTGAAACTCGATAAGTTCGTCGAGTGTTTGAAAATCAATTTCGCCATCCTGAAAAGGTGTAACCAAAGCAACCATCGCACCTGTAAACATTTTTTATTCTCCTTTTTTCGGTCCCGTCGCTTGCGCTCCGGGCTTTTTTAGTTTTTATTTTTTATTCGTGCTAATTCGTGTAAATTCGTGGTTAATATTTTCAGCTTAATATTTTTATGTATTCTGTTACTGTTTTTTTCAGGCCCATGTCGAGGGCTTCTGCTATTAGTGCGTGACCTATGGATACTTCGAGTACGCCTGGTACCGCGTTGCAGAACTTAGCTAAGTTTTTCAGGTTGAGGTCGTGACCTGCGTTTAGGCCTAACCCCGCGTCAGTTGCGGCTTTGCCAGCTTCGACATATTGCTCAAGAGTTTGGTCGAATTTTTGTTGTGTTCTAAAGGCAGTCGCGTAGGGTTCGGTGTATAGTTCGACTCGGTCTGCGCCTATTTTTTTGGCGGTTTGCATGGGTGCGGTTTCCGCGTCCATGAACAGGCTGACTCGAATACCGTTATCGTTTAATTCTTTGATGATCGGTACAAGTCTGTCGCCGTCTTTTTGCAGGTCCCAGCCATGATCGGAGGTGCTTGCGTCGGGAGAATCGGGGACGAGCGTCGCCTGGGCGGGTTTTACTTCTTTTACGATGTCCATGAATTTGCCGGTAAAAGGATTGCCCTCGATATTGAACTCGACGGTTAGCATATCAGCTAACTCGTAGATGTCGGAGTATCTGATGTGCCTTTCGTCGGGTCGTGGATGGACCGTAATGCCATAGGCGCCGGCTTTTATTACCGTTCGGGCAGCTTCTATGACACTTGGTATACCGATATCACGCTGATTGCGAAGCAGCGCGATCTTATTTAAATTGACACTAAGTTTAGTCACCTTGGTTAGCCTTTACTTTCTAATGTTGTTTTCGCAAGCCGATTATACAGAAACGCCTGCGTCCATCAAGTGTTAAGTTCGACAGTTATCTATAAGCAGCGGCCCCGAATATCTTCATAATAATTATAATACAGACTAAAAAGTAAGCCAGTCGTGGCAGCCAGGTAGCCAGTTGTTGGAAGAGAAATTCAGCTCTATCGGTCGCGGCGTCGCCCAACTTTTCTATCACTTTATCCAGTTCGCCGCTCTCTTCACCGACTCGCCACAACTGCAAAAATTTGGAGTCGAGCTGATTTGAGAATCCTTCGCTGGCCGGTGAGCCGGCTTTGGCAGCGACTGCGCCGCCTTTGAAAAAACTGCCTATCACTGCGTTGCCTGTAAGGTCAGCGGCTTTTTCGGTGCAGATGGTTATAGGTACGCCGGCTTTATAAAGCATACCGAATCCGCGGCAGTATCTGCCGATAGCCAGTTCTCGAATCGCCTTTCTCAATAATGGTACCCATAGCACTAAACGATCGAGCAGTAATCGAAGCGGGCCTGTCTTGGGCGTTAGAAAAATAATCCCCAAAATAACAGAGAGCGGTACATAAAGAATCGCCAGCGTTCTGATCACATCTATGAGGTAACCGGTTGTGCCGATCCTGCCAAGAATGAACGCAGGCAATGGCGATACGAAGGCAGCAATATTGATCACCACTATCGGAAGCAGCATGCCGGAAAAAATCTTATTGGCCAGGCGATTGGTAAGCTGATACCAATTCGAGAGCATCTTGAACGAAGCCGGCAGATTCCCGGAGGTGTCGGCGGCCTGGACGATCGCCACATCCAATGGCTTAAATACAGCAGGGTATTGAGCCATCGTTTCCGGCAGGGTCTTAGCCTGTGAAACGCCGGCGACCAATCCGGAAAACGCCTTGCCGAGTTTCCCTCTGACGCCGGCTTCGACCGTCTCCAGTGACCTTATCAATGGCATACCGGCATCGAGCAGGATCGCAAGATCGTAATAGACTAAACTGATCTTACTTATCATATTATTCGCCTTAAATTACCCGTCGCTTTTCCCGTCGCTTGCGCTCAGGGCTTTTTTGGGAGGTAGAATGCAAAAAACTATGTAGATTGTACTTGAGAATCAGTTTGCCGCAAGTAATATTCTGTTGCAAAATCTGATTTCGTGATTTACTATATCTGCTAATGGAACTAAAAGGTTTGACAGCTATTATTACCGGCTCGACGGGTCAGTTGGGGTCGGCTATTGCCAAGGCTCTGGCAGTTGCTGGTTGTAACTGTGTTTGTCACTATAACAGTAACGAGCAGCTTGCGGGGGAAATCGTTGAAGAGATTGGGGGGGAGGCGATTGCGGTTCAGGGTGATTTGAGCTGTGTCGAGGGGGTAGAGCGGTTGTTTGCTCAGGCTGGGCAGTTGGGTACGCCGCGAATACTGATAAATTCGGCGGCGGTTTTTAATAAAACTTCACTTGAGGATATAACATTTGAACAGGCTCAAAAGGTTTTGGATTTGAATCTGACGGCTCCGATCATGGTCAGTCAGGCGTTTGTAAAAACGGTAAGGGAAAAGTTTGGCGAAACCCAAACGCCTATTGCTAAGATAATTAATATCGTCGACATCGCAGCTCAAAAGCCCTGGGCGAATTATGCTCTTTACTGCTGCTCCAAAGCAGGATTGGTCGGTGCTACCAAAGCCCTTGCCAAAGAGCTTGCTCCGGGTATTTGTGTCAATGCGATCGCGCCGGGGATAGTAAACTGGCCGGGGGATTTTGACGATTCGGATAAGGCGGGTCAGCTTAAGAAAATTCCTGCCGGGCGGCTCGCTGCGCCGGCGGAGATTACAGAGCCGATGATCTTTTTGCTTGAAAACGATTACATTACAGGGCAGGTGCTAAATATTGATGGCGGAAGAAGTCTTTAGTGGTGTTAAGTGACAGGGGTTGAATCATGTTATTGAATTGGGCTAATCGTGTTACGGTTTTTCGCATATTACTGCTTATACCTTTTGTCAGTTGTATGCTCAAAATAAACGATTCCTTACTCACCGAGTTTACGCGTAACGTTCTTCGTTTCAGCTCGATCGGGATTTTCTTTATAATGGCCGCCAGCGACGTACTTGACGGGTATCTGGCTCGCAGTAAGGGGCAGGTTACGCGTCTGGGTTCATTCCTCGACCCTCTGGCGGATAAGCTGCTTATGACCTGTGCCTGCCTGCTGTTAGCTTCACAGCGTTCACATATTCCAGGGTTCAAACTGCCCCCAACCGTCGTTGTATTGGTAATAGGTAAAGACTTGTTCCTGCTGATAGGCTTTATAATAGTTTATTTCATCACATCAGAGGTTCGCATTGTACCGGCTGGTATTGGCAAAATTGCCACTTTATTGCAGACGTCGATGGTGGCGGCTATTCTGCTGGCTCCGGAAATCTCCAGCGTTATACCGGGCTGGATATGGGTACTGCGAGTACTATGGTGGTCAGCAGCGGGGATAGCTATTTTAGCAACACTTATTTACATTCGCAACGGAAGTCGTTATATTGATGACCATGAAAAGAGCCTTGAACCTAAACATCAGTAAATAATAAAGAGAAAATATGCAATTTAGTGAAATACCAGAAGTACTGCAGGACCTGAAAGATGGCAAAATGATAGTTCTCGTCGACGATGAGGACCGTGAGAACGAAGGGGATCTGGTTTGCGCCGCCGAAAAGGTAACACCTGAGATCATTAACTTTATGGCAACGTTTGGCAGGGGGCTTATCTGCCTGCCTTTGACGGCTGAGAAATGTGACGAGCTCGGGCTTTATCCTCAAACAATGGAAAATACCGCTGCGTTTGGTACCGCTTTTACCGTTAGTATCGATGCGGCAGATGGTATAACTACCGGCATAAGCGCCGCCGACAGGGCAAGGACGATCCAGGTCGCGATAGCCGATAGCGCAAAAGCCGCCGATCTGGCACGGCCGGGGCATATTTTTCCTCTGCGCGGGAAAAAGGGCGGCGTACTGATTCGTGCAGGGCAGACAGAAGGCTCGATCGACTTGATGAGGTTGGCAAGGCTTAAGCCTGCAAGCGTCATTTGCGAAATTATGGACGAAGACGGGTCGATGGCAAGAGTGCCCCAGTTGCTTAAATTCTGTGAAAAGCACGGCCTCAAGATCGCTTCAATCGCAAAACTGATTGAGTACCGTCTCCAGCGAGAAAGCCAGATCGCCAGGGTTGAAACTGTGTATCTGCCGACCGATTACGGCGAATTCAAATTGATCGGCTACGAGAATATAACTTCTGATGAGCCGCATCTGGCTCTGTGTAAGGGTGGTGTGGGCGATCTTGGTGAAGACGGGATACCGATACAGCATGGAGAAGCGGTACTGGTTCGAGTACATTCGGAATGTATGACCGGCGATCTGTTTCATTCGCAAAGATGTGAGTGCGGCGAACAGTTAGTCACAGCGATGAAGATGATAGAAGAGGTTGGTAAAGGCGCCCTGATCTACCTGCGACAGGAAGGCAGGGGGATCGGCCTGGCAAATAAGCTGAGGGCGTACAAACTCCAGGAACAGGGACTCGATACGGTCGATGCTAATATAAAGTTAGGCTTTAGCGCGGACAAGCGCGATTACGGGATCGGTGCACAAATTTGCCGGGACCTGGGACTGAAAAAGGTTAGAATTTTGACAAACAACCCAAAGAAAGTAAGCCGACTCGAAGTTTACGGCATAGAGGTTGTCGAGCAGATATCATTAAAAGTACAACCCGGTAAGCACAATATCGATTACCTGAGAACCAAAAAGAGGCGTCTTGGACATATTCTTGACGACGACCTGTAAATAAAAGTTAAAATTTAAAAATAAAAAATTAAAATGACAATTCAAAATGCGAAATTTAGAAGCACGAGTTCACTTTGCGTTTATATGATGATGGTTATTTTCGCTTTGCCTTTGGTTTTTACTTCGGGCTGCGAAACAGTGCCGAGCAATGCTGAATCAGGCATGCCCGCTAAAGACGTTTCTGTCTATAACCAGTATCTGCCGGTTAAAATCGACATCATGCCATTGACAGAATTTGCAGGCTCTGATGACGATTACCAGTTACAAGTCTTCTTATCCCTGCAGGATAGTTTTGGCTCACACATAAAAGCACCCGCGGTTTTTCGTTTTGAGTTGTATCACTATCAACCGCGATCGGCAAAACGCGAAGGCAGAAGGATTACCATCTGGGGCGATATTGACCTGACAGATTCGGCCCAAAACAATAACTACTGGCAGGATTTCTTAAGGGCGTATCAATTTCAGCTGCCGCTGGAATCAAAAGATATTCAGGCCTCGATCCTACAGGTTACCGCTATACAACCAAATGGAAAACGACTCACCGCTGATATGCTGCTCAAAGCCAGATAATAACTACGGGCCGCGAGCGACTGACTTACGCAACCGCAGGTGCTGATTCCGGTTCGGGCTCAACTTCTCCAAACTTATCGAACCGGACGCTTATCTTCTTGCTGACGCCGCGGGTTTGCATCGTTATACCGTAAAGTACATCGGCGATACTCATCGTGCGTTTGGCGTGCGTGATGATTATAAACTGGGAGTTTTTCTGGAACTCACGGATGATCATATTGAAACGTTCGTTATTGGCCTCATCAAGTGCGGCGTCGACCTCATCGAGCAGACAGAATGGTGACGGCTTGGTCTTGAAAACTGAAAACAGCAATGCGATAGCCGTCATCGTTTTCTCTCCGCCGCTAAGCAGAGAGATACTTCTTGTCTCTTTGCCTGGCGGGCGGGCTATTATCTCTATGCCTGCCTCGAGAATATCTTCGGCGTCCTCGAGGATGATATCGGCCTTGCCTCCGCCGAACAGCTTACGGAAAATCTGCTGGAAGTGCTCCCGGATCTCTTCGAAAGTCTGCCTGAACTTCTCCCTGCTCTTCTTGTTAAGACGCATTATCAAATGCTGGAGTTGTCCCTTACTCTTATTAAGGTCATCGACCTGTGTGGATAAAAACTCATTACGTGTTTCAAGCTCTTCCTGCTCAACGATCGCGTCGACGTTAACATTTCCTAACCGTTCGATCCTGCCCCGAAGCTCGCTTATCTCATTTTTTATCGCTTCCCAGTCGACATCGCTTTCGGTATAGTTTTCATAAGCCTGTGCCAGTTCGATCTGTAGCTCATCACGAACTCGTTCGAGCAGGTCCTGCTCTTTGACCTCTAACTGTCCAAGTTCGATCTTGAGTTGGTTTATCTTCTGGTCTACCTCGCTTTGCTCTGAGCGTTTGTCGCGGATCAGCTGTTCGGTCCGTTTTTGGTTTTGGATCAGGGTCTCTATTTCCTGATGCAGGGCTTTACTGTCGTCCTGCCTTTTTTCTTTTTCCACGTATAATTCTGAGACCTTAGCCTCGGAGCTTAGAATCTCTCTTTCGGTCTGTTGAATTTGCTCCATGGATGTTTGTGATTCCTGCCGGGCCACATCCATAGCGTTTTCATTGGCTTGGGTCTGGGTTTGCAGGCTCGCTATCGTCTGCTTGAGAGCTTTGCTCTGTTCAGCCACCTGCCCAAGCGAAACTTTCAAATCGGTAAGTTGAGCGGACCGCGTTTGCTGGAGTTGTTTTTGCTCTGTGTATCTTTTCTCAAGTTCTTCAATGCGGGCAGAACGCTCATTGTTGACTGTTTCGAGTTCTTCGAGCTTTTGTTTCGAGTTGTACTCGGTCTGAACCGATTGGGCTATCTGTTCTTCGAGCAGACCGATCTCGCTGGCTAACAAAGGCTGCTCCTGGCTTAGACGTTTGATGTTTTCTTCCAGGATATTTATTTTCGAGCCAACCTGCATCTTTTCGGTGTTGGCTTCGTAAGTAGCAGTTCGAAGGTCTTTACAAAGTTTTTCCAGATGTTCAACAGTATGATTGTTCCTGTCGAGATGCGTCTGGGTTACAGCGATCTGCTCAGTAACATTATCAATGGTCTGCTGAAGTTGGCGCAGCCTAGACTTTCGCGAGATCAACCCGGCGGCTTTGCCTAAAGGCCCGAGTTTTACCATACCGTCTGCGTTTATGAACTGGCCGCTGAGAGTGACAAATTGATATTCACCGCCAAAAGTCTTTAGCAACTGTTTCGCCGAATCCACCGAATCGATCAGAAGCGTTTTTCCGAGCAGCTTCCAGACAACAGAAGCGTATTTGCTGTCGTATTTTACAAATTCAACCAGCCTGCCCTTTACAGAAGAGTAATTCGACATATCGTTTGTATCGACAAAAGGGCCGCTCTTATCTGCGCAGATAAAATTGACTCTTCCTTCAAGCCTTTCGATCGCCTCTTTGTCATTTAGCAGCCTGTCAGTACTGCTGACGAGAAGTGCGTCGGTTTTACCGGCAAGTGCCGCTTCAACTGCCGTTGCGTATTCAACATCTGTTGCTATCACTTCTGCCAAGAGCCCCTGGACATAATCAAAACTCGTTCCTGTCGAACTATTTGCGAGGATGGTTTTTGCCGTATCGCCGAGTCCCTCTCGCCGAGCCTCCATGTCCTTGAGTATCGTCAGTTCACTGCTTAAAGCGCTGCGTGATTCTTTGAACTGCGATAACTGTTTATTCTGCTCGGCGATCTGTTCGCTTAGTTGCTTCGATTTACTGCGTTTTGAATTAAGATTCTGCTCAAGCTCGCTGAGAACTTTTTCAATATCGTTGCTGCGTGCCTGGTATTGTGCCTTTTCCGTCAGCAGGTTTTCCAGTTCAGCCTTAGCGGTTTGCGCTCGGCCGGACAAACGATCTTTCTGGCTGGAAAGATTATTGCGATAAACTGTTATGCTCTGAAGCTCGTTATGAAGCTGAGCCGTATGCCTGACTATATCGATGATCCCTGACTTTTCGTCTTCGAGGTCAGTATCAAGCGAATCACATTCAGTGTTTATCTGCTGTATCTGTTTTTCAAGTTCGGTGACAACCCCGCTCTTTTGGTCAAGTGCTTTTTCACTGCTGGTAAGTTCCTCTTGATATTGTTCAAGGTCACGGATGAACTGACCTTTCTGCTCTCGCAGCTTTTCAATACGTTCGCCGGCACTATTCTTTCTGCCGGCCAGCTCTTCGTTTCTGCTCTGCAAAAACTCTATCCGCTGCATTTGCTGCTCGATATTGCTCTTGACCGAAACCAGCGAATTGTCCGCCTGATTTATAGCGTTTTCTGTCTCGATTATTTTCTGCCCCAGTTCGCTCATCAGCGCGTCGTTTTTAGAAACTTCCGCCGCGACGGCTGCGAACTGCTCCTGGGTTTTATTGAGAGTGTCGGTTTTTTTCATGGTAGAAGTAGTGATCTTATGAAATTCGACCAGCGAATAGTTGAGCTGCAGTTCCTTGAGCCTCTCGGAGTATTTTAGATAATTCCTCGCTTTTCCGGCCTGAAGTTTGACGCTTCTAAGCTGTTTTTGAACTTCGCCTAAAATGTCTGCCAGCCTGAGCAGATTTTGCTCGGTTCGTTTGAGTTTGCGGGTCGCCTCTTTCTTATGTGCCTTATATTTGCTTATCCCAGCGGCCTCTTCGAATATCGCTCGTCGGTCAGATTTCGATGAATTCAGTAACTGTTCGACCTGGCCCTGCTCGATGATCGAGTACGCCTTGGCACCGACACCGGTATCCATGAACATTTCTTTAATGTCCCTTAGCCTGCAAACCTTGTTGTTTATCAGATACTCACTGTCACCGCTTCGGTACAAACGCCGAGAGATTTGAACTTCATCAGCTTCTATCGCCAGTTTGCCTGAAGTGTTCGCGAAGATAAGGCTCACCTGGGCAGAGCCCATGGCTTTTCTGCTGCTGGAGCCGCTGAATATCACATCAGCCATATGACCACTGCGAAGGCTCTTGACGCTTTGTTCGCCAAGTACCCACTTAATAGCATCGACGACATTACTCTTACCGCAGCCGTTAGGACCGACAATCGCTGTTATGGGATGCTCAAAAGTAAATTCCGTTTTGTCGGCAAAACTTTTAAAGCCGTTAAGTATAATTCTTTCAAGTCTCATTGCTCACCCTTGCTAATCATTTTTGGCCATGTTTTTAACGTCTTAATCATTGTCCGATAAAAAAAGTGACACTTTTTATTATCGGTCGATGCCGCCTCACTTCTTGAGACTTATTTCCGGTAGTGGCCCGGCGTGGAACTGTGCCTGGATCGCGCCTTTTTCAGACATCTGCCGCAAAATCGCGATCACTTGATAGTATGGAACACCCAGTCCTCTACGTTCTTTATTCTTTTTCGGTGCAGGCTCACCGCAGAGTGTCTCTATTATGTCGCCAAGTTCTAAAGAACTTTTCAGACGAATTGGACTCTTGCCCGGTATTTCGCGGATCAGCACCACCTCTTTAGCATCTGCTATGGCATTAATTGTTATAGTCCCGTCTCTGGACTTTACAAAAGCGTCTTTTCTACAGTATATCGGCGAGCCGAACAACACGATCCTTGGAACGCCGCTGCGATAAACATAAACAGCTTTGCCGCTGTCCTGAGCGACTTTATCGAGATAGAAACTGCGGGCTATAAGCTTTTGTGTTATTATCGAATCCTGCAGCTTTTGCAATTGCTCGTATGCTGCCAGACGAATTTTAAACTCACTATCACGAAGAAGCCTGCGCGATATCGCCGAAGCATCTTTACGTGTACCTGCTGTAGCAATCGCTTCTAATGCCTCGATCCGATAAACCGACGAATTATCTCTGGCTATTTCACGCAGAGTATCAAGGCCGTCGTCACTGCCAAGACGCAGCATACATCTCGCAGCTCGAAAACGAATTTCCTCATCGGAAAACTTCAGCAATATCGAAAGCTTGGGTAAAGACTTGTTGCCGATAGCTTCCAGAGCGATCTCACTGGCGTATCTTTGATCTTTTTGGCCTGCTAACTTACGAATGAAGCTCGTTATCCTTTGCTGTATAAGTTTAGGCGTCTCCCGCATATACATAGCTTTAACCACCGCCAGGAAACGGTCCTTATCGTCCTTGTAACCAGCTGGGATCTCAAGTTTCAAAACCGAATCGCTGATCGCCATGGCCGGATTGTCGAAGAATCGTCCGTTGATACGGTCACGGATCAAAGCTCCGGTTTGAAAATCCGGCCTGCGAAGTGTTAACTTTACCATGTATTCATCGAGTACACGCCCGCCGGCAAGGATATAACCGCTTCGCGGGTTTTCAACCTCACCTTCGAGAATATCCATAAATATCCCGCCCTGCCCCTTGGCAAGAACTTTGGCACCTAAGCCGAAGCTCGCTCGAAGATCGGCGCCGTAAAGCCATCCGCCCGCTAAAGACCTGGTCTGAGTCTGCTCGAGAGCACGTACTCGAAGATCGAAATACTGATTACGCGAAGCTGCCGTCGGCATGTGACCCTGGACGATTACTACCGCTGTATCCATACTGTTGATCAAAGAATCAGCATCAGTCTTGTCGCCTGCTACCTGCTTCTGGATATACTGCTTAAGATATTGTCGCAGTTTCGGGGGACATTGCGATGAGCCGGTACCGGCCAGTTCGCCCACCAGCGAATACCCTTCAACTGGGATCGTATCAGTCGAAAAAACTTCAATTAAGTCCCCGATCGTAGTTCCCAGTTTGGCGGTAGTTGGTGCGGTTAAAACTTTTTCAATTTCCTCTGCTCGGCGCCCAGGTTCGGCGCAACCGCAGACTAAAAGTACCGCCCCAACACAAATGACCGCTATTTTAAAACGAATATCCATTTCCTGTGTTAACTAAGCCCTTGACTGACAAGCGTTTAAGTCCCTTCAAAGAAAACCGGCACAATATCGACAATTTCTTCGACAGATATTAAACTTTTCTGGTACAGCCGTCAAGGCCATTTAGCTCTTATATCGGCTTTTATTAACATTCAGCAGTACTTTTGTTTATTTGAGAATATTTGAAAATCCAAGCAGAAATTGGGAAATTCAGCTTATTTGCAGGATATAATTCGCCGATATGGTAACAGCGTACTAAAGCCGTTCGGCTAATGAACTGGTTGATAGTTGCTCGAAAAATTGAGATAGAGAGATAGAAATGGCAGAGCCCGAAGAAAAAAAAGAACAGGAAGAAGGCACTGGTGCCGAGCAGGAAAATAAAGGTCAGCCCCAGCAGAAAGCCCAGGACGCGAAGATCGGTATCGTGACATGGGCAATGATAGCGGTGGTCGTTATTGTTTTTGCGGGTTCGGGTTTGGTTCTCGGGCGGGTATTAGCAGCTATGAGCACATCTGAACAGCAACCCCAAGCTTCGGGACAGCAGGAAAAAACACAAGAAAACGATAAGGCCGATTCTATCGCAGATACCGAAGGGACATGGTATTACAATGGTCTGGAATCTGTTGTCGTCAATCCCGACGAGCCTGGTGCCATGCGATATGTACGCGTAGGTCTGACATTAGAGGTAAGCTCTGAACTCGATCAGCTTAAAGCCGAAGCGTTCTTTGAGACGAAAAAACCGGCTCTGGTCAATTGGCTTAATATTTATCTAAAAAGCCTGACTCTTGGCGAAATGGAAAATGACAGTGACATGAAACATATTCTCCTGGATATACACGACGCTTTCAATGAAATACTGTTCCCGGACGAAAAGCCGAAACTAAAAAGAGTCCTCATCAGAGAATTCAACATACAATAACCAAGCCTGACTATCAGTTACTCTACAAGCCGGTTGCTTTTTGCGCATCGAGAATTAAAAAACAGCATGATAAGAGCCGCACCCTTTGGACAGCCAAACTGGAAGATCAAAACTGCCCTGAGAATGAATCTATAATCAACCCTGTGACTAAGAGAAAGACCAAAAAAAGTACCGGACACGAATGGCGGTTGCTTAAGCAATACGCCATGTAATCCTAAAACACAAAACGTTGTTTTTAGAGCATTTTAATATTTTCTGTTCGCATTTAGGCCGTCGTGAGGACAAGGC
>JBHPGW010000043.1:0-22615 GCA_042569785.1 Planctomycetota bacterium | reverse complement strand
GATTGGACTTGGTTCCTGCTGCGTAGCTCGCGGAAAGGGTAATCTTGTTATCGCCGAGGCTTCACCGGCCGGCTACAAGCCGATCTCGCAGGCGAATATTCTTTCCGGAAGGTGCTGGAGTGTTCCTGTACTGGCTAACGGGAGGATATATGCCCGCAACGCGGCAGGTGATATGGTTTGCCTTGACGTTAAAAAAAAAGCTGAAGTGAATTCAGGCGGCGTTGACTGGCCTCAATGGCATGGGCCGGCTCGTGATAACAAATCGACAGAGAGCGGTCTTTTGAAGAGAGGGCCTGCGGATGGGCCTGAACTTTTATGGTCGGCGGAGGGATTGGGGAAGGGGTATTCTTCGGTTTCCATTGCTGACGGGATAACTGTGCCTCCATATCTCTTTGCCCGTTTCGGCATCGAAGCAGAAGATAACATCTTTGTGTTTACTTTTGTCTGTACCTTTCCTGCCGGTATTGCCCATCGCATAAACTCTGCCGTCACTTACCGAAACCGTTGAAAAACCTATCCCAAGTGACGCCTTCCATAACGGCCTTACACCCTCTGTTATTTTGGATGGATCCCAGTCACTTTCGGTCGATATTCCGTTATAATTCGGCCCTCGCCAGTTGGGCCAATCCGCAGCTGACACAAAGCCGCAAAGAAAAACAATAAGCAAAAATGCCGCAAAAACCGTCCGTTTTTTGTTTTTTTTCTTCATTTTCGTGACTTTTCTCCCAAAAAAGCTGTCATATTTACACAAATTTACACAAAAATCGTACAAAATCAACCCCCAAAAATCAACCAAAAACTAATCTTTAAATGATAACGCACCCGTAGGACAGCTCTTAACACATTGCCCAGCAAGAACTTGCAGCCCATCAGCTATATTTTTATCAAATGGAACACCCACCCGAACATCAAACCCCCGACCAATAAACGTAACCCCAAGCTCACCCTCAACTTGCGCCGTTATCTCAACGCAAAGCCCGCACTTGATACACTTACCAACCTCATAAATTATATCACGATGCCGGATGTCTTGTTTAAACACTCCCCTTTGGCTTAAGTACCTGTTAGCCTTAGCTTTATATTCACCGCTTAGATCCCTCAATTTGCAATTATCCGCTTTTCGACAATCGCAATGCAGACATCTGCCCGATTCCTGCTTAGCTTGTTCATCGCTAAACCCATCAGCAGACTCAACTTGCGCCGCGATGTCAACCAACTGCATAAACACATCGATCTCCCCATCAAGCAACCTGCCCAGCCAACTATTAAACTCACTACTTATCTCTTTTCCAGTTAAGAACTTATCTATCTTAGCCGCCGCCTGCTTACCATCAGCCACCGAGCGAACAGCGAGCTTTCTTTTACGCACCACATCACCGCCGGCAAATACATTTTCAAAATCCGAAAATCCAAAGCGATCACCATCGGCACCTGTAGCAACAAACACCGCATCAAATTCACGCCGCAGTTTCTCAAATGCCGTGATATCGATTTTCGTTTCACCCTGAAATTGAATATTAAGCCTGATCGATTCGATCTCTTTATCCAATACGTCAGCACCAATTCTTTCCAAACAGTCGCTATACCTCAGCATGCCGCCAGCCTTTTCGTGTTCGTCATAGATAGTGCATGCGTATCCAAGTTGAGCTAAATAATAACCCGCCGACAACCCCGCAGGCCCTGCCCCGATTATAGCAATGCGCTTATCTTTTTGGGTTTCAATCCTCGGCTGATATGGCTGCTTCGATTTGAGATCGACATCAGCAACGTATCGTTTTAGCAGACAGATCGAAACAGCCTTATCATATTTCGCTCGTCTGCATCCATTCTCACACGGCGCTGGGCATATCCTGCCAAGTACCGCCGGCAGAGGGATATTGCGCTTTACTGTAACAATAGCTTCTTGTAATTTACCAGCCTTTATCTGCCTGATCATCAGCGGTATATCCATACCAGCCGGGCAGATAACCTGGCATGGCCCCATGCAGTCACCAAGATGATCGCTCAGCAAAAGCTCCAGTGCAACCTTTCTTGCTTCCCTGACCTCGTCACTACAGGTATCGATCTGCATACCATCTTCGGCGATAGCGGCGCAGGCTGGTACAAGTGACTGCAGCCCGGCGACTTTTACTACGCATACCATACAACTACTCGAAGCCTTATAACCCTTTAGAAAACACATCGTAGGGATATTGATCCCGAGCTTTTCAGCAGCGTCTAAAATGGTTGCGCCATCCTCGACTGTCACTGTGCGGTTATCAATTGTCAACTTAGCCATATCATTCAACCTTGATCGCATCGGAAGGACATATATCTTTACACGTATTACAGCGAATACATTTTTCAATATCTATTTCATGTTTCTCATAAGGGGTCATCTCGATAGCATCGACCGGGCAGTGCTGGGCGCAAAGAGTGCAGCCGATACAGTCATCGGTAACCGAATATGTTATCAGAGCCTTACATTTACCGACCGGGCATTTTTTTGCGATATGAGCCTCGTACTCATCGCGGAAATATTTGATCGTCGAAAGCACCGGATTTGGTGCCGTCTTACCCAGCCCGCAAAGGCTCGCCTTTTTCACCATGTGCGCCAGTGCCTCGAGTTTTTCGATATCACCGTCTTTGCCGTCACCGCCGCAGAGCCTTTCAAGAATATCAAGCATCCTTCGCGTCCCTATGCGACAGAACGTACACCTGCCGCAGGACTGATCCTGCGTGAATTCGAGAAAATACCTTGCGATATCGACCATGCAATCGGTGTCATCGAGCACAACCAGTCCACCCGAACCCATGATAGCGCCTGCCTTGGTTAGCGATTCATAATCGATGGATATATCGGAAAGTTCCGCAGGCACGCATCCGCCGGAAGGGCCGCCGATCTGGACAGCTTTAAATTTTCTATCGTCACCAACCCCGCCTCCAATATCCTCGACGATCTGCTTTATAGATATCCCCATCGGCACTTCGATAAGTCCGCCACGCGCAACTTTGCCGGCTAACGCGAAAACTTTGGTTCCCTTACTGGCATCTGTCCCCAAATCAGCAAAAGCATTCGGGCCGTTACTCAATATCCAGGGCACCGATGCGAAAGTCTCGACGTTATTGATAAGTGTGGGCTCTCCCCAAAGTCCTTTTTCCGCAGGATACGGCGGCCTTAATCTCGGCATACCCCGCCTGCCCTCAATGCTGGCGATAAGAGCGGTCTCCTCGCCGCATACAAAAGCGCCCGCTCCCGCGACTATCTTCAAGTCAAGTGACAAACCGCTTTGAGCTATGTTGTCACCGAGCAAACCACGCTGGCGACAGTTCTCCAAAGCCTGAGTCATTCGCGCAAAGGCAAGCGGATATTCCGAACGAATATAGAATCTGCCGCGGGTCGCACCGAGTACTAAAGCAGCTATCGTTACCCCTTCGATAATTCGATACGGGTAAGACTCCATCAGCATCCGATCCATAAAAGCACCGGGGTCGCCCTCGTCGCCGTTACAGATAACGTATTTTTGCCTGGCAGTGTTTTGATAAACCGAGGTCCACTTGAAATGAGTTGGAAAACCAGCTCCGCCTCTGCCGCGAAGCCCGCTTCGACAGATATGGTCGATAACATCTTCGGCGCTCATTTGGTTAACTGCTTTTCGCAAGCTATCGAAACCGCCGCCCGCTATGTATTCATCGATATCCACCGGATCGATACAGCCGCAATGTTCAGTAGTGATGTGTTTTTGCCTGTCCAGGAAATCAGCTACCTGGGGCTCTCTTACATTCACAGGGTATCGTGTCACCGCCTGGGCTAAAGAATCGGTAAGAATTTTGTCAAGCGATACGGAAATAGCATTGGAAATCCTTTTCGCAATTGTCGGCATTTTGAAATGTCTGAGCAAAATAGCTTTGGCGTCTTTCGGCTCGACCCTGTTATAAAGATGAGAGGTTTTGTCAGGCGTAACAACTTCGAGTAATGGCGTCTGATAACACATACCGACGCAACCAACACGTTTTATTACCGCCTTGATATGTGTCTGTTCGATGGCCTCTAAAATAGCCTGTTCAAGTTTACCGCTTCCGCGAGCTACGCAGCAGGAACCAAGTCCAATCCGAATTTCGCCATAGCTGTCATCAGCTCCCTTAGTTTCAATATCTGTCTTTGTTTTAGCATCGCTGGATTTTACATATTCGAGATAATCGTTCAGGACGGTCGAAATCGTATCAGCGGTGAGATGTCCGTAAGTCACCGGCCCGATCTGAACCGCTGGCGCTAAGGTACAACAGCCAAGGCACGCCACCTTTTCAAGAGTGAACAGTCCCTCGGCGTCGGTGTCATCGTCGTCTGCGATATCCAGGTACCTTTTAAAGGCGTCATAAACCCCGCTAGCGCCTTTGACATGACAGGCTGTTCCGATGCAGATTTTTATCGTGTGTCTGCCAGCCGGTCGATGGCGAAACTGATTGTAGAAAGTTGTCACCCCAACGATCGAAGCGGGCGTGATATCGGTCAATTCGCAGACTCGCTCAAGAGCCTCCTGCGGCAAAAATCCGTAGTGCTGCTGCAATGCCTGGGCGATCTCGATCACCTTTTCTTTGCCGCTGCCGTGCCTGGCAATTGCCTCATCCACAAATGTCAAGTCCAGCTCATCCATCAGTTACTTTTACCAATACAATAGAGGTTTTTGGTTGTTCTAATATAAATTCTGCCATCGACAAAGGCAGGCGTTGCATAGCATTTTTCACCCATTTCATTTTTACCCACCTGCTTATACTCACCTGCGATATCGGCAATGAACATAACGCCCTTTTCACTTAAAAGGTACAAGCGGTCGCCAACAATGCTCGGCGAAGCTGTAAGACTCGTCTCCAAATCTTTCTCCCACAGCTTAGTACCATCACTAACCTTGTAACAGGTCAGATCGCCCTGGGTTTGCAATGCGAAAATAAATTCGCCATCACTCACCGGCGAACAAATATCCGGGCCGCTGTCGTTGGCTTTCCATGCGATATGAGTATTCGTAACATCGCCGGAGCCGTCCGGCTTTATTGCGAACATTTCGCCATAAGGTTGAATCGCAAAAATAAACCCTCCCGCATAGATCGGCGACGGCGCTACATCGGTACCAAGGCAATCGGCTCGCCAAAGCTGCCTGCCGTTAGCCGGGTCGTAAGCTATTACCCACGGATCGCCGCAGGTTATCAACTGGCTCATGCCATTAACGTCAGCTACTATCGGCGATGTCCAGGAACTCGAAACAGGACGTTTAGTCTGCCAGACTATCTGACCGGAAAAGCTGTCCAAAGCTATCATCATCGATTTATTATCATCTACATACCCATGGTCATACTGAACGATAAATAAATTCTGATATACCGCCAGCGAAGAAGAATAGCCATACATACTATCGGGCAGGCCGAGATCCTTCCTCCAGAGCTGATTGCCCTCAAAATCAAAACAGACAATATCACCTGCCGGAAAAATAGCGCAAATTCTTTTGCCATCGGTAGCTGCGGTAGGAGCAGCGTAGCCGGTATCCTCTTCAGCCTCAAACTTTTTAGCAGGAGAAACTTCAACATCACGGCTCCACAGAAGTTCGCCGGTAAATGCGTCGAAACAATAAACCCTGCGTTTGTTCCGGTCAGCACCGATCACAAAAATTTTATCACCCCAAACGATCGGCGAATTGTGCCCCGGCAGATCGACAGGGCTCTTCCAACTTACGCCCTCTGAGGTTTTGCCGTCCCATTTTTCCGGTATATTGGTATATGCACTCACCCCACTGCCACTGGGCCCACGAAAACTCGGCCAGTTTTTCGCTATCTCTTCGGCAGACGGATAAGAAGCGACCGCCTGGGCAAAGTCTACCTTCTTTTTAGCCGCGAAGTAAAAAACACAAGCCGCCAATACGACCATAACTATCACAGTGGCAAAACGTGCCAGCTTAGAACTTCGTATTTGCGCAGCCTGTTGATCGCCGCCGACCTCCGGGTGCGGCAGTGATTTTTTAAGCACCATCGCCGATTTTACAGATATCAAAAACACCGCGATACCAGCGAGCAAAAGTAAGTATCCACTTCGCGAAAAACTGTTTCGGCCAACTCTTTCGTTTCTTATCTTTAGATCAAGCTGGCGAATATCAGAAAGCATCTGCTCGTTGCCTGGCTCATCGAGAAGTTTTATCTTCAACAGTTCGAGCTTTTCTGTGCGTATAGGCTCGATCAGTTTTACCTCAAGGAAACTAACGACCAACACACCAACAACGATCAAACTAAACAACCCTGCTATAAAAGCGGTCATCTTCACTGCCTCATACAGAGCGATTCTTTTGCTGTCATTGCTTTCTGTCATCATATTTTACCTTTTAATTTTTCTAATCTGACATGCTCCCTGGGGCAAAATTCATAGCATCGACCACAGGATACACACCCGGCCCTGTTAGCCTCGAAGTCCGTTCTCTTTTTCCTGATAGATGGCCTAATAAGTTTCAACCCCGCGATTAAACCAATAAAGGCTCCAAGTAAGCGGGCTCCGTAATCAAATTTATTTCTTATCGCATCCGCCTGGTCGTAAAGCTCGCGGGTCGACTGTCCTGTCGCGCGAAACGCGTTACTTGCGTCGGTGGTTTCAGTTGCCATGCCTTGATTTTCCTGGTAGATGCGCTCGGCGAGCCTGACGGTGACATTAGCTCTGGACCATGAAGAGCTGACAGCAGAACCTGCCCAGGCTCCAGCAACTACCAATATTGGCAGGGCGGCTATCAATAAACCTAATACCCTTTTACTTCTTCTATAACTTGCTGCCGGCCACTCTACCGTAGGCGTGTCGATAGCACCGAAAGGACAAGCGTCTTCACACAACCTGCACTTGATACATTCATCGGGCGTGATAGTCGCTTTGAATTTCGACAGGCGGGAAAACTGCCGCAGAATAATACTGTACGGACAAAGAAACCTACAGTAAGGCCGACCGATGAACATACCCACAACCAAAAAACAGGCACCGAGTATCAAAATATCCAAATGCCCCGTAATCCGGAAAAAGGAAATGAACGGGTCGTACCTGCATATAATAAACGCGCTGCCGGTAGCTGCGAAAAGTACCGCAGAGGCAAGGTAAAGATAAGCGAATAACCGCAGAGAACTTTCGAGCCACTTCGGAACAGAAACCGCTCGCATCAAAACTATATCCTGGATCGCGCCGAGCGGACAGACAGCAGCGCAGAAAGTTCTGCCGAAAAACAAAGTGAAAACTAACGGCAATACAAAAAAAGCGACCGCTGTTATAGGAATCACGTAATTACTATCGAAGATAGATAATACAAGATTTTGGATCGCTCCTATCGGACATATACAGCCCTTGCGGTAGAAGCCGAAATAAACAAGAGAAAAAATCATCAAGGAGAAGATCGCACGTCTTGAGCGCTTCTTCAAAACAAGATACGAACTCACCGAAAGAGCAATCAACAATACTGCAACATCGAGATATTCGTAAGCCATACCTCTTGCGGTTACATCGGTTATAGAGTCAATGGTCGGGAGTTTGTGATCGCTCTCTTCGAAATCCGGAGGCGGGAACCGCTCGATGCCGGAGACTACGCTGCAGCAAATAAGAGAGACAGCTATAAAGAGTATTATTCGAGCCGAGCGTATCATCAAGCGTGTCCCATCTTTTTAATTATATAAGGCTGATCGACTGGAACTCGTTTATACGCCTGTGACGGACAAGCGGCCGCAATCGAGCATTCGTTACAATTCAAACAGCGATCATGGCGAACCTGCAGGAACAATGAGCCATTACCGAAAGCGACACAGCCCTTAACACATTTACCGCAACCGCTACAGAGTTTTTCGTCAATCGTGTATTCGTAATACGGGTCCTCGACAAAGCTTCGTTTTATCGCACCGGTCGGGCAGAGCTGATTTTCTGCGCCGGTATCCAGGGCTCTTGGTTCCGGCTCGAAGAATCCCGTGCAAAGATCGCAGTAGCCACACATCGCAAAAGCGTGCACACACTTAACCGCCGATTCCTCCAGCACGCAATACGTAGCGCAGTTACCACAAGCGATACATTTATGTGGATCGAGCTGCCAAACCATATTTGTATGACGTTTTTTAATTGTAAAAAAACCCGCTACCGCCGCCATCGCTGTTAGGCAGCCGCCCCAAAGAGAATTCTTCAAAAAGCTTCGTCTGTTAATTTTACTTGGCATTTGGATTTTCCGACAAAGTATCTTTTCTCGATAAAGCCTGCGGCAAGGAGCAATCCTTGTAAATATCACATCCGCTGCATATCCCCTTGCTAACACATTTGCCTTCGCGAAGTAATCTGCGTCTTTTGATAAGAGCTGCCCCGGTGACAAAACCAACAACTGCCAGTGCAGAGTATCGCAAAAGATCAGCTAATATATTACGTCTATCAGGTGTTTTCATTTTTTCTTCGTAAATATTTTTATCTTATTTTTGACCGTATCCAGTACGAGTATCCGCTGTTGAATGTCGACTGCCAGATCGAACCCGCCTACCTGACACAATGCCGGGACTTCACATATCTTTGCCTTACAGTCTTGGATCAACTGCTCGGGCCCAGCGACAACACCAACAAATTTTCCGTCAGCATCGTAAACCTTTATCCGCACCAACCCTTTTTCACAAGTAACGAAACTGCCGTCGTTAAGAATGGCGAAATTAACCGGATTACAACAGCCGCAAAACCCTTCGACATTCGCCGAGTAACTGCCCCACCAGAATTCCAGATCGCCATCGAAAGTATATGCTTCGATCCGGTGCCTGCCGGGATTTACAACCCTTAAAAGCCCGTCACTTGCCACCGCCAGATCGAAATATGGACTTGGTATCACAAAGCCGGGGATATTTTTGTCTTTATCCTTTTCTCCAATTCTATTGATCAACTTGCCATCGGTATCGTATCGCAGAACAATTCGGTTGCCCGCATCAGCAACGAAGACATCATTTTTGTAAACTGCTATACTGGTCAAAACCGCGTCGGCATTCAAACTCTGCCAGGCTTGCCCGTCTACAACCTGTACATGATCTTTCATGCCTATAAAGATTTTCCCGTCTTTGGCAACTGTAATGCATCGCGGACTGCCGGTGAGTTCGATCTGTTTTTGAAAATCACCGTTGATATCAAAAACACGAACACCCTTTTCACCTGTGACATAAATATTTCCTGCCGAATCGGTTGCAATAGCCATCGACTTACTAAACCCGGTACTTAAAGCTTCAGCCGACTGGGTGTAAAGTATTAGATTCGGATCGATCTTCAGCTTATCGGTTATATCATAGACAAAATCCTTACTGAGCCCGCTGCCCCTATCGCCGGTTATATCGAAGCGCACAACGATAACTATAGCGGTAACTACAGCAGCAGCTATTATCAAACCGATCAAAATCTCAAGTTTACTTTTCTTCATATTCAATCATCCATTCTACAGACCATCACTGGTTATATCAAGACAGACCATGCGATTGAGGTCCCTGACGATCAACCTGCCGCCCGCCGTCGCCATAGGTCCCCACGAATCAGGGCCTTCGAGCACCTTTGCCTGAGTAAGCACTTGGAAACTTTCCGGCGTAGCTTTGATAAGACTCAGCAGCCCCTCGTTATCACAAACATATAAAAAGTCGTTGATTACCATATATGGCCCTATGCCGAATTTGTTAGCGCTTGAGCTTGTCCATCTGACATTACCGTCAATATCCAGACAAGCCAGTTGTCCGTCCGGGCGAACGCCGTAAATAAACCCTTTATAAAAAACCGGCGTATGTTGCGGCGAACCGAAAACTTCCGGCGCAAGTTTAAAAACACTATCAGCTACTATTGCTTGACCGTCACTGCTTAACTTCAGTATCATAGCGCCGGAATTATAACCGCCGGAAAGAAAAAACAATCCCTCGTCAACAACTACCGGCGAAGGCACATTAGCGATCTTGATCTTCCACAAGTCACTGAGCCATAAAATATTTCCATCTTCAGCATTGATCCCAGTTACTCCGCGAGAGCCGCAATAAACATACATCCGTTTACCCATAAATTCAGCAGGCATAATTGACGAATGCGTCATCTTCCAACCCTTAGGGTTCGGGCTTTTCCAGATAATCTGCCCGGAATTACAATCGACCGCCATCACCAGCGAGTCACCACCTGGAGCTATTATCGCCTTATCACCATCGATAATCGGACACTGGCCAGCATACCAAGGCGGGACCGTAGTATTAAAATCCTTAACAAGATCGAGCATCCATTTAAATTCCCCTGTCGCAGAATCCAGACAGGTAACGTGACATTTCGGCCCGATCGTCACGATATATTTTTCCGTAACCGCAGGAACCGTTCGGCTCATGCCGTGATTGCGTTTTACTTTGACAGGATATGAATACTGCCAGATGTCGTTGCCGTCAGCCAGCGACAAACAGCGAATAACATCGCGCTTGTTCGCACGGTCATAGTCGATCAAAAACACCCGCCCGTCCATAATCGCCGCTCCCGCGTGCCCTTCACCGACATCTATCGACCACAACACTTTGGGCCCGCCTTGAGGCCAGCTTGCGGCAAGTTCAATATCCTGTCTGCTTATCGCGTCAAAATTACTTCCCCGAAATCGAGGCCATTCGCCTGATATTTGCGCAGCCACCGTCTCGAAAGTAATTAACTCACCGGTCATATCTACCGGCTGCTCTTGAGCAGCTACTTTTCTCTCCGAGCTATCCTGACCGGGCAGTCGCTGGATAAGATCAGAATTTCCATCGGTCTTTAGCCACTGATATAAAAAGACAATTGCCAAACCCGCCAAAACAGCTGGCAATACCCTTGCGATAACAAAATCTTTCATATACGTATTACTTCCTTTTGTATTTATTCGCTCCTCAGGGCATCGAACGCTGTCCCGCTAAGCGCAATACTTGCACCTGCCCATACCCATATTATACCACTAACAGCTATCACCACTATCGTTATTATCAGTTCCAGATATGGCGGCTGCGAGCCGGGCTCTTTTAATACGCCGCTAATCGCTGCCAGTGCCGAGACCGTACCAAAGAATAATCCGAACAGCAGCAGAGCGATATGCTCATAAAAAACCATCCGCTTCAATTGGCCCCTGTCAAAGCCGAGAGCTCGCATCATCGCAAGTTCGCCTCGTCTGTCGAGAACATTACGAAGCACCACCACCCCCAGACCGAGACTGCCGAGTACAATACCGAAACTGCCCAACAACTGAAAGATCGAAAGGTAAGTATGTTCAACCGCGGCAAAAGCTGCCAGCCTGTCACCGGCCCCTGTTAGCTCCAAACCTGAATCGATAAGTCTTTGCGATAACATAGCTGAAACTGCTTTACTATTTTCAGTTTCAACCAGCATCATCGGGTATCCATCTTCTGACGGAAATCGCTTGATGAACTGACCCTCAGATATTAACAAGCTGCCCTGCAGAATAGAATTTTTGATAGTTCCGACCAATTGCAATTCAAACTGACGCCCGTTTTCATCGGTATAAGAAATTCTATCGCCGATAGATTTACCAAGCGCCCACCTGACAGTCGCTTCATCTCCGATAGCGGGAACCACATTTTCACCTAAGTCAATATCCAGCAGTTCCCAGGCTTTTTCTTCGAGTTGTTTCGTGAACAAAAACCTATCTCGTAATTTACCGGATTCGACGCCAAGTAGTCGCGGCTGCTGAGCGCGATTCAAATTAAAACAACTGGCGTCATCGCCGTCACGGACACGCAACTGCACAAAATCGGCACCGGTAAAAACCTGCTGCTCAAAACCAAGTGACTCTCGGCCAGCCTGGCTGTTCAGATCGTGCGGGATACCTATTGCTGATTCGCCAAACAAATCAAAGCCGCCAGTACCAGAAGACGATGGAGCGGACCTGTTAGCTCCTACGGCGATAACCAGAAAGACCCCACACGCCAGCATCGCCACTGCTGCAAGGCTTCGAGAGCTTCTTCTTGTAGCATTTCGTAAGCCAAGGCCTGCTAATGAAAAAGCAGCTTTACCCCTGCCGCCTGTCGCTATCTTTAAAAACGCATTAACTAACGCGATCGAGCCGAGAAGTAAAGAAGCGCCCGCACCAAAAAACACAGCTGCTGCTTCTCTGCCGCCAGTTCCAAAAACCACAAGTAATACTATTGCCGCCATCATTGCGACAACTGCCAGAGTTAAGCTGGCCCGGTACTTTGAAAATTGTTTGCTCGTAAAGAACTGCCATTGAAGATTTTCGTCAAGCAACTGACTTGTCTGTTTTTTCAACCGTTTGCGCAGTGCCATACATATCACCGCCATCGAAACAACTACCCCCGAAGCTGAGGCTTTCAACAAGGTCGCCCAACTTACGTAAAAACTTATGCTCGAACCGCTGATCGCAGCCGACCACAGACTTGTCAGGCCATAAACCATCGCCTTAGTATAAGCCAACCCTACGATCGTCCCAGCTATTGAACCGACAACCGCAAGTACCGCAGCTTCGATAAGAAACAGCCGTTTTATCTGCGCTGGCTTAAAACCGATTGCCAATAGCATACCAAGTTCACTACTGCGTTTTTCAACACCGAAAATAAATAACAGCCCAACCAAAATCAAAGCAGCAGCTATAATAAACATACTGAAACCAACAAAAAGCTGACCGAAGTCAGTGCCTTCACCGCTTGCCTTTACGCTGCGATTGCGTACCGGCTGAAAATACAACCCCGATTCGATACCGCTCAATATTTTCTCAGTAAGTTCTGCCCTGCCAGCAGTTGATCGATAACGAACCGCGGTCAGATTACCATACCTGTTGCCCCATATCTTCTGACCAGCCTTTAGAGTGACAAAAGCCTTTGGCGTCCCGTGAAACCGTTGCCAATAATCCTCATCCTTGTCACGAATCTTGTCGAGATCGATAGGAATACCCGGCTCCCAGTCACGGCAGTTATTGACATCAGCCAAACCAGGGAAATCGGGCATCAACTCCGGATCGCTGGCTAAACCCTCAATAGGCACCACCGCACAGACACGAAAACTACTCGTCCGCTCAATAAGCCGTCTCATATCAGAGACCACAAAATAATCGAGCTCGATCTGGTTACCGACTTTGACAGCCAGGTCATCGGCAAGCCACTTATTTATAACTATTTCATCATCAGCCATATCCGCTGGAATAACCTCGTGCGCCGAATCGCTCATAGCCGTCACCATAGAATAAGGCGTCGTTTTTTCACCGGTGCGTAATTCGTTCACAAAATATGTCAAAATGCCGTCAGCATCATTACCGACATTTTTTTTCATAAACACTCGGCTACTTCGCAACTCAAGGGTGTGTGCAAAACTGGATTCACGCAATTCCAACCCAATGTCAGCAAGGCTGCTACTATCCTTCAATGCGTCATTGGCAGTTTCGATATTTCGACCGGCTCCTACGAGCAGGACATTCGCACGTCCCGGCTGATCTAATTTCTCCTGCAACTGTTCCAGAGGTATGAAAACATTCAATGCCGATAGATGGTTAGAGAGCAGACTGAAAAGCCCAAATTCAGATTTCCCCGCGATAGCTGTTACCTTAAATCGAAAGCCAATCGACGAATCCGATTCCGGCATCAGGACAATCTCTCGCGACATCAGGCTCGGCCTGGCAAGGCGAAGCAACACCTCGTCACCGACCTCGACCCCAAGCCTCCGGGCTACTGCCTCGTTTATAACAACGCCATTGTTTTCACCAGCGGCAAAAGGATTTGCAGCTCTGCCGATTTCGTAAAATCTTGAATCGACGCCAAGCAGTTCGACCCTGTTGATACGCTCGGAGCCGTCACTATTTGTTATCAACGCCCGTAACTGTAATATGGGGCAGACCGCTAACTTATCTGCCAGTTGATCTGTAAAAAATCTTTCTTGAGTAATGAGCGCAAACTGCGTATCGCCCAGCCGGGAATCAACCATCATTTTAAGAGAGTTCTCCACCGAGTCACCAACTGCAAGGGCGCCCGCCAGCACAGCGACACTGACAACCACCGCCGCCAGAACCGCCAGATTCGTCCGCCAATAAAAGCAAAGGCTCTTTATCGCAAGTTTAAATATTGTCACCGTCTTTGCCTCTCGATAAGTTTGCCGTCATCGAGCGTCATTACCCGATCCATCCTTTCAGCTATCGCATCCGAATGTGTAACAACAATTAACGTTACTGCCTCGGTTTTATTCAACTCGACTAACAATTGAACAATTGTTTCCGAGGCTCTTGAATCCAGAGAACCGGTCGGCTCATCGGCGAGCAGCAGTTTCGGTTTATTTATCAATGCCCTGACTACCGCTACACGCTGCCTTTGACCAACCGAAAGTTCACCAGGTCGATGCAAAAGCCAGTCCTTAAGCCCGACACGTTCGATCAGACTCAGGGCACGCTGCTCGAATGTTTTTCTCGAACCGGATTTTTTATTCGCTATCGTCGGCAAAAGTACGTTTTCCAGCACAGAGCATTGCGGCAATAAATGGTGAAGCTGAAAAACAAATCCAATCTGTTCATTACGTATCCTGGCGAGTTTATTCTCATCGAGCTGGCCAATGTCAGTATCATCGAGCAGAACCCTGCCGGAAGTTGGCTTATCCAGTGCGCCAATGATATTTAGCAGAGTACTTTTGCCGCTGCCCGATGGCCCGACTATAGATACCGATTGGCCCGGCTCAACTTTAACCGTTATATCTTCCAGAACGCTGAGACTTTCACCGGCCAAAGGCGATTGATATTTTTTCTGAACGTTTATTAGTTCAAGCATAATTGTTCTCACTAAAATTATTCTAATATCTTTGTAAACACAGACGCTATCTCTTTATTATCACAGACAACGTGAATTTTATCGGCACTAATTCCCAGCCTTTGTTTCATAGCATTTGCATAATCTTCCCCGAGTGCGATAAAGGCGTCAATTTCGCCTGCACAATCACCAAGTATCTGCCATGCGTGCTGGCTGTAAGGCTCGGTAAGATCATCGAGAAACTTATCTTCACCCTGCAGCAAACATACTACCGGCACAGCCAGTACTTCTTTGAGAGCCTTAGCCAATCCAGCCAGTAAAGCATTCGAGAGACAAATAACGTCGGGGAAGTTTTCCTTCTTCTCAAGCCAACTAACCAGACGATCAAGCTCTTTAACCTGATACCCGTTACTGCCTTTGAGCATCGATACCGTGGTACTGCCGAGCAACTTTGTATCTACCATCTGGAATTTGCGACCTGCCCATTCCAAAAGCTTTTTATTATCAAATATACTATCCAGCCAACGAGGGGTTTTACGAAAAAAAGCAAGTTTTTGCTGAAGGTACACATTTATCCCGCCAAAAAAGATCGGCACCTCAGCAGCAGGTGTTAACCCTTGTGGGCGAAACGGCAGATACAACGGTATGACCAATACCTCGTGACTGAGCTTACGAAACTCTTCCAGTAAAGCCGCATCGCGTAAACAGTTCACGCAGGTAGAAGTCTCCCCCACACCTGGTGCTATTTGAGCTATTTTCATAATACCGCTCCTGTCTATCGCTTGGCCCCGAACGCGTATACAAAGCCATCGTCACAACCAACTACAATTTTACCTTTAGCAACAGCCGGCGATGAAGTGACAGCTTGGCCCATCTCATACAACCAGACCTTACTGCCATCAGAAACCCTTAACATATACAGCCGACCATCCTCGCAGCCTACCACAACCTTATCGCCGCAAATGACCGGCGAACTGTCAACCTCGTCAAGCGCCTGAAAACTCCATTTCTCTTTACCGCTTTGAATATCCAAACAGTGAACGCGATTATCCCTGCCGCCGAAGACAACTGAGCCTTTCCCAGCCGCGGGCGAAGAATAATACGGCTCATCCGAACCGGTAAATTCCCACAATATCCGCCCAAGCTTTAGGTCAGCTTTAAAAAACACGCTATCATAATTACCGATAAATATCTCCCCATCGACAACCGCCGGCGAACCGGCAATATAGGCGCCAGCTTCAATACGCTTGATCGCTTTGCCGTCTTTAGCCGAAACAATATGTATCTTCCCGTCACAACCGCCGAAAGCTATTGCGTCACCTTCAACAGCGGCACTACCGTTGACATAGCTGTCAGTTTCATAGGCCCATACGAGTTTGCCATCCGCCGAATCCACACAATGCAATTTGCCGTCATAGCTGCCAACAAGTATCAAAGTTTTTTCATCTTTGGTTTGCAGATAGTTAGCAGAGCTTAAAATTTTACCCCCCGTTTCATACTTGAATTTAAGTTGACCTGTCCTGGCGTCAAGTGCATAGAGAAAACTATCCTCAGAACCTATAAAAACCAAGCCGTCAACCACACAAGCTGTAGCCTCGACAGGCCCGCCGGTTTTATACACCCAGATTTGATTACCGCTTTGCAAATCGATAGCGTAAACGTTCGCGTCAGCAGAACCAATAAAGACCAGCCCATCGTCGATCGCAGGCGAAGAGTTAATTTCGCCGCCGGTCTTAAATTTCCACGCAAGCTCAAGTGAATCAGACAAAGATGCAGTTGTAAACCCCCGCAAATTCGCCGCCCCGTGAAACATCGGCCAATTCTCGTTTTGCTCTGCTGTTACCGGTGCTTCAGTGACATTAACCGCAGTCTCTCGATTCGTTCTTCTCGAAACAGCCACGCCGACAACTATCGCCCAGGCCAAAACAAAAGCCACTAACACCAAAATTAGCTTAATTGTCTTTTTCATAATACCGTTTAGTTTGCTTTGAACCTTTTGTCCCAAATTATTGTATTCGATTGCCCATTCGGTTACAAAACATATTTATCAAAACGGGCCCGAAAGTACTTGCAATTTCATAAAAAATTCCGGAATATACACTGTCTTTAAGGAGTTCAAAATGGGCGTGGCAAAAACACTGAAAATCTTGGCCTTGACTTTGTGCCTGGCAGGCAGAGCACCGAATATATGGGCGGGCGTATCGGCATGGGTACCTGTTACCGACCTCAAACTCTGGTACCAACAGTGCATGAAAATAGGCGAAACAGGATACGCTGACGAAGTCGTAAAATCCTGCGGCGGAGTTCCCGGTCAAAGCCCAGCAGTCGACCTCGAATACAAAAAAAGGTCCCCGGTACCTTTTCTTAATGAAAACTTAAAATTCGCGATAGACATAAACGCAGGAATAAGAGACGACAATATCCCTATCGACCATTCGCTCAACGCATTCAATCTGCTGGTTCCCGAAAAAGATCGCATCTCGAAAGAGAACATCAGCTACTTTGTCAAAAACATAAAGGTCCCGCCGCATTTTAAAAAGCCGTCGAACGATCCTCTCTATAGCAGCAAACAACCTTTATTTAGAAAAACTTCCGGCAACAAGCGGGTAACTATTTTCGACGGAGGCCACGAAATCGTCGCAAGAGCTGCTCTAACCTGGCTCGCAGAACAGAAAAAACCTTAATAAAAAATTATTACCATTAAAAAGGAGATTCAATATTAACACAAAACACCTTGCCAAGTTATCTTTGATCATGTTTTTCGCAACCTTAACTTTAGGTTCTTTCGGATGTTCTTCCAACATTGCAGGCACCACCCCCAAGGTCCCTGCAATTGTCGGGACATGGGAACTTACTACCATTACTCGGCGAGGTACACGAGTGCGCAAACTCATGGTCAATGAGGACCTCACAGCTACATACCAGGGACGCAACGACAAACTAATCCCTGTTACTAACCTAAAGGTTGAAGACGACCAGGTATCTTTCAGTATGCTAAGAAAGTACCGTGAACGCGAATTCACAATAGAATTAAAAGCTGCCATCGATGGCGACACCCTTAAAGGCCAGTGGATCACACCAAGGTGGACAGGCGAAGTCATAGGCCAAAAAATCTCAGATACCCCCTAACCTTTAACGCAGACCAAAGGTTTTAATTTTGCCACTTTGCATGACAGCTTCGCTTGGTGTGCCGCCTCGACGACCGCGGTTACGTTTTTGTATGCATCCGGCGCTTCTTCAGCTACGCCGCGCATAGATGGACTTCGGATAACTATACCGCGTGAGGCTAACGACCGAACTACATCGCCGCCGCGCCATTGCTTTTTAGCCTTGGTTCGGCTCATACTTCGACCCGCGCCATGACACGAAGAGCCAAAAGCCAAATTCATACTCTCAGCGGTCCCGGCCAAAATATAAGAAGCAGTCCCCATAGTACCGCCTATCAGTACAGGCTGACCAACATCACGATAATCGGCTGGCACATCTTTACTGCCCGGCCCGAAAGAACGCGTAGCACCCTTGCGATGAACGAACAGCCGCTTTTCCCTGCCTTCAACAATGTGCTCTTCTTCTTTACAGGTATTATGCGAAACATCATAGATCAGCGTCAGATCAGAGCCGGCAAACATATAATCAAAAGCCTCCCTCAGTAGATGTGTCAACACCTGCCGATTCGCCATCGCGCAATTGATACCAGCCCTCATTGCACCGATATACTTCTTGCCAAGAGAAGACTTGATCGGCGCACACGCCAACTCACGCTCAGGCAGTTCGAGCCCATGCTTTTGAGCCGACTCGACCATCGTTTTCAAAAAGTCGGTACCTATCTGATGGCCTAAGCCGCGGGAACCGCAGTGAATACCGACAACAATATCACCTTCTTTAAGCCCATAAGCCGCAGCTATTCCAGTATCGAAAATCTCAGTAACTAACTGAATTTCAAGATAATGGTTGCCCGAACCAAGCGTACCGACCTGATTTCTCTGACGTTTCTTCGCATGATCGGAAACATACCCCGCAACGGCGCCAGCCATACGACCTTCCTCTTCCATGTGCAGCAGATCGTCAGCAGTTCCATAACCACTGTCAACCGCCCAGCGTGCGCCGCCTGCGAGCATATCGTCCATCCGAGCAGGGCTTAGACTTATCTTTCCCGTACTTCCCACACCAGCCGGTATCTTATGAGCCAACAAATCAGCTAACGTTTTTTTTACAGGCTCGATGTCATCCACAGTCAACCCTGTTCGCAACGCCCGAACCCCGCAGGCTATATCAAAGCCGACTCCACCGGCCGAAATAACCCCGTTCTTATCCGGGTCGAAAGCTGCCACTCCACCGATAGGAAAGCCGTACCCCCAATGCCCGTCCGGCATCACGTAAGAGGCCTGTACGATCCCAGGCAATGACGCAACATTAACCGCCTGCTCAGAAACCTTTTCGTCCATCTGCCTTATCAAAGTTTCATCGCCAAAAAAAACTGCCGGCACACGCATCTTACCGAATGGCTCAAGTATCCACTGATATTGAGACCGCCTTTTCAACCGTTTCGTTTCCATAATAATTTCCCCCCGAATATTCAAACGTCGACAACACACTGAGCAATCCATTTGCCGTCCTTATCGCAGGTGACACTCAAAGCGGTATAAGTAGCGCCTTTAACTTCAACGCTCGGCTGATGTATTTCAACATCAACCTGCTGCCCCCAAACCTTTGCCCGCAAGTGATCAGCCTCTATACTAACCTCGAATTTGCAAAACAGCATACCCCATGTAGACATTTCATAGATAAGAGAACTGATCCAGTCGATAAACAACTGCTCATCGCCGTCAGCCTGACAGGCAATTTGGATTTCGCGTATCGGCTCAACCTTTTCAGACTCAGTGACAACCGCTGTCAAAGCGATCGCAGCCTGCTCGAAGGCCTGGGCCATTTCTGTCCCAACACCGCGAATACCGATATCAGCCTGATGGTCGAAATGCTCCCAATATACTTTTTTCATAGCGCACGCTCACTGCATAGTATAGCAATTTTGACCGATTCAGTTTGTTTTTTTTGCCAGAAAAAATCTCACACACTTTAGAAGGCTTCTGGTATTATTTTTCTGGCTGAATCTCTCAGATATGATGATATCTGTCTTTCTGAATTCATGCTGAGTACTTTTCTGGCAAGCTGGTTGCAGTCCTCAATAGTTACCGACCTTATGATCTGCTTTATTTCCGGTATCATTGGCGGTGCGATCGAGATGGTTTTCACTCCCATCCCAAGCAGCAACATGACAGATTCGGGCTCAGAAGCCATTTCGCCGCATATGCTTATATCAATCTGGGCCTTATGGGCGTCCTGTATAACAGTTCTTATGAGCCTTAGTACGGCGGGGTCGGCTGAGGAATACAGTGTTGAAACCAGCTCATTGCCGCGGTCAACAGCGAGGGTGTATTGGGTCAAATCGTTGGTACCGATACTGAAGAAGTCGGCGTCCCTGGCAAGCGTAAAAGCCGTTAGTGCCGCCGAAGGTGTTTCGACCATAATGCCGACTTCAATATCTCTGTTGTAGCTGATGGATTCTTCGTCGAGATCCTCCATGACGTCGCGTAAGAGCATCCTGGCCTGCTTGAGTTCCTGGAGATTGGTTATCAATGGAAACATTATTTTTACTTCGCCGAGAATCGAAGCTCTTAGAATTGCCCGCAATTGTGTTTTGAACATATCAAGATTCTGCAGGCAGAATCTTATCGATCGCAGTCCGAGAAACGGATTCGGCTCCCTGGCGAAACGCTTGCTCTGGGTATATTTGTCCGCACCGAGGTCGACAGTTCTTATTATCACCGGGCGATGTTTGAAAACGCTTACGGTTTCGGCGTATGCCTCGTAATGCTGCTGTTCCGTGGGTTCGGTAATACTGTTTAGGTAAAGGAATTCGGTACGGTAAAGCCCGATACCGTCCCCGCCTTTTTCGAGTACAATCCCGGCTTCGTCTGGAAATTCTATATTACCAAGAATCGTGATCGTTACCCCATCACGAGTCTGTGCTGGTTTTTCCTTTAAGGCTCCGAGTTTATTTTCAAGAGCGATGAATTCCCGCGAATAGGTTTCGTATTGCTCGAGGGTGTCGGCATCAGGATTAACAATGACAATACCACGATTACCGTCGATGATTATGGTGTCTGAGCCCCTGACCGATTCTGTCAGATCCTCAAGTGCGACAACAGCAGGTATTCCAAGCGACCTCGCCACGATAGCGGTGTGACTGGTTCTTCCGCCGGCATCGGTTGCCAGACCTTTGACAAACTCTCTGTTAAAGCCGGCCGTTTGAGTGGGACTCAATTCCCGTGCAACTACAACGACCTTTTCGGTAAGGTGTTCGACATCTTCACGTTTAGTTCCAAGCAGATATCTCAGCAGCCTTCTCTCGATATCGTAAATATCGGCAGCACGTTCACTGATATATGCGTCTTTGACCTTTGTAAAATGTGAAGCTATCTCTCGCAGCGTTGCCGACACCGCGTATTCAGCGGTAACCAGGTCCGAGCCTATCATGTCGGTAACTTTTTTACGCAGGGACCTGTCACGAAGGAAACGCAGATGAACGGCAAAAATATCTTTGATGCTGCGCTGTTCGAGATCTTCGTGCTCGGCCTGGAGCTCGGCCAGCTCGTCGGCAGCAACCCTAAAGGCATCCCTGGCACGCTGGACTTCTTTTTCCTGCTGGTCAGGCTCTATCAGTCGCCTTGGAATTCGATAATCTTCGGAGTCAATTATCAGCGCCCTGGCGATAGTGATTCCCGGCGAAACAGCTATACCCTTTTTAATTTCCACAGTTACCTCAGAATATCAGACATCCGCCAAAGGCGAAATAATTACTTTTTTTGGGGCGGCGGCTCGTCAAACATTTTTTCTTCCACGAGTTCACGCAGTGCCTCAATTGCCTGGGCAGCGTCCTGGCCCTGGGCTATTATCTTGAGCTTGGTGCCAACAGTAGAAGCCAATAAAGTCATCTGCATAATGCTCTTGCCGTCGACAGTCGTCTCGCCGTTACTAACCGAAAGGTCAGCTTTATATTGTGCCGCTACATCGACAAACTGCATCATGGGGCGCATATGAAGACCATCGGCATTTTTAATCTCGATGGTTGCTTCACAAACTATCTTTTCCAAACTCTCTTCTCCAACTTCGGCTTTAGTCGTTACCATTTCACCGACTTTTCTACGATTCTTGTTATTATTTAATCAAACTGACCTCGACCTTAGCAAATTCCAGCGTGAGTCACACTGATACCTGTCAGCATTGTAGTAGTTTGACTAAACCAAGTCAAATTTTTCTCTTAAGTTTCGACATTTGTTCGGTTAAAGACTCGCAATTACGCTGGATACATAAATTCCGGTATTCGGCGAACCTTACCTTGTTCATTGACACAAGCTAATACGCTTGAGCCTTCAGCAATGATAACACCATCATCGCTGCGAATAAGTTTATAGATATGTTCGATTTTGCTGGCAGAGACCCCTGAGCAGGCCGTTTCCAGTTCCAGTTTCTCATCGTAGTCTGCAGGCCGACAATATTTTATATTCAGCCTGGCAACAACGAAATGCACACCGGCTGCTTCCAGGTCCTTATACGCAACCCTGTTAACACGCAAAAGTTCTGTCCTGCCCATCTCAAACCAAACCGGATAAACACTGTGATGAACAACGCCACCCCGATCCGTCTCACTATAGCGTGGTCTGATCGTTATGACGTGTTTTTGTACTGTTACTTTTTCAGGAAAATCCATTTATCACCTGTCGCAACCAAAAACAGAAGAATAGCACAAAAATCAATATTTGCAATATGTAAACGGCGGAGCAAAAGTGTACCACCTGGCGGGCGGTTGAAAATTGTACCA
>JBHPGW010000042.1:0-22756 GCA_042569785.1 Planctomycetota bacterium | reverse complement strand
ATAGTTTTTCTCCTTATTTCTGTTGTTACTTCTTCAATTACAATTCTTCACAAAAACAATTTTATCATTAGCATCACCACCTTTCTGGATAAAGCTTATTTCACAAAAACTAAAAAACCGTTACCAGCTTTCTCACCCTCAAGCAAAAAGTCACTAATTGCGGCCATTCATATTAAAGGCGATGCTGAGCGGCATTGTTTGACTTAAAAAAAATAAAAATTTTTACATCACACTAATTCTGCCTAACTCTTTTTAAAAAAAAGCACCGCAAAGCGGCTCTATTAACCAAAAATTCAAAACTTTTTTCTTTTTCTCACCACAAAGTTTTCTAAATTCTTTTTTTCGAGTCACTGGTCACGGCCCACGAGCCCCGGAAGTTAGAAAATCAATCATCTGCGCAGGTATGTGCGCAAAAACCCCAAAAACAAACATCCGCCTATTTTGACATAGGGAAACTTCGTGAAAATTCGTGGTAAATTCTGGAACACTTAAGTCGTTAATCCGTGTTTATGAAAATGGATTCGGAGCCATGCGGGAATGACGATCTGCAGAGGGGCTCGTTGCTATTGGTTGTCTATTTTTGGGATGTCTACGATTCTCAGGAACAGGCCCAGGTGGTTGACGGCTTTTACGAAGTGCTTGTATTCGATTGGTTTGGTGATATAGTTGCTGCAGCCGAGTTTGTGACACAAGCTTACTTCCTTTGGGTCGTCGGTTGTAGTCAGCATAAGAACGGGTATTGCTTTTAGGTCGGGGTCCTCTTTGATCCTTTTTAAAACTTCTACGCCGTCAACTTTTGGCATTCGAATGTCCAGTAGGAGCAGATATGCATGTCCTATGGGCTTTTCATGTGTGTGATCGTAGTCAAAGAGAAAATCGAGCACTTCCTGTCCATCCTTGAAATGAACGATGTCGTTTGTAATACCGGCACGTTTTAGATTTTTTCTGATAAGGCCTGCATGTCCGAGATCGTCTTCAGCCATAAGAACTATTACGTCATTCAGCATTTTGGTTACCTTTCAAGAGCGTGCTTTTAGCCGGTACTATTTCCCGAGTGCGGCAGAGCTATATAAAAGCTACTGCCTTTTCCTGGTTCTGATTCCAGCCAGACGTTACCGTTATGTCTGTCTATAATTCTCTGGACGATAGTCAATCCCAATCCATCTCCTGGTTGATTTTCATTGGGCTCTAATTGATGGAATATTTCAAATGCTTTGTCACGGTGCTGTGGTGCGATCCCGATACCGTTATCTTTTACGCAATAGAGACTCATCGCGTTTTCAACCTTGCCGGAGATATGAATGAGGCCTTTACGCGAAGGGTCGAGATATTTGACGGCGTTATCGAGCAGGTTAGTAAAAACCTGATTTATCTGGGTCTTATCACCGAGGCATTGTGGAAGTTTATCTACGGCAATTTTTGCATGGGATTTTTTTATTGTGAATTGCATAGACTCTATTACCTGGGCGACCATGGCATCAATTTCCAGTGTTTCGAGTTCCAGAGCTGCTCTTCCGAGTCGTGAGAGTTTTAAGAGGCCTGTGAGGAGCATATCCATTTTAGCTGTACTGGCGGTAATATAATCAAGCGATTCGGGGATGTTTTGAAGCATCAGCTTTGAGAGTTCATCTGCAATTTCCTTTGGGATTTTGGTGTTGTCGGCAATCTCAAGTGCCTGTTCGCAGCTTTGCCGAAGTTGTGTGCTGTAGCCCTGGATATTGATAAGCGGAGAACGCAGATCGTGCGAGCTGACATAGACAATGCTCTCAAGCTCCTCATTTTTCGCGGCTAAAGTTTTTAGCAGCTTTTCGCGTTCCTGCTCAACCTGTTTTCGTTCGGTTACGTCTCTGCCGTATAAATTGACATAGTCAGCTTGCTTAACCGCGGCAATAACAAGCGAGATAACTTGCCGGTCACAACCAAACTCAACCTTTTTAGTTTGCTCGGATTCAAAAACTTCCAGTACGATCCTGCACCAGTATTCGGGAATAGTATCACCGAGGCGGCATTGCCATTGTTTCAACAGCGGTTTGCCGGCATCATTGACATAAAGCAGCTTACCGTCCTTAGCAACACGCAGAACCGGGCTGGGGTTTTCAGAAGGGAATTTTGCAAGGTTTATTACTTTCTCTTCAACCTGCCTACGTTCAGTTATATCATCATGTACTGCCACAATTTCGCCTGAAGGGAGCCTGTAAACATAATTTTCAAACCATGCATAATGTCTGTCGTCTTTATACAGTGTAACAGGGAGATGTTCCGGCTTACCGGTTTTATAAACTCTCCTAAAAACGTCAAAGAGACCGAACTCCCGAACTCCCGGAAACACCTCAGTTACCTTTTTTCCGATAACAGACTCTTTTTTTTCCTTATTAATCCGTTCGCCTGCCCGGTTAAGACTCTTAAAGATAAAGTCTCTGCCATTTTCTACGGGTTCGTAAACAGCTACCCCACTGCTCATATTGTCAAATAGTTCTCTGTATCGATTTTCACTTTCGTACAGTGCTTTCTCGGCTTTTTTGCGGTTGGTGATATCGAAAAGCACACCGTCAAGGAAAAGGATATTTCCAACCTCATCGCGAACGCCCTTTCCTCTATCGTATACCCATTTTATATTTCCATCGGAAGTTACGATCCGGTATTCGATCGAGAACAGTTGGTCTTTATTTACCTTTTCAAATGTAATATCTTTGATCATCTGGTGATCTTCGGGGTGAATAATACTGGCGAATGACCTTATTTTGTTTTGGACAAACTCATGGGGTGGGAATCCGGAAAGTTTTTCGATACCCTCGGTTATGTAATACATGGTCCAATGTTCATCGAGACTGCAGCGGTAGACTATGCCCGGGATGTTGTCGACGAGAGTTCGAAATCTTTCCTCGCTTATAGCGATGAGTGTTTCGCTCGTCTTTCGGCGGGTAATATCAACATGGGTCCCTACCATTCTGACAGGGTTATCGTCGCTGTCGCGCTGTACAACTTTTCCCCTGCTGAGAATCCATCGCCATTCCCCGGTCTTAGTTCTCATGCGAAATTCTTCCTCAAAAATTTCACTTTTTCTTTCAATGCATTCACGAATTCTCTGTTCGGTACCGTTTTTATCATCGGGATGAAGCAGATCGACCAATGCCTGATAGCTGGGCTCAAATTCGTTTGGTTCATAGCCGAGCATCGTATAATAACGCGGACTGAAATAAGCTTCTCCGGTCTTAATATTCCAGTCCCAGAGTCCGTCATTGGCGGCATCCAGGGCCATTGACAGTTGTTCCTGGCTTTTTTTAAGTTTCTGCTGTGCCTGTATTTGGCTGGTAATATCGCTTGAAATTCCTATGTAATGTGTCAGCTTGTTCCTGGCATTTCTTACAGGAATAATACTTAGTTTATTCCAGAACATTGATCCGTCTTTACGGTAATTTCGAACTGTTACATGACAAGGGCGTTGTTCTCTTAGAGCCAAACGGACTTCGCCTAAGTCTGGTTGGTCTCTGTCATCGCCCTGAAGGAAGCGGCAGTCCTGGCCTTTAAGTTCATCGAGACTATAGCCTGTGATCTTTTCAAATGATGGATTTACATATACGATGGGATTGTCATTTTTGCCTACATGATCGGCTATGATAACGCCATTAGGGGAGTTATAAATCGCGGTGTTTCGTAATCTTAAAGTTCTTTCAGCTTGTTTTCGCTTTACAAACATCACTGAAACAACGATACCGAAAAGTGTAAAACTTATAAGTATAAGCAGACGCATGTAAAGTTCATGCGCGGGGATATCGAGCACGAACAGTTTCCAGAAGCTGGTTTCTTCGTAGAAATAGATGGAGTCTATTATGGCGTCAAAAACCCATATGATCAATCCGAAGGCAACGGCGAGAGCGATCACATGGTATTCAATATTGGCGAAGAATGCTCGGCCTGTGCGTTTTCTTATTGCGTTTATAATCAGTAATGCAATGATCAGGGCCTCGATAATCGCAAGAGTCAGTGCAAGCAGTAATCTTTTTCTTTCTTTAACTATTGGGGCGGGCTGATTGATTAGGATACTGTCTTCGGGCAGATCTGAAATATTGATCTGCCATCGCTGCAACTGCTGGTAGTCGAACATTGGAGGGTTAGGGCCTTGGGACATGACAGGGATATGGGATGGTTTTTCACCTTTCAGGATACGCACTGCCATTTGGGCGGCAACTTTGCCATGTACATTTCCGTCAGTGAGGAAACCTCCAACTATTCCAAATTGCAGATTATGCCCCCGAGTTGAATAGATCGGTCTTGTGCAGGCGGTAGAAACCATTTTGCCTGCCTGTCGATGACTGAATAAACGGCCCCTGTTATCCCGATTGAAATTATGTAAGATAACAACGCTTTTTTCGGGCAGGTTTCGCAGTCGAAGCTCTAACTGTTCTATACTGTAATCCTCGAGAAACTCGACGGGGACTTTTCGGGTCAGCTTTTCACTTGCGGCTTTATATTGCTTGTGCCTTTGCACACCTGTAGAAGTGAGGTCGTTGATAATAAATATTTTTTCGGCATCTGGATGTAACCTCAGTGCCAGGTTCATGGTCTTTAGCATGTCCTTGTATTCGACTATGCCGGTTAAATTTCCGTAATCGAGAGCGAATTGTTCATCATAGTAGCTTAGGCCGCAAAATACTATGGGGATATCAGGAAAGAGTTCGGGCCTGTGTTTTAAGGCGAAGAAAAAGGCATCGTCATCGGCGGTAATGACAACATCGAAAAAGGCATCCTTAAATTTGTGTTTGTAAAGTGCCAGCAGGTTGGCATAATGCCTTTGGTCATTGATACGCTTTGTGTCCATATACTCAATAGTCAGTTGAATATCTGCTGCTTTATTGAAGACCAATTCAACGCCATGAGTGAGATTTTCGGCCCAGATCAGCCCGTCATGGTAGGAGTGTAAGAGAAGTACCTTTTTGACCTGTGCGATCTGTGCGGCAACTTTGTATGGAAATAGCAGGTATATCGAGATTAACAGAAACTTTAGGCAGATACCGAGCAGGTGTGATCGAGGAAGGGAATGTTTCTTCGCGAATAGTTTCGCGTTTAAGGACCCATTTGGAGAAAAGTTGCGCATTCGCTGCCCCCTGCTCTTTTTCCCGGCTACCTTATACTAAAGCAAATCTATTGTAATATATTGGGGCTAAATGTCAATAGGTGAAATTATATTTTTGAGAAAAGAATCAGGGGACAGGTGTCAAGGCTGGTCCTTTTTGACGTGGAGCGTTTGGGTGGGGAAAGCAAATTCAATTTGCTCAGCCTCGAATTGTTTCATCATTTCGAGATTGACACGCTCGTTTACTTCGTTGTAGAGCCAATAGTCCGGGGGTTTGACCCAGTAGGTCATGTAGATATTGAGTGACCAATCGTTAAAATCGCTGAAATAGACTCTTGAGGGCCTGTCCGGGTCGGCGTTTACTTCGGGTACATCTGTCAGGATATTTTTTATGATCTCGACGGCACGGGCGGCCTTTGTATGGCCAGCGTTATAGGTTATGGTGATGTTCGATGTTCTGCGGATAAAGGGACGTTTGCCGACGTTTTCGACAGCGGTGTTGGCGACCACACTATTAGGGACCGTCACCAAACTTCCCTGCAAAGTTCTTATCTTGGTGCTTCTAAAACCGACTTCCTCGACAGGGCCGTAATGGTCGCCGATTTTTACAAGCTCATCGATCTGGAAAGGTCTGTCGGCAAAGATGGTTATGGAGCCGAAAAAGTTTGCGATAGTATCCTTGGCAGCCAGGGCGATCGCGATGCCGCCTACACCTGCACTTAACAGGATAGCCCTTATCTGGGCACCTAATATGCCGTCGGCGATCCACAGGGCCGCTATGATGGTTATGGTGACACGCAGGCTCTTTCGTATAACCGGTACAAGCATATCATCAAGCTTTGTTTTTGTTTTGCTTGTCCATCGAAGCAGGTAATATTCAATAATGTCCACAAGCCTGAAAATAGCGTAGGCCAGAGCTATTGCCGCCAGAGCAGTGTTTATTTTTATCCAGCCTTTTTCAATTGAAGAGCTGATGCCTTGGTCACCGAAGACCAGGCAGAGCATTGATACATACAGCCCCATCGCTAAGCAGGCTACCGAGATGGGCTTGCTGAGGCACTTGAGAAATAAACTCAAAACGGTGACGCCGAATTTCTTCTCTGCACGATTGGCATATGAGTTGATGAAAAACTGCGAGATTCGTCCCAGAGCCATGGCCAGGATAATTACCAGCAGGACAAGCAGGAATCGCCAAAGTTGGTTGCCTTGAATGATTTGATAATCGATTAGCTTTGTGAGCGAATCGCCTATTACCATTAATTCTGCTGCAATGATCTTTGCCATAGCACGGTCTCCTTAGACTGCGGAAGTTTTTGAATTAACCGCTTTCAGCGGAACTTTTTCAGCCACAGAGGGCACAGAGAAAAACAAAAAAAACATTTACCACGAATATACACAAATTAGCACGAATAAACAAAAAAAACAACTTTTTTATAAATCCTGTTTAATCCTGCTAATCCTGTCAAAAAAAAAAACGTGGTTAACACCTTTTTTAATTCGTGTCAATTCGTGAAAATTCGTGGTTAAAAATACAATTTCCTATGCAATTAAATTACTTAAGCCAAATATCGCAAAGCTATTTTAAGTTGCGTAATCCCTTAAAAAACTGGCCCTTATAACTACTTTTAAATAAACAACTTAAAAACATCAACTTATAAAAACATATTTATACTAACTTTCAACAGTCCGCCAATCTGCGTCTGTCATAGTATCGCTCCACAATAGTATAAAATCACAAATAATCAATAGTAAAACGGAAATATTATAACTAAAACAGCTATTCGTGGCAATAGGGAGAGTAGTTAATCTCATGTAACATTCGTTACATTTCTCACTAAGTCCGACTATTCTGACTTTTTTGCAATTAAACCGCAAAAAAACAACCCCCAAAAGCCGCTCACGCCAGAAGGTGACATCCGTTGTAATTAACAGAGGACAGGCTTTCAAGTGGAGCAGCATTTCAAGGACAGATTCAAAATGTCCGACGGAACTTCTTTCTCATAAATCCAGACTAAGCCTCAAATGTTTTACTTTTCTTTTACTTTTATTTCTTCGCTGGTACGGATATAGAAGATATTCAAAAGCAAGCAATACATTAATTATGAACAAGGACACTGCACCATATTTCAGGCATGGCAACCAAAAGCCGCAAAGCAATAACGAGTCTTTGGGTTTTAAACGTCACTACACCTTCTCCCTGCCCGAAATTAAAGACAGGCTGCAGGATCGCAGCTACGATGCATGGGTGATTCATACTAATGATGAAGAAAAAGCGACAGCTTTAGTTGAATCGCTTGTCAGCCGTAATACTGGTGACATTCTCATATCAGATATCTGGTTTACTCCTCCGATCGATCTATCGCTTCTCGAAGTAAAAAAAGCCAAGCTTAAAGGTGGCGTCACAATTGATTACGATACGATGAAGGTAACATACGCGAACAAGAAATATAAACGGCTGCCGGGAGGTAAAGTGTCGAAACTGCTGAATCTTCTTCTTGCTAATAATGGTCTGTTTCTTACACAGCAACAGATGTTTGAAACCCATATCTGGAAAAATACGGTGGCTACCGCTCCAAATGAGGACGGCAAAACAGTTACCGTGTCTTTGAACAGGGTAAGAGAGCTTATCGAGGTTAATCCCAAAAAACAGAAAATAATAATAAATAGCGATAAACACTGGGCCATCCCGAGAAATGTTATTGTTTCGATCGAATACTATGACAGGAAGGTTCTTTCACAAAAAAAATAAATTGAGCGTATTAGTTCACAAACGGCTACAGGGTTTTAGGGACTTTTATTGGCAAAAAAACATCGGGTTCGGAGTTAGTTTTAGAAAGATATTCACGTATCTTTTTGAGGGCGGTGCAAATATAACGAGAAAAAGTCATGGTTTTCACGCCCATTTCTTTTGCGGCATCACTATTTTTCTGATTATAAATGTATCGCCTAATGATAACCTCTGCTTCGTGAGGTCTCAGTAGGCTTTGAACAAAATCCAACAATATTTGACGCTCTTCCTTTTGAATTACGACATCTATGGGATTATTATAATTGGCATAGTTTATATATAATTTTCCATATTTCTGATTTCGAGCATGATAATTTTTTATTCTTAAAGAAGCATCAATAATGTCGTTTTTAATAGCTCTGTGAAGATATTTTTTGATATTCCCAATTTCATCAGAAATGGGACAGCGAACAAGAGACAAGAAAAAATTCTGAAAAATATCGTCTACCATTGATTTGTCATTGATCTGAAACCGGATTATATCGCGAATTATATCACCATATTCTTCAAATATCTTATTAGCCAATTTCATGTTTTGAATTACTTCCGGGTTAGCTTGCATATTCTTGTTCCTCCATACTAAGAAATTTCAAATACTCAATCTCTGGTATCCAACAGCTAAAACTGCTTAAAAGAGTATTTTTACAAAGATAGAATGTTGAAGAGATTTTGGGCAGTAACAAAAAAGTAAAATTAAATCCTCCTCTTTAAATTTTCGTTACTAAAGTGTTACTATTATTTGGATGCCGTTTACCGGATACTAATCATTTCAAAGATTGCTTATGCTGTCGCTAATAACGGTTGGTAATAGCTGTAACCGACAGGGACGGCGTCTGCAAGTTTATAAATTTATGTGAGTAAGGGACAATATAGTTCTTTGGGCTATCAGGCCATTGTAAGCCTATGGCGTGGTTAATATTAAGGATCAACATGAAAAATAACACCAATTGTTCTACCCTGTCGAATTACGGCATTGCCTGTATAACTTTGTTTTTTTGTGGTTTACTCATATATCCCGCGGGTAAGGTATCCGGCAGTTCGAGTGATACGACCGATCAGAGCGAATTTGTTATTACAGGCAAGCAGTACTACCGTCATAATAGTTTCGATACCGGAGAGATATGTATTTTCTTAAAAAACAGCAGCGAAGAATCTCTGTCAATCAATCAATGTAAGTTATACAAAGTCATTGAAAATAAAGAGCAAAAGAATCCTGAAATAAAATATCTATACGCAAAATTGTCACCTCCTGAACTGGCTGCGGGAAACAACGGGGAATTATTGATCAAGCTTAACAAAACTTTGCCGGAAAATAGTAAGGTCAACTGTATTATAGAAGATAATACAGGGACATCTTTGGAAACGTCAATTCTGGTCAAGCAGGTACCGATTTGGATTCCATACGTGGGCTTTTCCGAGGAGCTTAACGAAATCTACATCTATATCGAGAATAACTGCCAAAAGCCTTTAAAAGTTAAGCTTATTGAAGTTGCGGATATTAATGTTGGTAATAATTACCGTTCGATAAACAACGATTTAGACGCAAATGATAAAGGTTGTTTGATATACAAACTGCCGAGACCGGTTAAGTCAGGGCAATACGTTAATGTGGTTGTATCAGCCGAATCCGAGAACAAAAAATGGCAAACGCATAGAATTGTCAGGGCTGTAAAGAAATTTCCTTTACTGTTAGAAAAAGGCGGTGGCAATTGGGAGTTGGGGCTGGATTCTGAAGAGTTCTTTGTTACTTCCACATTTGGATCGAAAAAAGTTGCCTGTGTGCAAAATATGATATGTCCGGCACATCAGCATGGTACTTACGGAGAGGCGGCAAAAAAATTCTTAGATAATCGCCATGACATTTTTTTGCAGGCCACGTATCTTCTTACACAGATGAGGATATGCCGAAGTAATAAGCCTCGGGCCTGGTTCAAGTTCGGTGGGCTGGCAGATATTTCGGTTATGAATACTGTTCTGTCTGGCTCGGTTGAAGATGAATCTTTTTGCCCGTTTTTCGGGCTTGGGGTTATGGCTAAGAAGTCGGCTGAGCCGAACAGGTATTTTGCATGTATTCCAGTTTCCCCTGAGAATATATTATTTGTGCGAAGTAACTATACACCTAATGAAATTAAATTCCTGGTTTACTGCGCAGTTGCCGGCGGAGCAAAGGGGCTGTTATATCGAGGGGTACCGATATTAGGTGATTTTGTTTACGATACTTTTGTGCGGCTAAACAAAGAACTGCAAGAGCTTAAGCCCCTGTTAATAATATCTGAGCCGGTCGACTGGGCATCGACAGCAGATGACAATTACGTCGCCAAAAGTTTATTATGTGGTGATGAGGCCATATTAGTATTTGTCTTCGACCGCAGATACTTCAGCAAACAGCAGCGAAAGAAATTCTATACGCCGGTTTTTGCAAAAGCTGCAGGACCAACAAAGATCGAAGTCAAAATTCCCGATCGGTTCGCGGTTTCCAATATAGAATCTCAATACCAGCGGCTTGCCAGGGAGCAATGGAATTATCAGCAGGGAGAAGTAGATTTTACGATTCAGATATCTGATTCGGTTCAGACATATAAGGTTGTTCTCGCCCAATCATCTTTAAAAACGGGCTTAAAAGGAAAAACAGAACCATGCAAAAACAAAGCTGTCAATTGATAATTATTATATCAACGTTGATATTGGTTTATTCTGGTCTAAACAGGTGTTATTCGGCACAGGAAAAACCTGTTAACAATTACCTTATTTTCGAGCAGTTATTAGAACAGGGGCCGACAGCTAAGGCGATAGAGATCGGTGAGGATTTGTTTACGGCTCTTATTTCCAAATATCCTGAGAATAAAGGCTTAAGCGATTTAAAGAAGAAAATAGAAGTTGCTGAAAATATTACAAAATTAATTATTACGGATTTTAAATCCAAACAGAAAAAAACACTGGTCGATATTGGCGGCCTTGATATATTTTCGAAAAGTACTGCTGTCAGGAAAAATAAAGAACAAGCTACAGCTCTTGTTCCCACTCCTGAACGTTTGTACTGGTCCAATATCCAATACTTTCAGTCCGAATCTAACTTTGAAGGGCTACGCCATCGAGAAGCCGGTTTTTTATATAAGTATTACGATTTAAGAATGAAAACCTGGATCGGGCAAATCATCGGTATTACCAATCAGGTAATCATCACAAATCCTGAATCTTCGGACTTATATCAGTACAGTTTTATATTACCTTTATTGTATAAGAGCGAAGGTGATCGAGCCTGGGAAAGGGAGGATTTTCTTGCCGCTATAACAGAGTATGATAATTTTGAATCAATAGCAGATTTTTGCCTTTTGCGATTAGAGCGACCCAGAACCGCTATAGCAATAGCTAAATTTATGACAAAAAATTCTTTTATTGACTGGTGCGCGGCAGCAAGTGAAAGGTGCACACAAAACAATCGCCCCGACACAGCTGAAATATTATTACGAAAAGCTATTGAGAAAATTAATGATGAAACCAGAGAGGTGGAGCTAAGGTTAAAGATCGCGAAAAATTACGGCGACTGCGGCGATAGTACCATGGCCGTAGAGGAATGTAAACAAATTGCCAGTGAATTTCCACAGGCAGAACTTTACGGCAAAGTAATAAGTTCTTATTTTTCATATCTGGCCAAAGAAGCCAAAGCAGAGAAGATACTATCCGAGATAGATGCGGTTTTAGAAAAACCTCAATGTGAAAATTACCGGGCTCAATTGCTGTACCTTAAATGGTGGGCATTACACAAGAGGGCACAGGTTGATGCGGCATATAAAATTGGTGAAAAGTTGATAAAAGACTACGGAGCAAATGCCTGTATTGCACCGATATTATTGGCCCATGCTACCGATGCGCTGTCGAATCAAGATTACAAAAGATGCGAAGATTTACTCATTCGGCTCACTGAGAATTTTCCAGAAACAAATTCGGCACAGCAGGCTCAGAAAATCCTAAGCTCCCTGGACAAGGAAAACGGCCCATTAGTTCATAAGGAGGATTAAGGTATGTATTTGGACACGTTTGGAATGATCATAGGCTATATCGATCCTAATACCATGCATCATGTTTTTACATTTTTCGGTACTATCGCCGCTTTTTTTGCGGGTGGATTAGGTGTAATTGTTTCTGCTGTATATTTCTTACGCCATCACCTGAGAAGCTGGTGTAAAAAAATGTCTCGGCTCAAGTTATTCGTATCATTGTTGGCAGTTATCTTAATACTGACCATCATCACAGTAGCTGTTATCAAATTTATTTTGCCTTTGGTAGTAAAATGACATTGACACGTAGAAAATTTATCAAACAAACCACTGCTATTGGTATCAATCTTGGTTTGTACGGTTCTTTAAACACATTGAATGGTTGCAAAAAAATGGCTAATACAAAAAGTAAACAAAATTCTAAGCGATGCCTCGTTTTGGGTATGGATGGTCTGGATTTTCAGATAGTAAGTGAATTGATCAAGCAGAAAAAGCTGCCTAACTTCAGCAGATTGGCAAACAAAGGGACATTTACCGCCCTTGGTACGAGCAATCCTGCTATCAGTCCTGTTGCATGGTCGAATATAGCCTGCGGTGCCGGGCCTGGATGTCACGGCATTTTTGATTTCCTGCACAGGGACCCGCAAAAGTATATGCCTTATCTTTCTCTAAGAAACAGTTCGGTAGGCTTATCCGGTACTAAGTACAAAAAAGCTCGTCAGTGTGATGGATTCTGGAAGTATACAAGTAAGGCGGGGATACCTACATCTGTAATGCGATGGCCGGTAACGTTTCCTGCTGAAAAGGTGAGCGGGAGATTTTTGTCAGGACTTGGTACGCCGGATCTTTTGGGAAGTGAAGGCGAATACAACTATTACACGACCAAAATAATCGCTGAAGATGATCCGAGTCCTCATAACGTTACGAAAGTTCGATGGGAAGATGGTTTTGTTTACACATTTCTAAAGGGCCCCTTTACTGGCAAAGAAAAACAAGCAGAGCTACCTCTTGTTGTAAGCAGGAAAAACAGCGATGCGGTATTTATCGATTTGGGCGATGCCCCGATTATTGAGGCTAATCGCGGTCAATGGACAGCATGGGTTAAAATGGCTTTTAAAGTTGGACTGGGCCGTGTTCATGGTATGGTCAGATTTCTGCTGATCGAATCTGAGCCGTATCTAAGACTGTTTGTGACGCCGATCAATATAACTGCGAGTAAGCAGGCATTTGCAATAACTTCTCCGGCTGAATTTGGCCGTGAACTGGAAGAAAAAATCGGCAGTTTCCACACACTGGGGATGCCGACAATGGTTCATCCGCTAAGCCATAACCGTTACGGGTACGATGAATTTCTTAGTCAGGTCCAGATCATATCGAACGAGCGCAAAGAGATGTTCTTTAATGAACTCGACAGATTCGACAATGGATTACTTGCTTTTGTTTTCGACCATACCGATCGCCTGCAGCATGCGTTATGGTCGACGAGGGATGAGTGTCATATTTCTTATAACAAAAAAGAAGCCCTGCTTTATGGCAATGTGATCGAGCAGATGTACCATGAAATGGATGATATTCTCGGCAAAACTTTAGAAAGGATAGATGATGAAACAGCTTTGTTTGTGATCTCGGATCACGGTTTTGGACGTTTCGAGCGACAGGTACATCTTAACCGCTGGCTGATCGAGAATAATTATATGCACCTCAAGGGCTCTGACAGCGATGAAGGCCAGGGGTTATTTGGAGATGTTGACTGGGAAAGAACAAGAGCTTACGCGGTTGGCTTTGCGAGTATTTATATAAACCAGGCTTCTCGCGAAGGCTGTGGGATCGTTAAAGGTGGTATCGAACGCGATGAGCTTTGTAAAGAGATAGCGGCAAAATTGCCGGGCATAGTTGATTTAGAAAAAGATACTCGGGTTGTTCATCGGGTTTACCGCAATAACGAGGTTTATGGCAATGGACCGTTGGCTAATAATGGGCCGGATATCCTGGTCGGCTTTAACAAGGGGTATCGATTCAGCTGGCAAACCGCTATTGGGGCAGCGCCGATAAAATTGCTTGAGGATAATAATTCAAAATGGAGCGGCGACCACATCTTTGATCCGAGTTTGATACCCGGTATTTTGTTAAGTAATGTAAAGATCAATAGAGATAAGCCACGTGGTGTTGATATCGCGCCGACAGTTCTGGAACATTTTGGCCTGTCACGGCCCGCCTATATGACCGGAAGTAGTCTTTTGGGGTGAAAGGTTAGAAATCAGGCTACAAATTATTTATTTTAGTCAAATTAAAATGGAAAAAACAATGAATAGACTCGAAGAACTTGAAAACCGTAGTATATACATCATTCGCGAAGCTTACAGCCATTTCAAAAAAATAGCCATGTTGTGGTCAATGGGCAAAGATTCTACCGTGCTTTTGGAATTGGCCAGAAAGGCTTTTATGGGAACGGTTCCATTTCCCGTGATCCATATCGATACCGGCAAAAAGTTCGAGTGTATGTACGCCTTTAGAGAAAAGCTGGCAAAACAGTGGGATCTGAATTTGATCATTGCTAAAAACACTTCACAAGCAGCACAAAAAATCGATCATAACGATAAGCTGTTGTGCTGCAGTCTGCTTAAGACAGAAACATTGAAACAGGTTGTCACTGCACATGATCTCAATGGAATAATGCTCGGTATCCGTCGTGACGAACACGGGATCCGTGCCAAGGAGCGGCACTTTTCACCTCGTGATGATGATTTCAAGTGGGATTACCAAAATCAGCCACCTGAATTATGGGATCACTTCGAATCAGATACGAAACAAAATACGCATATCAGAATCCATCCGTTACTGGAATGGACAGAACTTGATATCTGGCGATATATCAAAAAAGAAAATATACCGGTTGTAGAGCTTTACTTTTCAAAAAACGGTAAACGGTACAGAAGTATCGGGTGCGAGCCATGTTGCCAGCCCATCATATCTGATGTTGATAATATCGATGAAATGATAGAAGAGCTTGAAAACACAAGGATATCCGAGCGACAGGGCAGAGCTCAGGATAAGGAATCAGCATACGCGATGCAGCAGTTAAGAGCGTTAGGGTACATGTAGAAAGGAAAAACTTTATGGAGAATTTGAAAATTGTAGTTGCCGGCCATATAGATCATGGCAAAAGTACGTTGATCGGAAGATTACTTTATGAGACGGATTCTTTAAGCCAAAGAATCACCGATGAAATTGAAAAGTTAAAGCAGTCAGGGGCAAAACAGGAATTTGCGTTTATTACAGACCAGCTAAAGGAAGAGCAGGCCAATGGCATTACCATAGACACTACCCAGGTCGAACTTAAAACATCCTCGCGATACTACAGACTTATCGATACGCCTGGCCACAGGGAATTTCTAAAGAACATGATAACCGGAGCTACTACGGCAGCAGCCGCAATAGTAGTTATAGATATCAGCGAAGGCTTAATGGAACAGACTTACCAGCATATATACCTGATCGCTATGCTTGGAATAAAGCAGGTGATCGTAGTCATAAATAAGATGGACCAGAAACTTTATAACAGGATACGATTCTGGGAACTCTCCGAGCAGATAAAAGATCATCTTAACAAATTAAACATGCAAATTACTGCTGTTATTCCGGTCTCAGCTCAATACGGTGATAACATCACAATTCAAAGCCGCAGAATGGATTGGAACAGCTCGCCTACCTTAATTAAATCCTTAGACTTACTTAGCTGCCAAAACGGTTTGGGGCAATCGCCACTGCGCTTTGTGGTTCAATGTCCCTTTATCACTAAAAGTAAAACCACAATTTTAGGCAAAATGGTTTCCGGCAGGGTTTTTAAAAACCAGCATATTACCTTTGGCCCTGATCATCATGTCACAAAAGTACTTTCAATAGAAGCAGGCGGGCGGGAAAGAACTTCGGCACAGGCCCCGGAATCAATCGCCCTTACTCTCGATAATTCAAATGATATCTACAGGGGCCAGGTTGGCTTTAACGTCTGTCATCCACCAATAACGACTGATAGCCTAAAAGCCAATGTATTTTCCATAAGTACAGAACCATTAAAACCAACCGACAAAATAACCATCCTCTGCGGCACTCAACAGAGTTCAGCGAAGATAGAGGAAATTACGCGAATCATCGATCCGACGTCCCTGAAGGTTATCGCCACCGATGCCGAAAGAATCGCCGACTCTCAAGTTGCAACTGTCAAGATCAAACTCGATCGCCCTATTTGTGTCGATCCGTTCGATAAAATCGCTGAACTTGGAAGGTTCGCTATAGTTCGAAACGGTAAAATAGCAGGAGGTGGTATCATTAAATAACTCAAACTGACCGATGGTCAGTTTGAGTAAATAACAATAAGTAATATCTACACAAAAAATTTTCTAACTATTATGAAAGGAGCAAGGAAATGAAAGAAAAAATGGAAAAACTGGTAATTTTGGTATTGGTAATGTTTTTTGCGACAAGTTCAGCGAATGCCAAACTTGTCGCTCACTGGAAGTTCGATGAGTCTGAGGGGGCCACTGCCGCTGATGAAACCGGGAATAATCCCGGAGTTTTAGTTCATAATTCCACCTGGCAACCAACAGGTGGCAGGACAGGTGGTGCGATAGAATTTAAACTCTTCGATTATATATCAGTTGCCAACGAATCCAACTTTGATTTCACAGGCCCCGTAACAATTGCGACATGGATGAATATGACTAATGGTTGGAAATCCATGCCTACCTGTACAATTGTCCGCAAATCTGCAAAAGAACCGTCCATAAATTTTAGACTTGAACCCAAACATAATCTAATTGACTTTCGGGCCAACAACGCAAATCGAAGGGCATGCTACAGCAAAGATCTCATTGATACAGGCAAGTGGCATCATTTGGCTGGGGTATATGATGGAGATAATATTGTAGTATACTTAGATGGTATTCCCTTAGATGGAGAGAACCGTGCTACGGGAGGTACCTCAATAAAAACAAATGATGATCCGTTAATTATCGGTGATATTCCTACGACCAGGAAACCTTGTTTTTTTATGGGCAAACTCGACGATCTCTGTATTTTTGATAATGCTCTGAGCCCGGAAGAAATCACAAAGCTTTATACCTTTGGAGTTGAACCACTTCTTAACCCGTTATGGGAAAAAGTCGCCATGACAGTCGGTCAGATCGATGGAATCTTCGGAGAATTAAGTCCTCAGGAAACCGTTGCGTTTTTTGAAAGGAAAATATCTGAGTATGAACAGGGGATAAAGAGAAATCCTGACAACGCACAAATTCTTGATGGAATGATGCTTGATCTTGGTTTTCAGCTGGTCAGAGCAAAGTATTTGGCAGGAGATTTATCTAAAACGGCTTTTATCGACAAAGGTAGAGAGGTACTCAAATCAGATAAACTTACTGATATGGATCGTGCCTCTGTCTTAACAGGGCTATACCAAAGTTTGAATACGAATGAATACGAAGTGATCGTCAAATCCGTAATTCAGGACAAGAACTACAGCTTATCAGCAATAGCATCAAAGGCTGATTCTATGGCTCGTAACAGACAACCGGAAGAGGCGATAAAGTTTCTTGAAATAAATTTATCCGCATATTTAAACTGGCAAAAAGAGCATCGGTTTGATGAATTCGTTGACGATGATAGCCTGCCCGGAATTTATTATCTGCTGGCAAAAACAAAAGAAAATGCTGGAATATCCAAAAAGCTCGTTGCCCAGACATATGGTAAGACATTCAGTTCTTCACGCTCGGATTATTCATCAGAACAAACAACTGCTTTGATATGGTTGCTTGATAATAATTTTACTAATGAATACACCAAAATAATAAGATCGTTCGTGTTGACTGACGATGTCCAGTTGTTATGGATGCTCAATAACAGCCTTGGTGACAAATATGCCAAATCAATAAAGTTGTTTGTAGAATCCGGAAGTTTTAAAACATCTTCAGAAAAGATAGTCAGTAATATTTTCACATACTTTGAAACAAAAAAAGACTGGAGTACATTTGAGCGATTCCTGAATGCTTTATTCACTCAGACAAAACATCCTGTCGAGTGGGCTAAGTTTACAAATTCATGTCTTGTCGATAAAACGACTCGATGGGCAAAAACATATTTTGATTATCTCAACAGTAAGGACCAGCTAAAGTTTCTCGGTGATCGCCTGGTTGCCGAGCAATATATGGCCGATGGAAAATTCAAAAAAGCCGCTGATTGGTATAGAGACATTTTAAGCCGTTGCGGCCCGAATGATGATAAAGGGCCATACGAATTTGGTCTTTGCAAATGCCTGTTTTACACGGGTAAATACCGTGAAGCTGTCTCCGGATTTAAGAGTTTTATCGCTAATAACAAGGCGAATCACAGAACTCTTATAAAAGAAGCAATGCAGTTAAAAGGGCAGGGGCATGTTCAACTTGACGAATTAGACAAAGCGATAAAGAGCTTTATTACCCTCATGGCTGAATATCCGGAATTGGAAAAAGCACCTGAAATCATGTTCTTTGTGGGTTACTGTTACATGTTACAGGGCAAATACAATCCGGCGAAAGAAGTTTTCGATGCTATTGTAAAAAGCTACCCGGATAACACCTATGCCGCTAAAGCCGCTGTGTGTATGGCACGAATCAATAGCATGACAAAAAAAATAAGATAACTTCATGTAGGTGCCTGTGATTTAACCGAGATTTTCGCCATCTCAAAACGAAAGGATGGTTAAAGATGAAGAGTAAATCCGCAAATTTGATAAACAGAAAATGGTACGAATGTGTTTTCTACTTTTTCTTAGTCGCTCATTGTATGTTAGTGCCAGCTTTAGGCCAGATTACTGAAGCGGATAGTAATACGATAGATTTTGAAAAACTAAAAGAAAAATATTCTGATAACGCCAACTTCCAAACCTATATGGCAAAGCTCAGAGCGGCAGAACTTCTGGCAGCGGATATGGTCTCTCAATTAGAAAAGGCCAGAAAAAAGCAATTAAACGCGTTCTCCGATACTCTCTTTGGCAACAAAGCAGAGATTGGAAAAGGTGAGGCTTTGGGGGTATCACCTGCGCGTGAAATTTATAAAAGATCAAAAGGTTTATTTTCCCAGCCAATAAGTTTGCGCGGTTTTTCAAGTGTGGAACAAAAGTTTCTTTCCGGTTATTACAATTTAAAATTACGCTCATTATTGAACGAGATCGCAGAGGCCGGCCGGGCACTTGCTGTTGCAGAACCATCCTTTAAAGGTACATACGATTATGTACTTGTTCTGCCATTGCTGCATACAAAAGATGTGGGCTCGGTAAATGTTAATTCATTGCCGCAGTGGATGCAGCAGGCTGAGATTCTGGACGCTTTGGCGGATTCGTGTCTGCTTCACTATGGCTTTTTAAGTCCTGCTTTAAATCTGGCAAAGAAGGCCTGCGTGCAGCGAAGTGACTCCTGTGATGATGTTGAATTGTACCGCTGCCTTGCAGGTAAATGTGGTAAACACAATGTCACTATTGCTGTTCAATGTCTGGAAAAAGCAATTGAATATTTATCTGACAATGACCTTGGAGCAATCAATGAACTACGTTTTGATATTGCACAAAGATGGACGGATTTAGGCTCTTATAAACTGGCAGCAGGACAACTGAAAAAGATAGCACAGAATATTTCTGACAGCAATGATGCAGAGGACACACTGCTTAAAATAATAAAAATTTATGCTGAGCAATTAAAATTCTATGATGATGCTATCGAGCAATGCCGTGTATTCCTGGGAAAATTTACGGACAGTCAACAGGCCGAATACGTACAGTTTCTAACAGGAAAACTGACTTATCTTAATAAGGACTATGCCGGGGCTGCCACAAAATTCGACCTGTTTCAAATGAAGTACCCTGACAGCGCTTATGTAAGTGAGGCGATGCTGCTTGGAGCAATAAGCCAGCTCTCGCAAGGCCAAACCGACGAAGCGATCGAACGATTCAAAGGCATTATCCAAAGGTACCCCGAGGCAGAGCTTACCGCTCATTGCAAGTTCCTCATAGGTTACGCCCATATCTCAAATCAAAAGTATTTTCAGGCCCTGCAAACATTTGGAAAACTTGTTGAACAGTTTCCGGATTCCAAATATGCAAGTCAGGCACAAACTTTTATTGATCGTTTAGGTAAGGTATACAAATAATGATGTCACAAAAGTTGTTTTTGCTTATTTTTTATGCTGTTATTCTAACGCTGGCCAATAACAGCTACGTATATTCAGGCCAACAAAATCAAGCAAACACAAAATACACTCAGCCCAAAAACGTACTCTTAATCGGAATTGAAACCCTTCGTGCGGATCACGTAAGTTGTCTGGGCTACCACCGTAATACCACGCCCACGCTTGATAAACTGGCAAGAAAAGGGGTTGTGTTTAGCGGTGCAATGGCTACTTCAAGCTGGACGCTGCCGGCAGTTACTTCTGTTTTCACATCGCTTTATCCAGGTGTTCACAAAACAACGGGGACTCAAAGAAGGCTGTCGGAGAATATAACAACTCTCACTGAAATCCTAAAAGAAAATAACTACTCAACCGCAGCGTTCGTGAGCAATCCTACCTTAGATAGTCCTTGCGGCCTTTCTAAGGGTTTCCAGTTATACGATGATTTTTCTGTACGATTGGATACCAGCTTAAACCTCTTTGAAAATAACCCGTTAGATAACCAGGGCAATTATATTTCTATGACAAGTGAACCTGTGAATCGCCCTGCCATAAGCTGGTTGAATAAAAATCACCAGAAGCCGTTTTTCATGTTTGTTTTTTATTATGATCCGCATTATGACTATGTTCCGCCGGCACCTTTTGATACTGCATTTGATCCTGATTATAAAGGCCGAATAGATGGTTGTGGGATTATCCGGGAACCTCGTAAAAGTACTCGTCCTGCGCAGAGGGATTTGGATCATATAATCGCCCTTTATGATGGCGAGATACTCTATACCGATGGCTACATAGCAGAACTGCTGGAAAAATTCAAAGAACTCGAAATACTCGATGATACTTTGGTAGTAGTATTTGGTGATCATGGCGATGAATTCTATGAACACGGCTCAACCGGACATGGTCACTCGCTCTATAAAGAATTGATCCATATTCCATTGATATTTTCCTGGCCGACCACAATACCGCAGAACAAACAAATCGACGCGATAGTTAGTCAGATCGATGTCATGCCTACCGTTTTGGATTACCTTGGCATCAAATATGACGGCTTTATGCAGGGCGACAGCTTAAGGCCTCTTATAGAAAGTCAAAAGGAAAAATTGCATAATACCGTCTATGCCGAGGTAAGTATTCATAACAATAATCATTTTGCCGCGGCAATAAGTAAAGACAATAAATTCATCCTCGATTTGAATACCGATGACAAACAACTCTTTGATTTGAATGAAGACACGAATGAGCAACTCAATCTTTACAAAGAACGACCAGCAAACTTAATACCTCTGGAAGCTGATTTGACGCAATGGCGGGCAAAAAATAATAAATTTGCCAACCAATTTGGCGGCAATGAAGATTCAAACAAAGTAGAGCCGGATGAAACTCGATTAAGAGAACTCAAAGCTTTGGGCTATTTGCAATAGTTATCCCCCTCAAGATATAGATCTGTCCATACCGACCCATACGGACAATTTATCTTCCTTCTTTATACCTGCTTCAAAGTTTTTTTTCGGCAATAAGGTGTTTTGCCTCACGGATCACGTTGAGATATTCCCCCTAAATAGCCGATAGGCACAAAAAGAAAACCCCTGCTTTTGAGTTAAAAACAAGGGTTTTCTGATTGGGCCCGGAAGGACTCGAACCTTCGACCAATGGATTATGAGTCCACTGCTCTAAACCAACTGAGCTACGGGCCCGATCGCTAATTTTCCGTCTTTCTACAGAAATCCAGGTTAATCAGCGATTCGCAATTTACACTCTTTTCCGCCGGTTGTCCAGAATAATCCTGGAGGTTTTCTATAGCCGCTCTGGCTATCCACAAAAGGTATTTGAGAACTCAGACAATAGAATAAATCTAAACATAGCAATTATGAAGGCGATATTTCACAGGGCAAAAAAAGAAGCGGGGCCTGTGTTTTTACACAGGCCCCGCGTTGTTACTACATTTGGCTAACTAAAGTCAGCCCTTTCTCATCATCAGTTGTTACGGCCAGAGCCTCCATTCAAGCCAGGTGTCCACCATCATAGCGAAGTCCTTGAAGTTGATCGCCCGCTCACCGAAAGGCTCTTCCTGGTAGAGGTCGCAATCACGTTCAAACATAGGAACGATCCTGCCTGTCGGGAAACCAATATAAATAACCTCGTTGGCATCCAGACCGTAGTCATATACCCTTACGTCGTCCATAGAACCTACAAAACTGTAGCCCTCACTCTTGGTGAAGCTGTTGCCGATCACTAAAGGAAAATCATTAGCCTTCAGATCGGCTGTGCCTGCGCCTGTTGAGTTAAGCTGAATACCATCAGCGACAACTCTGAAAGTGCCGGCGTTGACGTCTCTGACTGCCGCTACATGGTGCCATTCATCGTCCAATATATTACCTTCTTCGATACTGCCGGAAATAAAGCCGATGCCTTCGGCGGTGAAGTTGAGATATTGTTGGTCGTTGAGGTAGAGGACGCCAAAGGTATAGTCTTGGGCCTTGTTGACGATCGCGTGACTGCCGGCATACGGGGCGTCGCCTTTTATCCACGCTGTGATCGAAATATTATGGTCGGCTATCGCGTATGGGCCGGGGTTAAAGTAGGCTCCAACCATAATACCTTTACCGCCGTAATATATACCACCCTGTGTTCCCTCAGGGTCAGGAGTATCGTCAAAGACAACATATCCGGTGCCTTCAGGTACAGTTCCTGTATTATCCCAGT
>JBHPGW010000041.1:0-22787 GCA_042569785.1 Planctomycetota bacterium | reverse complement strand
ACCCTGGAGTCCCGGGAAGACCGCCTTGTCTACTTTTACGGCATGGTCGCCTTTGAGACGTAGTTTTCCGAAGGTATCAGGCGAATAGAACCGCTTTGACGAGTCGCCTCCTGTTTTATAAGTTCGTATATTTGCGGATCATATTGTTCTAAAGCTGTTTTCATTTTATTATCTTCCTAAACTATATTTTTGATTATTCCTGTATTCTACATTGAGCAGAAAAATTCAAACATTTTATCTTCGAATCCAGGCAGTATTTCATGCGTGAAGTCAGGATATATTACCAGTTCTTTTTCGGCTTTGATCTTGTTGTAAGCCGCGAATTGAGATGAAGGCGGACATATATCATCTCTTAGGCCTACAGCCATAAGTACATTTGCCTTAATTCGCTTTACGATATTCTGAACGTCAATATAACCGAGTCTGGTGAAAATTTCATCCTCTTTTTCGTGTGTCGGGTCGAAGGTTCGGAAAAATTCTTTCAACTCAGAATATGGCTCGGTTTCCAGATCCATTTCCCAGACCCTCTTGTAATCACAGAGGAATGGTAAAGCGGCGGCTACCTTTTTTATTCGAGGTTCCAGTGCTCCACAGGCCAACGCCAGTGCTCCGCCCTGCGACATACCTCTGGTACTTACAAGAGTTTGGTCCACTTCGTCCATATCCATTACGATCGATGCCAACTGAGCGGTATCTGCAAATATCTGCCTGAATAGCAGTTTTTCCGGCTCACCGCTTAACCCCCTAATGATATGCCCCCGATATGTAGTCCCTTTGACCTGGCCGATGTCTTCGGATAGGCCGCCTTGACCTCTGCAATCCATCGCCGCTACGACAAAGCCATTGGCAACATAGTGCAGCTTTGTCGACCAGTCGCCGGCATCACCGCTATAGCCATGAAATTCCAGTATCGCCGGACATGGCTTGGTTATATTTTGGGGTTTGAGCAGTTGAGCATGTATTCTTGCGCCGCCTAAGCCGGTAAAGTAAAGATCGAAGCAATCGGCGAAAGCAACGCTGAATTTGGCAGGTATAAGCTCAATTTGCGGCTCTATGGCTTTGGTTTGGGCTATTGCTCTGTCCCAGTATTGGTCAATATCTGCCGGACAGGGGTTAGTGCCCTGATATTCCCGGAGCTGCTGCAATGGCATATCAATAACTGCCATATCGGTTCTCCTGTATATTGTAACTGATCGTCAAACGCCCATTTATTGGAGTTACGGCTTTTCAGGCGTTGAAAAACGCCGAAATTCCCAAAATCTCTTATGCCCGATTCTATAGGACAAATAATTTTTATACAAGTATTTATATTGACAAATTTGGGTTTGAGGTTAGTATGGAATGGTTTAAGAGCATGTTAATGGTGGTATTTAGTTTAAATTTATGGCTGAACGGGAAGAAAATACATTACGAGCAAAGGCTTGGGTCTTTTTTGAAAGAGCCGCTAAGGTAGCTCAAACGAACAATTTCGATTACGCTATCGATCTGTACCTTGAGGGTTTGCGTTGTTCGCCGGATGAATTGCAGCAGGGGCACATAAGGCTTCATCAGTTGGCGCTCAAGCGTCAGGTCAACGGGGGCAAAGGCCCGACAATGATGGAAAAAGTCAAGCGGTCACGAGCAAAGGAACCACTTGAGCAGTTGATCAACGCCGAATACCTTTTTGCCAAGGCACCGGATAAATTACCGTATGCCGAGGACATGCTAAGGGCGGCGACAGCAGGTGGTTACAGGAATACGGCCAAGTGGATTGGCGACCTCATTTTTGGGGCCAATAACGCCGCGAACAAGCCGTCTTTCCAAACATATATTTTGTTAAAAGATTCCTATGCCGCTATTGGAGAATTTGACAGGGCATTAATGGCGTGTGACCATGCGACAAAGCTCAAGCCCGAAGATGGTGAATTAGCCGATGAATTTAAGCGTCTTTCAGCTGAGTTAACGGTTTCCAGAGGCAAATACGATCAGGATGGCGACTTTAGAAATTCGATCAAGGACCGCGAGAGCCAGGAAGAACGTCAGTCCCAATTGAGCACAGTAAAAACGGAAGATTACCGTGTTTCCGCGGTTGATAAGGCCAGGAAAGAATTCGCCAATAACCCGGATCTATCCAAAAATATATTTAATTTAGCTACATCTCTTTCGGAATTACAGGATGAAAAGTCGGAAAATGAGGCGATCGCTCTGCTCGAGAATGCTTATAAGCAGAAAAATGACTTCAGCTATAAACAGCGTGCCGGCCTGATAAAAATTAACCTGGCTAAAAGAAATCTACGACACGCAAAAGATGCTTTGGAAAAAGATGCGGGTGATCCGCAGGCTAAAGCCAGGGTATTAGAGTTGACCGCACGATTGAATAATGTGGAGATGGAGCATTATCAGCTTTGCACACAGAACTATCCGACAGATATGCGGGTAAAATATGAATACGGGCTTCGGCTGCTGCGCAATAAGCAATATGATGATGCGATCCCGTTGTTTCAGGAAGCTCAGCATGAACCGAGACATAAGATCTCGGCGATGGATAAGATCGGTTTGTGCTTTTTTAGAAAAGGCTGGTATACAGACGCAATCGATGTATATACACAGGCGATCGAATTGTATGAGGCCAGCGATGACAGTACAGCAAAAGAACTGCGGTATAATCTGGCACGTTCTTATGAAGAAAAGGGTGACAAAGAAAAGGCTCTTGATATATACCGAAAGATCGCTCAACTTGATTTCGCGTACAAAGACGTTCGTAAGCGTGTAGATAACTTAAGAAATAATAGTGGTTAGTTAACCTCTCAGTAGAGTTTTTAAAATAAATTAGAAAGTTTTAGGAGATCACAGTGGCACATTCGTTATCAGCCAAAAAAAGAGTTAGGCAAAACGCCAAGAAAAGAGCGACCAATCGTGCTCGCAAGAGCCAGGTTAAAACACAGATAAAGCATTTTGAAGAAACCTTGGCAGAAGGAAACGTAGAAGCTGCAACAGAGCAGTTCAAGGTAGTTGCCAGGAAACTGGACAAAACAGCGGGTACCAGTACAATGCATAAGAATACCGCTGCCCGTAAAAAATCTCGCCTGGCAAAAAAGCTTAACCGTATCGAGGCAAAATAACAATAACCGTCTCTTAGTGAGGTTATTGGGTTGTATCTTTCCTGGGCTTCTGAAAAGAAGCTATGTATTTACGTGACAACTTATTAATTAATGAAAGGAGTTGTGCGATGGAAGATAATATCGAAAACACCGAATCAGAGGGTCAGGCTGAGCAGAGTCCTCAGGGCCAGGAGCCGGAGCAGGCTCAGGCTCAGGAGTCCCCCGGTGTTAAGCCCGACAAGGACGCCCGTATGTGGGCAATGTTCTGTCACCTGGCAGGTTTGGCGGCTTATGTGTTTCCTTTTGGGGGTAACATTATATTGCCGCTGATCCTCTGGCAGATAAAAAAGGACCAGTATCCGTTTGTGGACAGCCAGGGTAAAGAGGCGGTTAATTTCCAAATCTCAGTAACGATCTATGCAATTGCCACGGCACCACTGTTCTTAATCTGTGTCGGCCCATTTTTATTCGCGGCCATCTGTCTTGCCGCAATGGTTTTACTGATAATTGCCGCGATCAAGGCGAATAATGGTGAAGCTTATCGCTATCCACTTACGATCAGGTTCATTAAATAATATTATGCGCTTTGTCATTAAGTTATTACTCAAACTGACCATTTTAGGAACGAAAGTTGGAATAAACTCTTAATCAATAAGCGATATTGAGCTCTTTAGCGGCCAGCGTTTCGTCCAGCCTGCTTACCGGCGTTGTCTGAGGTGCCGATTTGAACCTGCCTGGTTCAGCGTTAGCTTTGGCCGATATCTTTATCATTGCCGAGATAAAGGCGTCGAGAGTTTCCTTGCTTTCTGTTTCGGTTGGCTCGATCATGAGAGCCTCTTTGACTATAGAGGGGAAATATATGGTTGGCGGGTGAAAACCTTCATCGATCAAAGCTTTAGCTACATCAACCGCGTGAAGATCGGCAAACATAACCTGCTTAGAGGCACTAAACACACATTCGTGTTTACAGATTTGATCGAAAGGCAGTTCATAGCAAACTTTCAGCTTCTCTTTTATATAATTAGCGTTGAGCACCGCGTTTTCCGCAACTCGCTTAAGTCCTTCTGCGCCAAGCATCAGCATATATACATAAGCTTTGAGAATAACTCCAAAATTGCCGTAAAACGGGGCGATATACCCTATCGATTGGCCCCTGTCATATTCCAATGCATAAGTTCCGTCAGCTCTTTTTGTAACTATCGAAACAGGAAGATACTCCAGCAGTTTTTCCACAACTCCGACAGGCCCTGCCCCAGGTCCGCCTCCGCCATGCGGTGTAGCAAAGGTCTTGTGAAGATTCAAATGCAATATATCAAACCCGAAATCCCCAGGCCTGGCTTTGCCAACTATCGCATTTAGATTGGCACCGTCATAATACGCCAGACCATCGACACTATGGATAAGATCACAGATTTCGCGTATATGAGGATTAAATATCCCCAGCGTATTCGGGCAGGTAAGCATAATACCAGCTGTCTCATCATTCACAAATTCCTTGAGAGTATCAACATCCATCACGCCGTTTTCGTTGCTGGGAACTACAACAACTTTATAACCGGCAATTGCCGCGCTTGCGGGATTTGTCCCGTGAGCGCTGTCGGGGATAAGAATCGTTGTCTTTTTGTTACCCTTATCCCTGTGATAAGCTGCCATGATCATAACGCCGGTCAGCTCACCATGAGCGCCGGCCAAAGGCTGCATCGTAAACCCTGCCATACCGGTTATTTTCCGCAGCCATAAATCCGTCTCATACAAAACCTCTAACGCTCCCTGCGTCAGCATACCGCCCATTCGCAGCTGCGGCAGCAGTGGATGAAGGTGCGCAAAACCCGGATAAGCCGCTATACGCTCAGCCACTTTCGGATTATATTTCATCGTGCACGAGCCGAGAGGATAGAAATTGTTATCTACCCCGAAGTTTCTCCTGGAAAGTTCCGTAAAATGCCTTACAACATCCAGTTCGCTAAGTTCAGGTAATTCAGGCCCCTTTTCTCTTAGCAGTTTTTTCTTGATATTTATCGTTACGGAAACATCGCTTTTACTGTAGCGCAATCCCCTTTTTCCTGGAACGCTTTTTTCAAAGATCAATTTCATAATACCGCCTCCAGTGCTTCGGCCAACATGCCAATTTCCTGCTTAGTCCTTTTCTCTGTTATCGCTACCAGCATAGCGTTATCCATCCGGTCGTAATATCTGCTAAGAGGGAAACCAGCCGCAAAACCCTTTTCGATAAGTCTTCCGATCACATCAGCAGCATCGCAGGGAAGCTCGATAACAAACTCATTGAAAAACCATTTAGTCTTAAAGTAAGGCTTAACCCCTTCTATTGCCATAAGCCGTTTATAAGCATAACTTGCCTTATCGGCACAGAGCTTGGCAGTCTCTTTCAGACCCTCTTTGCCAAGCAGAGAAAGATACACCAGCGAAGTCAACGCACACAACGCCTCGTTAGAACAGATATTTGACATAGCCTTGTCTCGGCGAATATGCTGCTCTCTCGCCTGCAGTGTAAGAACATAGCCTCTTCGCTTTTTCTCATCGAGTGTCTGCCCCACGATCCTGCCGGGCATTTTGCGAACATATTTTTTTCGTGTCGCCATAAACCCGAGATAAGGACCGCCAAAGGACATCGGCATTCCAAGGCACTGCCCCTCTCCGGTTACAATATCAGCCCCCATAACCCCTGGCGTCTTGAGTATCCCAAGTGATATCGGATAAACAGAAACTATTAACAGCGTCCCCTTTTTATGTGCCGCCTCTGCGATATCCGTCAGATCGTCGATACACCCAAAGAAGTTAGGGTTCTGCAAAATTACAGCACCGGTTTTCTCGTCCAGTTTCTCAAGAATCTCAGCACGGTTGGCAAGCCCATCATTACACAATGTTTGCTCCATTTCAATACTTAGATTCTTCGTATAGGAATCGATCATCGAACGGTATATAGGATTGACACTCTCGTCTATGATCACCTTATTGCGATTGGTTATTCTAAGTGCCATCATCATAGCTTCATAAAGTGCTGTCCCGCCATCATAAAGTGACGCGTTCGCCGCCTCCATTTCAGTTAGTCTGCAGATTGTCGATTGATACTCATAGCTCGCCTGCAAAGTACCCTGAGAAAGTTCAGGCTGATACGGTGTGTAGGCCGTGTAAAACTCACTGCGCGAAACCAGCGAATAAACCGCGGCGGGGATAAAGTGGTCGTAAAATCCACCGCCTAAAAAACAGGTAAGGTGGGTACTGTTTTTACCCGCGATACCTGCCAATCGATTACGAACTTCCTGTTCACTTAAACCTTCAGGCAAATCCAGTGAATCGACCATCAAATCCGGCGCAATATCAGAAAACAGATCATCCATCGAAAACCCGATCTCTTTGAGCATCTCCGCTCTCTGGGCATCTGTATTGGAAATAAACGGCATTTGCAAAACCCTCAAAATTTATTGTACATTTACCAAATATCAGAAACAACCGATCAATCAATACCGCTTAAATATTCCTGGTACGCCGCACTATCCATCAACTCCTTAACCACATCAGCACTATCGACTTTCAACTTACATATCCACCCCTTTTCATAACAACCCTTATTAATCAGTTCCGGCTCAGAGTCAAGCGAATCGTTCGCTTGGACAATTTCCCCAGCTACAGGCGAGTAAACCTCGCTGGCGGCCTTGGAACTTTCAATCACGGCAAGCTCGCCGTGCTTTTCAACCTTCTTACCGACTATCGGCAATTCTATAAAAGTTATTTCGCCCAAAGCATTCTGAGCGTAATCGGTTATACCGACGGTAGCGGTTTCCCCCTCAAGCTTCAGCCATTCGTGCTCGTTAGTATAATACAATCCCTCAATAACCATAACAAAACCTCCTTGTCAAATTAGAAATCATCAGAACCGTTCAAACCTCGACAGGACAACTCCTTCAATATCACACTGCAACCGATCTGTGAGCAAAACCTCTGTTTTTCTGCCTTGCTCTTTCTGTCTCTGGCTACGGGCAAGATAGTAAATACCTGCCATATCATCTTTGTTAAAAACATCTCTCTTACAGTAAGCAAGGGCGATCTGCTTATCGCCTGCCTTGGCGCAGCTTAGGACATGGCCGGCACACAAACCATCTGTGCTAATAACCGCATCGTTTTCACGGACGGGACGGACCCCTTTTTCGCCGCTCAATTCCAGCCTTATAACTTTCATATCATAACTATTTGAAATCTTTTCCATAGCCTCTTTGCCTATGAAAAATCCTTTTTCAAGCTTAACCATTCTCCCATAACCAGCTTCAAAAGGACTGATCCCAAATTTGCCCGCCAGCTCATGGCCATACAAAGGCAGCCCCGCCTGTATACGCAAACTATCCCTTGCCCCAAGGCCGCAAGGCTCAACCGACTTTTCCAGTATCATCTCCCAAAGCGAAACAGCATTATCCGGATGAACGTAAAGCTCATAACCGATCAAAGCTCCCGTATAGCCGGTTCGCGAAACGATTATCTCAAAACCGGGTATCTTTGTCTCAATAAAAGTAAAGGGCTCAAGATTTGAAATATCATCCTCGACAAGACCGCCAAGACAATCGATCGCCCCCGGCCCCTGCAAAGCAATATCAACACGTCGCCGACCAGAGGCTTGTTCGCTTCTTAAGTCTGTTATTACCGGCTTAAGAGCCTGGCCCTTTTCTTTAACGATCGATTCTATCCAGGCCTTTATTTTCGCCTCATTCGCGGCGTTAACAACTACCATAAATCGGTTATCGGCTCTCTTGTAGATAATGATGTCATCGAGTACACTTCCAGCAGTATCCAGAATATAAGAGTAATGAGCCTTACCAACAACCAGCCCCTTTACGTCATTAACCGTTACATAATCCAGAAATGCCTCAGCATCAGGCCCCGAAACCTCCAAAATCCCCATATGTGTACAATCGAAAACCCCCGCTTTTTCTCTTACCGCTGCGTGTTCCTGACTTATCGACGAGTACCACAAAGGCATAAGATAGCCGGCAAATTCGACTATACGGGATTTCTCTGTCAGCTTAAGATGGCAATTGTACAGACAGCTTAGCTTAGGGGTACTCCCAGTCGCTTGAAAGTCCTGAATCTCGCTTTTTCCTCCGGACATTCCTTTATCCTGATTTTTTTACAATCTTTTAATTCTTAGAAGTAATATCTGTCTTTGTTCTTACGTAACTTATCTGGACTGATCTTACCATCTGGGTTCACCGAATGATCATATTCAGTTCGCCACTGCTTACCCTCAGCACGTACTGGCGGATGAACCGTGGCCGGCCGAGTCGTCGTGATAAGCCACTCCAACAGATCATTGTTCATTTCGGCAACCACATCTGCATACTTTGGATCAAAGTACAGATTCTTCATCTCCCACGGATCAGCTTCAAGGTCATAGAGCTCTCCAAAAGCTCCTTCATAACCATCGTCACCGTACTCTTGCTTACTGAACATATTCTCGGTATAACGAACCAGCCTGAACTTGCCCTTACGAACACTCTTGCTCCAAGGTGCCTCTGTAACACCAATCTTGTGCAGTTCTTTATGCTCGCCCTCAAGCAATGGCTTGAGGTCTTTACCCTCACTGGTTTCGAATGTTTCAACACCTGTCAATGAACAAAGAGTTGTGCTCATATCAACAGCTTCGACGATCTCTTTTGCCACGTGACCAGCTTTAAAATGGGCCTTCCACCGCCAGATAAATGGTATCCTGGTCACAGCATCTGAGCTTATACCAGGGATCTTTTCCATCATACCGAACTCACAGCCATAATCACCGTGATCGCTGCCGTAAATAACTATGGTATTCTCACTCAAACCATTGGCATCGAGCCAATCAACAACCTGACCGATTGCATGATCGATCTGGCTAACGCATCCCAGGTAACCATGCATCTTACGAAGCCGACCAGCCTTATATGACCTTGGCTCAAAAAGAGTCCATTTGTCACTTCTGTACCATTTAGCAGCTTTTTTCATGTGCGGCGGCTTGCCAGTCAGATCATGGTCAACATTAGGAGGCAAACTTATCTTACTTTCGTCATACATCGACCAAAAAGGCTCACTCGGGCAATATATCTGATGAGGACGAGGCAAACTCATCTCTAAGAAGAATGGCCTGTTACCTTTGGATTCACGCTTCATAAACCGAATAGATTCTGCCGCAACCCAACCTTCTACAGAATCCTCATATTTCAAACTGGAGACTCGCCCGTCTTTACTGGTCCAATCCTGAATCCCTTTTTGCTCAGGGTACATGCCGTCATCACGAAGCTCGAGCAATCCTTTTTTCTTCAGATAATCGGCATAAGCACTCTTATTGCCTATACTGCAGCCGGCATAAACCTCTTTAAAGTGATCGGTATCATTCTCAACCCAGTAAGCAGGACAGTGTATCTTACCGATAGCGCCAGTGACATAGCCTGCCTGCCTGAAATGACCGAATATCGTAGGAAGCCCCATGGGTCTGGGCCCGCTCAGACCGTAATACCCGTGATTATGACAATACTGCCCAGATATGTAAGAGACTCTGCTCGGCGTACAAATCGGGTTCTGGCAGATCGCGTTATCGAACCTGACACCTTCCTTAGCCAGCTGGTCAAGGTTCGGTGTCTTAACATCCGAATGTCCCTTACAACTCAAAAACTTGGCGTTATGCTGATCTGATATTATAAAAAGAACATTGGGCATTTTCTTATTACCCTTTGCTCGGCCAACTTTTCGATCTGACCCGGCACCCATCGCAAGTGCCTTCGAGCCTATCGCCATCCCCGCAACACCACTGGCAGAGACATGCATAAATTCGCGTCTACTGATATGATCTTTCATTGAAAAATCGCCTTTTAAGATAAAACTTGGCGTCAAAGAAAATGGAGAACAATAATTTGAACCCCAACTAACTGATTCAGAGCCAGTTAACTTTCACTTTCATAACTATCCTCTAAATAAAGACTTATAATCCAATATTTTTGTTGCATCCTATTTTCTGCTAAAATCAGTAGATGGTATCCTAATTATATATAAAAATCAGCTTACGTAAAGCAATTTTCCATGGAAGGATTAAAAACATTGGAACAGAGTTTTATCACAGGTTTTCGGTTACAGTAGTACAATTTTAAACCGCCCGCCAAGTGGTACAATTTTACTCCGCCGTTTACACCGCTCGCAAATCCACTGCATCAGATTGGCTCACTGTCGATGATATTGCCAAAGAATTGAAAGTATCAAAGAGTATTATCTATCATCTTATTCGCCACGGTGAACTCGAAGCGGTTGACATTGTTGAAACCAATGGTAAAATTGCCTAAAAAAGGCCATTACCGTGTTAAGAGGTCAAAGCTGAACCAATACCTTGAACGTAAAAAAGTAAAGCCATTCCCTGATACATCCACGCATAGAATTCAATCAAGGCGTATCCCAAAGGTTAAAAACCATCTTGGATTATAAGTTTCCTGCTGTTATTAATTACCCTGTCTGTTTGTTCTGAAAGCCGCCTGTTCAAGATATCTTTCCACAGCAGCTTTCCTATCTGTCCCAAAGTAGTAGAGCTTACCTTTAATCTTCTTGCAAGATTGACCGGTTGGATATAGAGTAAGGGGGTATTTATCAGAACGAGTTTTTCTTTTGGAATTAGGTTTTGCCATGATTAACATCCTTAATTACATTATTTTATTGGTTGCTATAACTACTTATATTACAGTGTGTTGCGCCCGTAGCTCAGCAGGATAGAGCATCGGTTTCCTAAACCGAAGGTCAGAGGTTCGAGTCCTCTCGGGCGTATTTTCGTAAGTATGTTATTTATAAGTACTTGCCCCATGTTCAAAAAAACTTTCTACTTTACTTGACCCCTAAATTGGCCCCGGGCGTCATTTTGGCGTCATTCTGTTTTGAGCCACTGTATTTAACATCACAGTTGGAAACTAAGCGATTTATGACTCTTGCCGCTTTTTTCCGATGGTCCTTGTCCACCTGGCTGTAATATTCCATAGTCGTTGAAATATCAGCATGCCCCATCAACTCTCTTGTTACATTTGGAGGAAGATGGTTTGCCCAGTTCTGACAACAGCATTTTCTGAGTGTGTGAATTGACAAAGTTGCATCCGGTTTAATACCAGCCCATTTCAGATGGCGTTTGAATTCACGTAACGTATTATTTGCCATATCCTCATTTTCCCAGGAACGCCCTTCGCGTTGAAACTTCTGCCATTTGGCGATAACCAGGTGATACCGCTTTTCATCAAGCAAGATATAAGGGACACCCTCAGGTGCCTCGGCGTGTAGCTCAGTTAAGATATCAAGTGTGTGCTTAGGTAGCGTAATATTAGAACTGAACGTGCCAAGCTACCGTGCCGAGCAAGCCCGGAAGCGAAAAAATAAGGATACATAACATCCGAAATCCTGCCCCCATGGGGGCACCCCCAGGAAACATTAGTTCATGGAAAGGTTATGATAACCGAAGGGAAGAAATAATTGTCGTTGAAGGGAAATTATAGTTGACGCTGGACAAATTGATTAGAGATACTGGTTTTTAGTAGTTTCGATACTGAAATTCTATTACTCTATCGATACTATTACTCGATAGGTGAAACTACCCACTCCGGAGGCTTACCAGTCGATTTTCTTGTGTCGATAGTAATTATATGGCTGTTGTTATAACAGTGAATCTGGAGGGGGCTGGGGGTGGTTTGGGCTGGTTAAGTAGGGGGTGCTTGAGATGGGGGTAGTGTTGCTGACTTATACCCCTACCCACTGTTAAGACGAAAACAGAAAAAAAACTTCTTTCGATAGGGAAATTGAAATCAACATTTAGCCCTTCTGCTCGGCTATATGAATACTATGAACTATATCGGCATTTAGATGCTCAGCGCATTAATTATTCGTACTTCATATTAGTTCTTCTCTTTACTATTGGGTTCGATTTCTTCCAGCGCCTTTTTACTTACCTCTTTGAGGTCCTCAAAATTGTCTTTTTTCATAATATGGGGAGTTATGAACAAATATGTTGTCTTGTACTGTTTTTCTATTCTGGTGTTCTTGAATACCCACTCGAGTATGGGGATATCTCCAAGAAACGGCACCTTGTCAACATTTTCACTTTCATCCGATGTCTGTAATCCGCCAACCACTATGGTAAAGCCGGCGGGGACCGTAGCTTCACTTTGTATGCTGCTGGTATTTCGTGGCGGTGGTATTGAGGGGTCGGTTGGCTTGGTTCCGAATGAGTTCAGCGTGATTTGATATTCTATACGCAGATAATCATTTTCACTGATATGAGGTGTGATCGCAAACTGAGTGCCCGCTTCTACGAATCCCGCGAATGACGTTGTAGTGGTAGTCTCGCCTTGATTGGTTTGAGTGGTAGGCTCTTCTGCGATACTATTGATGAAACCTACCGCATTATCGTTAACCAGGATCCTCGGTGCAGAAGTAATTCTGGCTTTTCCATCCTGTTTAAGAGCCTGAATAATAGCCTGTACTTTATCAGGACGCAGTACAGCAGCTGTCCCTCCAGGGCTTACGGTAATATCTCGAGTGCCTACGATCGGGTCAAGGCCGCTAGATAATCCGAATGCGCTAAAGGCCGCAGCATCGAGAGATGCGTGACTTAACTCTACCCCAAGGTTGAAATTATCGGTATTGGTTACTTCGACTATCATAGCTTCGATCAAAACCTGTCTGCGTCTGGTATCGAGTTCTTCGATCAGCTTTTCCAGTTCCCGATGCTGCCTGGCGGTAGCCTGTACGACGATGGAATTGGTAGCCTTATTCACTGATACGCGTCCCTCTATCCGGGATATAAATTCTCCTGTCTTAGCCATGTCGTGATGCCCTGAAGTTGCAGGATCGTTTTGGGCAAATTTTACATTGGGAGTATTGTCCTTTTCGTTAGTATTAGTCTGGATAAGGTCTGAGACGGTTTTGGCGACTTCTTCGACGTCGGCGTTTTCCAGCTTATAAATCCTTATCATTCCGGCTTCATACGTGCCGGGCTTATCCATCTTTTCGACTATACTGGTCATTATTCTGTGCGCTGATGGCGGCCCGGTCAGGAGGATAGAATTTGTTTTCTCGATAAGGGTGATGCCCTGGCTTTTCGCGTTTCTGTCTTTAGAATTGTTGTTCCTGGTATTGAGGTTGAGGATCCTTTCAAGGCCATTAAAAATCTCGGAAGCATCTACATAAGTGAGTTGGTAGTTCTGTGTTATAGGCTCTACGTAGGTATCCAGTTGGCTGATAAACTCTCTGATCTGCTCCATGTCGGTTTTGAAGGCCTTGATGATCAGCTGGTTGCTTCTTCCGATAGACTGAATATAAACATTTGACCGAGGACTTAGAATCACCTCTGCAGTTTCTATTCTTTCGGTGTTTGTGTTTTGCGGTGAGGCTTTAATTCCGTTATTTTGTGTTTTGGGTTTATCATCCTGAAATAACTTTTGCAAAGTTTCAGCCAGCATATCCGAATCAGCGTATTTCAATTCGATAACTTCAAGAACCATGTTGGCGATGTGAATATCAACTGTGGCAACCAATCTCCTGATTTTTTCGATGTCATCATCTGTTCCGACAACTACAAGCTGATTGGAGTGTTTGATAGCGTAGATTCCTGTTTGCTCTTCGGCAATGGTTATAGTTTCTGCTGCGGGTTCTTTTGCGTTTTTCGCTCGGCCATTGGATTCACCCTGGCTTTTGTTCCGGGAGAGTTTTTGGCTGCTTGAGAATACCGACTGTAATATTTTGGCCAGGTTCTCACAGTCAGCATATTTTAGGTTTACTATTTCGATAACGATCTCTTCGGAAGGGCTGTCAAGTTTTTCTATTACTGCCGCTATCGATTTTAGATTCGCCTGGGCTTCGTATAATATAATAGTGTTAGTTTCCTTGTGTACGATGCTTTTGCCGAGTTTTGTAAGGAATGGCTTTATCGAAGCATTTACTGAGGCAGCGGTTGAGAAATTCAAGGTGAAAACTTCTTTGGCGAGTCCGTGATATTGCCTGTATTCGTCATAGGTCATAACAGTAATAACATTATCCTTGCGGTAATACGTGAAACCGGCCAGGGTAACAACTGTATCAAGCAAGTCACTGGCAGAGACATCTTTTGCCCATAAGCTCACCTTGGCTTTGCTGACTTTGGATGTTGGGAATATACTCCACCCTGTAGCATCGCTTATTATTTGAAAAGCCATTGAAATGTCATTATTATTAAATTCAATCTGCGGAATAATCGGCCCGTAATCATGTTTGTCTGTTGACGTAATAACTTGTCCCTGGTCGGAACCAAACGGATCAAAGTCGGTATCCTTATCCATCTCAGCGGCAGATAAAAATGTCGTCAGTACAGAAAACACCAAGGTTACAGCAATTATTTTCATTGTAATTTTTGTTGTCATAATCACCTCTTAGAGCTTTAAAGTTAGTTTGTGTTCGAGAATTGAGATTTCGACGCTTTTATTTTGTTTATTTATATCCAATACAGTAAAAAGATCGTTCACAGAATCACCGATACAGCATTTTCGCAGTCCACTGCCCTTTATGTTAATGTAGGCTGCAGGCCGGCCATTTATTTCCATTATGCACTGAAGCTTAAGCTGAGACTTTATTCTCTCTATAGTTTTATCCGCTATGGGTTTGTCCCGCAGGCCGGTAGCCGCCTTAAAAAGTCCCACCCTGAAGATACCAGCCAGATCGCCTGGCCGCTCATTGCCCTCTGAGTTCAATGCCTGCGATAAAGTATTTACGTTGCTTAAGTCACTGTTGACAGAAACCTGGCTTTCATAGTTACCGGTTAAAACAGGCGTCAGCATTTGAACTGCTGCTGAACATAACAATATTAAAAGCACCGCAGTCAACATTACATGTACGATGCGCCACAGGCCGAAACGTTTTATGATTTTGTCAAAGTGTATCTTCAGCATATTTTCTCGCTATGTCTTGGGTCCACAAACAACTTTACTTATTACCATAGAGACCTGGACATTATCTCTGGTTTCCTTCGCTTTAAGATCAAACTGCTCGATCTTTATAGGCTCACTGTGCCTTTCAACAGTTTGAACGAATCTCAAGAAGTCTTTTACATTTCCCGTCATCTCGATTTTGATCGAAAGACGTTTATAGAAGTTTTCATTAGTAGCCGGCAGTATTTTTACAGACCTGATCTTGACATTGAGTTTCGAATATATATCACTGAGTTGACGCGTGAAGGCCGAGATCTGCTGCTGTTCGGTGCCGGTAGTCGCTATCAGGGGTTCTATTTGAGAATAGATTTGGTCTATCCTGTCCTTTACCAGGACATCGCCCTTGATCCTGGTTAAGTTAATCTGCAATTGCCCGAGCTTTTCGGTAAGACCTTGACGTTTTTTAAGTTGAGGGTCGATCACCACGGTAAATATAAAAATTCCAGCTAATAATATGACAGTAATCACAGCCCAGAGTTTTTCACGGTTTTTTGCTTTTTGTAATTGCATTAAATTATCTGCTCCTGATCAGGCAATCAGCCTTGAATTCCACAATACTTCCACCGGGTCTGGAGATTTGCTGAGCATTTATGATCTGGATGTTGCTCAGCAGGTCGGCATTTTTCATCGCATCCGAATATTCAAAGGCATTTGAAAGCGAATTGGCCTGGCCCTTAATATTTATATTTGCAGCCCCGCTGCGAGAGGTAAATTGCAATTGGCTTATTGAAATAGCTCTGGGGCTGTATTTATAAAGTTCACGCAATATCTGACTGATCTGGTCACGGTTGGATAGTTGTTTTTGTATGGCTTTAACCCGCTGACGCTTGCTCTCGACACTTGAAGCGATATGTTCAACCGGTGCGATCTGTGCCTTTATCTGTTTGCATGCTCTGTCAATTCGCCAGTTGGTCATTGCAAAGTTCAGCCAAAATGAAAAAATGACAAGTATGGCAAGTATCGCTGTTACAGCTGAATTTATAAGCAGTTTTCTTTGATGAGCCTTTTTCAGCAGTTTCTTAGGCAAGAAATTCAGGTATTGAAAATCAGGTTTTTCGGCGGCTTTTAGAAGCCCTTCGGCGACGATAGCATCACAGGTCAAAGTCTCGATCTGACATACGGCTTGATCATTATAAAAAATAATTTCCGGCTTATATTCGGGCTGGTTGTCCATAACAACAGAATCAACCATCACTCTTGCAGGAGCGATACCGATCGCTTTATATTCTTTTAGAATCTCCTCAATTACTTTTGTCTTAACAATGTGTACAAGTACTCTGAATAGATCACCCTCAGATTTGACCGCGCTGCATCCGTATATAAGTGTCTCAGGAGGGATTGGCACAAGAGAGCCAAGTTCGAATTCGGCCATCTTAAAGGCTTCGCTAAGATCATTGGCTGGAAGTTCGAGAGGTTTAGAGATACAGCAGTTGCTCAGCACAGAAACAGTCCAGTTTTTGACAGATATCTTTTTCCTGTCAATCGCCCGTTTAAGTTGTTCGCGGCTCTCAAAGTATATGCATTTAAAAGTATCAGTTGATTTGACGCAGACTATTATCTGTCTATCCACCGTAAATCTAAGCGAGGCCCATTCAGTCTTGATTCGGTTAAGTTTCATTATAAGAGCCTCTCAACGCATAAAATTTGTGGTTTATTCTCAGTAACTTTAACTGTTGCCATCAAAAAACACTTATAGCCTCTTACATTTGAAAAGGAGAAAATTCTGAAAGTATTCGAATTAAAACGGCAGTATTGCTGCAAAAGTTCGGCTTGCAATTGTGTCAAGCCTTCGATCTGTGAAATTGACTCTATATTTTCGAAATATATCTCGTCATCGGTGTTGTCCTGACCGTCTGGGCCATAACGATAAGCCAAAACGGTGTCGGCTACCTGCTCATCCAACCCGGGCAAAGCTGAAAGTATCTGTCTCGATACCGTGTTAATATTCAGTTTACTGTCACCAAAAACCGTAAACAAATTAACAAAACCTATTTCCTCGACCGAATCGCCTTCGAAGAGTCTTTGGCCATCTTCAGCACCAACAAGATTTTGTTTTAATTCACTGTTTAAAAGGCTGCCGAGATAATTGTCATAAGTTACGCCCTTAACAAATAATAATTCCTTCATGCTAACGAATGGCCCATTTTTACAGATATAAGATGATTCGAGATTCTCATAAAAGTCCGTCTCAGCGCCGTCAGGATTGGTATCACTGTCTGCGTCTGCCCAGTCGAGAATGCCGGCCCTTTGTTCTCTGCTGACTAAGTCGGAATCTTCCCAGCTCGCTGAATCAGAATTATTCAGGTCCCAAAGAGACGCCTCATCTTTGATCCAATACAATAATTGCATCTGTCTGTTCGGCTTAACTTTTAGCTGCTCGAACAACTTTGCTTTACCGTTTAATATCCCTGTTCGGCAAATTACAGCTGTACGTTCTGCGGTAAGTTCGGAGTCGCTTAAGATCGCGATACATCGCTGCAGCCCTGCAAGAGCAAGATAATGGGTTTTTACCCTCTGAGCTGAGGTATGTGCCAGTTTTATCTCTACACGAGTTCTATAAGCCAGACCAACGGCAATAATAGTCATATTTGATATGACTATCAGTACCAGGATCAATACGCTGGCCCTTTTTTTGGTAGATGTTTTTTTCATTTAAGCCGATCATTGATTTTGACAATGGATTTTTATACTCGTTTGAAAGTTAAGCTCGCTTTGCTTTTCAAGCTGAGGCCATTTCAGTTCTATCTTTACCACTTTTGGCGGCGTTGTTTCAGAGGCCAGATTTCTCTTCCACGAATCGGATTCAACATCGCTATTGGGATCAAGTGCCCAGACATTGAACTGGCTCAGTCTGTCTAAAATTGTCTCTTTACTCTCCTGAGCTATTACTTTTTCCCCGGAACAGCTTGCCTGGGTTCTTGTAAGAATTTTATGTTCAGCTTGGGGGTCCTCGGCAAAAAGATAAGTCACCTTTGCGCTTCGGCAGGCCATTGGTGAATTTTGCCAGGCAGGATTTAACGTGTAAAAAGTAAGCTGGGTTGTGCCATCAGACAAAGTTGAAAGGCTAAACGGTTTTAGCTCCTGTTCGTCGCCGGCCTTTGGGAAATAAAGGCAGGCAAGTTCGGTTCGCACAGTTTCAAAAAACAAACGGCTCTGTTGATAAGCATCCCGATTATCTTGGATCCTTGACTGCAGCAATCGAGCTTGCCCAAATGCCGCATGCAGGCCTAAAACCAGAACAGAAGTTATTACCATAGCGATCAGTATCTCTATAAGGGTAAAGCCGTTTTGCTTTGTAGCCATGTTAATTACCCTCCAGTACCGCTGGGTTATGAACAAGTGAAAACAGTTCATATTGCTGTTGTCGGGGCCATTTTACCTGCACGCAAACAGCCCCCAGGTTATCCATCTGCGTTGGAGCGACTTGGATCTGCCAGTTAAATGGTCCTTTGCTGCCTTGCGTAGTCTCGTAGGTAATATTTCTTTTGAGCATAGTCTCTGTCATCAGGCTCTCTGCTAGTAGAACCGATCTCGTAAGCATTCGGCTGCGACTGTCAGCGGCCAAACAGGTTCGTAATACCCCGAAGACGGCAAGCATAGAAGTGCTTAGTATCGCAATAGCTACGATTACCTCTACCATGGTAAAGCCGTGCGCAGCATTTGTCTTACTTTGTTGCTGAGCGGATAATCCTCTATATGCTTGCTTCTTCAATCTGAACACCTTTAGCATTTATTTTTATTGTCTTCTCCACATCTGTTGTCGAAAGAGTAAAGCTTGCTTTTGGCCAAGGCTTTCCAGGGTCAAATATCAAGGAAAAACCCTTGCTATCAGCGTCCATACCTTCGGTATCAACGATATGGATTCGTTTATCAAAATATCTGGGCGAACCTAAGTAACTCTTTAGTGGCTCAAAGTTACTACTTTGATCTGATTGCTGAAGATAATAGCATTTGCTTTTCGTCTCGATCACGAATTTGATCGGGCTGTAAGTACTTTGTGCCAAATCGATCGCGAACCTTATGGTCTGGGCGATGTCACGGCTGTGCTCGGTGACCTTCAAGCTATTATTGCTCCTTGAAGCAAAAGGAATAATAACACAGGTCATAGCTGAAATAATCGCTAAGACAATTATAAGCTCGAAGAGCGTAAAGCCTTTAGAGCAGTCAGTTCTATATTTGTTTTTTATTTGTGGGTTCATCATGATTTGTAACATCATCATTATTGCCGAGTGTCCCGTCGGGCCCGGCTGAGATAATATCGTATAGAAATTCCGAACTTGTCAGTTCACTCGGGTAACTGTATTTGTATTGATTTGACCATGGATCAAGGGGGATGGTAGTAGTTTTAAGATACGGGCCTCGCCAGCCGGGTATCTGTGGATTTATAACAAGAGCTCGTAATCCTTCGCTGGTTGCCGGGTATCTGCCTGTATCTTGCTCAAAGAGATCCAGAGCGATACCGAATGTTCCAATGATGGTTTGTCTTGCGGCTACTACTCTGGCTTCACGACTTCTGCCAAAAAATCGAGGCATGACAACCGCGGCGAGCACTGAGATTATAGTGATGACAAGCAGCAGCTCTATGAGTGTAAAGCCTTTGGTTTTGTTTTTTTTCATTTTTGCCTTTCTCCTTTAGCCTACCATTGAACCTGTTTCAAAAATTGGCATTAATATCGCCATGACGACAAAGCCTATGATCAACCCTAACGCCATGATCATAAGCGGCCCCAATAGTGTTGTTATTGAGTTTATTGTCGCTTCACTCTCCTGCTCGTGCATTTGTGCTATATCGAGCAGCATTTCGTCGAGTGTCCCTGTGTCTTCACCGACAGCGACCATGTTGGTGGTTATCCGGTCGAAATGTCTCTGTGTAGCCATTGCCTTTGCCAGCGTACTGCCCTTTAGAATACTTCGTTTGATCTCGACGATAGCTTTTGCAAAGGCAGTGTTGTTGGTAGTTTTTTTGGTTGTACTAATAGCCGATAGTATATTGACCCCGCCATTTAGAAGTGAGCCAAGTGTTCTTGTGAAACGGGCAAGCTGGAGTTTGGCGTTTAATGTTCCGATCAGCGGGAGCCGAAGCGAAAGTGAATCAATAAAAAGTTTGAAACGCTGGTTTTTTAATGCGGTTATTACTATACAGATAATCGTTGCGATCGAGGTTAAAAGCAGCCACCAGGAACTCTTTAATAAATCTGTTATCTCGATCAGGATTTTAGTTGGCAGCGGTAAAGCCTGGTTTGCGTTTACGAAAAGTTCGATAAATTTTGGTATCACGAACATCATTAATACCGCAACAACCAGAATACTTACCACAAGCAAAAAAACCGGGTACAAAAGACTTGACTTGATCCGTGAATTAACCTCGGCCTGTGCTTTTAGTCGAGAACTCAGTACGGTAAGGGTCTCAGGTAAGGCTCCTGATTGTTCAGCTGCTTCGATAATGGCGGTATAAACGCTGGAAAAGATTTTCGGGTGTTTGGCCATCGCCTCTGATAATGGACTGGACTGTTCGATGTCACTGTATATCCGGGTTATGACGGTTACCAGGTATTTGTTGTGTGTTTGCTCGGATAAAGTTTTTAACGCGATCGTTAACTGCATTCCAGCTTTTAGCAGTGTAGACAATTGCCGAGTAAATACCGCTTTCTCTTTTACACTAACACGATTTGCCAATGTTGTTTTTTTATTGAAAATGGCAGCTAAGCGTGTTTGTCGCTCTACGGTGAGTGGAAAAAAGTTTTTTTGTCTTAGAACTGTCACCGCAGCGGCGCGATGCTGGGCAGGTAGTTGGCCGGTAAAGACCTTGCCGCTTATATTCTTTGCTTTGTATTGAAAAGTTAGCATAGAAACTTATTCTGTAATCACGGTTCCCTTGGTTACCCTCAGAATTTCCTGATATGTGGTTATTTGTTGCGCGACTTTTTCTAAGCCGTTTTTAAATAGTGAAACCATGCCTTCGCTGCGAGCTTGTGAGTCGATCTGGTTCGAGTGTTTTCTGTCAATAGTCATTTGGCGGATAGTGTCAGAGAGTACCAAAAGCTCTGTTATGACGGTTCGTCCGTGAAAGCCGGTAAAACGGCACTTAGAGCAGCCTCGACCGTGATAAGATGGATATATTTTATCTGTTCCGGTCATTGCCTTGATAGCAGTTGCCATTTCAGGTTCGAGATCACACTGTTCTTTGCAGTTCGGACAAATGACTCGGACAAGTCTTTGCGCAAGAATCGCGTCAATAGAAGATGCAGCCAGGAAAGGCTCAATTCCCATATCCAGCAAACGTGTAATAGCACTTGCCGCGTCATTGGTGTGCAGTGTGCTGAAAACCAGATGGCCGGTAAGAGCTGTTCTTATGGCGGTCTCGGCGGTTTCAAGGTCCCTGATTTCACCGATGAGCATGATATCCGGGTCGTGCCTTAGCATCGAACGCAAAGCGGCAGCGAAAGTAAAACCGATCTGCGAATGTATCTGCATTTGGACCAGCCCCTGCATGTCATATTCGATTGGGTCCTCAATGGTTATGATCTTCCTGTTGGTCCCCTTTAGCATGTGCATGCAGGTATAAAGGGTGGTGGTTTTTCCGCTGCCAGTGGGCCCTGTTACGAGGATAATTCCATGAGGACGAGTGATAAGTTGTGTTAATAATGAAATATTCCCTTCAGCCATCCCCAGAGATGCCAGTTCCATAATGAGTCTGCTTTGCGGAAGAATACGTATGTTTATCGCTTCGCCGTACCTTGTCGGAAGAATGGAAATTCGCAGGTCAAATTTTTGGTCTGAAAAATTTATCTGGGCACGGCCATCCTGCGGCAGGCGTTTTTCCGCAATGTCGAGCCCTGAGATTATCTTTATTCGGCTGGTAATACCTTCCCGGAAAAATCTAACCGTCGAAGGCAGGGCGACATCATGCAGCATACCATCGATCCTGTATTTGGCTTTTAATTGATTTTCATAAGGTTCGATATGAATGTCGGTGGCGTCTGAACTGACAGCGTCAGCTAATAACTGGTTGACCAGCTTTATTACAGAAGCATCGTAGGCCTTGTCCTGATCGATAAGGTCTTCTTTGTCAGCCTGGGCCTTCTCGATTGTCTGGTCGGTAACCATCTGTTCAACCGTAGCTGCCGCCAGACCATAGGATTTGCGAACAGCATTTTCAATCGCCGAGGATGTAGCCAGAACAAATTCAAGATCGTGTGAATTATCCAGAGCGAACTGGATCTCACTTTTTATTGTTTCAATAAATGGGTTCGAGGTGGCAACCAGGAGAGTCTTATTGGTGATCTTTATTGGTATGATACTATAGTAAGAAGCGATATTGGCGGTGACCGCTTCCAGGGCGTCATCGGCTATATTATCGCCGCTAATCTCGACAAATCCAATGCCGGACTTTTTGGCAGCAGCTACCAGAAAGTCTCTTTCACTTAGAAACCCGAGCTTAATTATGCTTTCGTGCAGGCCGATCCTCTGCTTTTGGGCTTCGCTGCGAGCTGCTTTTAACTGTTCGTCGGTTAGGCCTGCCAATCCCGGCTCAATTCTGAATATACGGCTATCTGTGCTTGAAATTACCACCTTGCAGCACTCCTGTTTGTAAATAGATGGATAGACCAGTCTTTATCAGATAGCGAAGCCAAAACGGTATATATAGATTAAGAAAATTTTTATTTTGTAACTTTTTTTATCATTTGAACCCACTACTGTCCGGACGTTGTGAGTTTGGCGATGTGTAACGTCTTGCAAAATAACA
>JBHPGW010000040.1:0-23512 GCA_042569785.1 Planctomycetota bacterium | reverse complement strand
CCAGAATTAAACTGAGAAAACTATACCCAGTGATTTAGACGGGACAGAGTACTAGCCCCAATTCGCAACAAGGACAAAATTTCCCTTTCTAGATAGCATCTTTTATGCCCAGGAATATAATAGTTGGCACAGCTATAAATACAGGAAGTGCGAAAACTACAAAATACAACACTAAAGAAACAATTGTCTCAGCTAATCCTGGAGGTTCCTGTGTTAATTCGGATACCAGGTTTTTGCTGATTTCGTATTTTTTAATAAAGGGAAGCTTAGAAAATGATTTTTGCTTTAGGAACTGAAATATTTCGGAAAGAAATGATTCTTTATCAGGCTGAATTTGCTCAGCCTTGATTTGCTTTTTGATTTTTGAATGAGCCGAATTGATAAGTATTTGTGTACGTAAGCTGATTATCATAAAGATTGAGAAGATAATAAGGATCGGGTCCTTAAAGCCAATCGCCGCAACAAGCATTACCAACAGGCTTACGATAAGAAATACGGATTTAAGCACAGGTACTTTTGAAAATAACGCTAACTCGAATAATCTCCCGCCATCGAGAGGGACGATCGGAATAAGATTTAGATAGTTAAGTACAAGGAAAAAACCTCCACAGTATGTAAGCGGCCTTATTTCCATTCTTGCACCCAATATTATACATACAGTTCCCACGATCAGCCCCAGCGCCGGGCCAGACAAAAATACTACCGCTTTTTGCAACGCAGTAGCCTCGCTCTTTTCTCCAAGTGTCGCTGCTCCGAATGGCAGAAAAAGTATTTGCCTGTTACGATAGCCAAAGATAACCATCGCGATATAATGCCCCAGTTCATGAACTATCAACGCCGCAATAATGAATAATGCTGCACTAAAAGAAAAGGCTGCACCAAATATACCCATGCCCACCGTAAGGCTGACACAAAATACCATTAACTTCCACCCAAGCCCTGACCCGCTTGGTTTAATTGAATCTTCCAGGTGAAGGTAAGCTTTGACTTCAGCGGCAACCGGTATTTTTATCGGTTCAACCTTTTTAGTGCCAGTCGCTTTCAATTGAGCCGTCTTTAAAACCGCTTTCTTTTTTACTCCCTTTAATATTTTGAATGCATGTTTCATTGCGGGCAATAAACATAATTGCCATGTTATTTCATCATTTGATTTTAGATACCCTTTATGGGTCAAAGCAGCAATAGTGTTACTATAGGCTTGAATTTCATCTGCAAGATAATTTTCAGCATTTAGTTTAATTGATTCACCGCCAAGGCTATTTGTTTTTTCAATATGAGCACTATACTGCTGTTCAAGAGTTACAGCACAAGGATCGTGTAATATTACGTTCGGCACTTTATCTACAATATCGCTCTCAGTGCCATTTTGTGTTATCAGTTTGCTTTGATCGGAAAAGATGTTCTTGAATTCAACTTTTACTGGTTCATGCATTTCTGGCAGAGGTGAAACTATGACACTGGCATAGCAGTTGTTATCTTTGTTGAAATAAACGACATTCCATTGTTGATTGAAATTGCTTACAATCCAGCCTTGGAGTAAATGCAGGTGAGACAATGAAAAGCCTAAACTTTGTAACTTAATATCAGTTCTCGGTAGCAGTTCCTCAAGATAATCAGGCAACTCGTTTAGCTCTTTGAGTTCACCGTCAACTTGTTTAAATCGTAAATTCAGCAGATTTTTCACAATCATCAAATACTGTGAAACCTTAGTGAATACAAATACACCCACAATGAATAAAAATATCTTAACAGGACTCATAGCGTTCTCATTCCTCCATCTCTAATAAAAGTCACCGACAACTCATCATTTTTATTTTCAGCCATAGAATAACCAAAACAACAGCCCGATGTCAAGAACTCAATTGCTGGGTGACAATTGCACTATTTTCTTCTGCGTGGACTCCGAGTTCGGTGGTTTTTTGTTCTTTTTGTGGTCTTGGGTTTGGTTTTTCGGTTTGTCTTTTTTATTAAAGGCTCAGCTGGTGAGAGGTTAAGCTGACGGCCTGGGATGTTTACTGAATCTATGCAAACTTTCATCTTCTGGCCCAGCCGTATACTGCAACCTGAATTCACCCCCAGCATCGATTGACTTTTCTGGTTAAATTCCCATTTATCACGCCCCAAATTTTCGGTCCGTATCAACCCTTCGATACCGAATTTTTGGCACTGCACAAACACCCCAAACCCCGTCAGGCCCGTAACTACGCAGTCAAGCTGATCGCCGACCCTGTTACTGAGCATCTGCAATATCAAAACCGTTTTTAGTTCTCTTTCGGCGTCCGCTGCCCGCTGCTCAGTAAAACTTATGTGGCTACCGATCTCAACCAGATCAAGTTCCGGCGAACCGGTTTTTTTATTTTGCAACTTCTTCTGCAATTCGCGATGCACCAGCAGATCGGCATACCGCCTGATCGGGCTGGTAAAATGACAATAATGCGTAGACGCAAGGGCATAGTGACCGATATTGAGCGGTGCGTACACTGCCTTTTCGAAACTGCGGAGTACGACAAGATTGACCGCTAAAGAATTGTCCGCCCCCTTAACCGCGGCTAACAGCGACTGCAAACTCTTGCGATCCGGATGGCGAGGCAGCGAATATCCAAAAGCCTTTATAAGCTTAGAAAGATTTTTCGTACTCAAAGGATCAGGCTCCGGATGGATACGTCGCATAAACGCTCCCTTACTCCGATCCAAAGCTCCCGCTACCGCATCGTTCGCCTCGACCATGAACATCTCGATCATCGTATGCGGATAACTATCATCAGCAGGGCAGGCATCCACCACTCGCCCGGCCTTATCCATTATCAATTCAGTTTCCGGCAGATCCAAATGCAGCATCCCATTTTTTCTGCGCCGCTGCTCGATCGATCGGCTAAGCTTTTCCATATCCTTCAAGAGCCCAACGACTTCGGAAGTGACATTTTTCCTGCTTCCCTTGAGAATCTTATCGGCCTGCACATAAGTCAATCGTTTGGTCGAACATATCAAAGAATTAGCGAACCGCCGAGACAGAATCTCCCCCTTCTCGTTATAGGTTATGTAAGCGCTCTTAGCGAATCGCTTTTGGCCAGGCTGAAGACTGCACACCCCATTACTCAAAACTTCCGGCAGCATCGGTATTGTCCTGCCCGGCAGATATATACTGTTACCGCGGCTCTTAGCTTCAACATCCAAAGCAGAATCGACCGCTATGAAATAACTCACATCAGCAATATGAACCCCTAATACCCGGTTGCCGTCACCATCTCTTTCCAGACTGATAGCATCATCGAAATCTTTCGAATCAGCTGGGTCGATCGTAATTATCACCTTATCGGTTATATCTTCTCTGCCAGCAATCTTGTCAGGTGCAAACCTACCCGCCGCCGCTCCTGTCTGCTTTGCGCACTGCTCATCGAATTCGTCCGGCAAATGATACTGATGTATAATCGAAGCGATCTCGCTTTCATATTTCCCCGCCCTGCCAAGTACTTCGATAATTACCCCGCGGGCAAATTTTTCTTCTGTAGGATAAGACAACATTTCAACTACGACCTTATTTTTAGCTTTAGCGTTTTTTGCAGTGACATCATCCACGCAGATAGGCTCAGTAAACCCCGTCCCGTCAGGCTGAACTACCCAGCTTTTCGCTTTTTTCAAAAGCGTCCCGACGAACCTGTTCTGTGCCCGCTGCAATATCTCGATTATCTCGCCGGAAATTCGCACCTGCCCAGCTCGAAAACCTTTTGTAGCAACCTTAGCCGCGACAACGTCTCCATTCATCGCCGCTTGTGTTGCTGTGGGCGGTATGAATAAGTCGCCATGTGTGTTAGGTTCTAAAGGTGTAACAAAGCCGAAGCCCTTACGATTTGCCCGAAATGTCCCCACGATCCGCCCTGAAAGCGCAGGCAAACTAATAAGATTACGCCCCCCGATAACTACATGCCCGTCAGCGCGAAGCAGATCGAACGCCGCCTTGAACTGGGGATAATCCTCACTGCTAACCCCAAGAGCCTTACCCAACTGACCCAGCTTCATAGGCCGATAGTCAGTGTGCTTTAGCAGCCGAACAATATTTTTCTTATGAATCTCAGACATCTAACCAAATTATACCCCAAAAACACCACCCCACAAGAACCATTTAAAAACCCAACCAATTCCCACAATTCCTGTCAAACCAAATCTTACCGCCTTTCTTGATATTGGGTCCGAGTTACTGTCAAGTCCTGATTGACTTTTGGTATTTAATCTTTTATTCTCTCGGGGTATGAGTGAATTGTATGGTTTGATATTTGATGTTGATGGGGTAATAGCTGATACTGAGGGGGTTAATGCTCGGGCTTCTATTAAGGTCTTCGCGGAGCTGTTTGGGGTTAGTGGTGTTGTACGCGGAGACTTCGAGGCCGGGCTTGGCAGAGGGGCGCAGGAATATGTCATGGCGGCTGCGAGGGTTCATGGTTTGAAATTAACCGCGGAGCAGATCGAAACCGCTACTAAGTTACGGCAGGAGTATTTTTTCGACATCCTAAGCGGCGAACCTTTGCCGGCATTTCCAGGGGTGCTGGAACTGATAACTCAGGCGATGGCCAGTCCCAGGTTTGGCGCAGCGATCGCGACATCGAGTACTCTTGAAAAGTCGCACGCTGTTTTAGAGTCGGCTAAAATTCCCTATCGGCAGATGGTCTATGTCAACGGCAACGATGTAAAACATAAAAAGCCTGATCCGGAACTTTTCCTGATCGCGGCGGATCGGCTTGGTATTGCCCCTGCTAACTGTGTTGTTATCGAAGATGCTCCCGACGGTGTGCAGGCCGCTAAAGCCGCAGGGGCCAAATGTATTGCGGTGACCAATTCTACGACGGCCGACAAGCTAAGCCAGGCTGATCTTATCTGTGACAGCCTTGAGCAAATCAACCTTGAAACTGTTATCGGCTTATTGGTTAACAGTTGACAGGTCTATTATTTCGGCGGAGGTTAGTTTTTGCTTGATGATCTCAGCGGCCAGGTTTAGCCATGTTTTGCAGTTATCGAGTATGATGCCGTCACTTGTTGCTGCGATCGAATCGGTTTCAGAGAGGGGCTTGTCGGGGTTTTGCGAAAGTTCGATCTGCCAGTTCCAGTTGTGTTTATTAGCTATTTCAGCTATCAGTGCTTTCAGTCGGGCGCTATTGGAAACGGGGCTGTCGAGCAGCCACAATACATTGGCTATGCCCGACTCTTCGAGAAATGTGCCTATCAGTTCAACCGCTGGTATTGTCTCTGTGACTTTTCGATATGTCCCGTGGATGCCGGCGATGTCCTTGAGGCAGTTGTCTCTGCCTTTGAAAATAAATGAGTTGCTAAGAGCGGCTTCGATAGTTATCAATACGTTATAGCCGTCAATGGCGACAAGGCGGTTAGCGGCCTGAACGATGGGGATCTCTTTTTGCTTACGCTCGGCTAACTGCTGATCGGAGCAGCTGCAGCGCATTACCGCAAGGCGTTGTCTTTGAGTTAAGGCGAACTTGTCACAAACCAGTTTGAGCGCGCTTTTTTCAGCGTAGCTTTTGGTCAGCAGTAACGAGAAGTCATTGACGGCTGTTCGCAGATCACCGACAGCTCTATCTGCGAAGAGCCTGCCGTCAGCGGGATGTTGGCCTCTATGTGTGCGCTTGTCCGGCATAGTTACCTGAGCGTATCATATTTAACAACCCTAATCAAAAACAAATTGACACAAACGCCAGTAGTGGCTACCATAAAATGGAACACTATTTACGAGACACGAGTCACGAACTATGCCCAGTCACAATTTATCGAGTGTAAAAATAGACGAGACCGAGATAATCGGTTACTCGTTTGCCGGCGAGGAGACGGTTGTGGCGATGCCGCAGCTCGATGTTTGCTTTGATATCGGTAAAGCGCCCGATCAGATCATTTCGATAAATAATATTCTGCTAACTCACGGCCACATGGACCACGCCGCTGGTATCGCGTACTATTTGTCGCACCGAAATTTCTGCGGGCAAAGTCCGGGTACTATCCTTGCTCCTGAGAATCTGCTCACGCCTATAAGGCAGATCATCGACGCCTGGGGCAGACTCGACGGCAATAAGGTTCCTGCTAACCTGGTCGGGGTAAAGTCTGGCGACGAATTTCAGATCAAGCCAAACCTTTTCGCCAGGGTGTTCCCGACGAAACATTCCAGAGGGTCGGTTGGTTTTACCGTATTTGAAAAACGTAAAAAGCTCAAAGCTGAGTACACCAGCTTAAACGGTCCGCAAATCGTCGAGCTTAAAAGACAGGGCGTGGAGATCGAGAACAAAATCGAGATACCTATCGTGACATATCTCGGCGATACGCAGTATGTCGACTTCTCGCAGCTCGACTACATCGCTAACAGTAAGATCCTTATCGCTGAATGCACTTTTTATACCGAAGAGCAGACCGACAGGGCCAAGGCGGGCAGGCACATGCATATCAATGAGTTGGCGGAACTTTTCGGCAAAATGGATAACGAGCATATTGTTATCACGCATACAACGCTTAGAACGTCGATGCGCGAAGTGAAAAAGATACTCAAAGACGCATTGCCGACGAATATCTATAAGAAGGTCACTATCCTGATGGACAAACGCAGGCGCTGATCAAAGGGCAGGACGCGAGTCGTTCAGGCAAAGGTCGACAAGCTCATCGATGACCGCGGTTCCTGCGCACATTACCTTGTCAGCAGCACCCCAGTAAAGTTTTAGCGTGCCATCGTCTTCGGCGATAGCTGCGCAGCTGAAGACAACGTTGTGGACGTAGCCAGAAATTTCCCATGGGTCCTCCGGTTGCAATATCCATCTATCGCCGACGCCGAGAATGATCTCGGGTTCGTCGAGCATATGCAGCGCTACGCCGAGGCGATAGACGCAGCCGTCCATTGTGGGAAAAACGCCATGATAGATATTGAGCCAGCCCTTATCGGTTTTTATCGGTGGCCCGCCCGGACCTATCTTCATTTCGTCCCAGTGATACTGAACCGGCTTCATAACTAACTGCGACTGACCCCAGTGAATAAGGTCGGGCGAGAAACTTATCCAGGTAGACCATGGGCTGATGTCACTGTGCGGGCGGTCGAGCTTGACGTATCTGCCGTTAATCTTTTCAGGGAAGATAACCGTATTGCGATAGTCAGCCTGCGTGATAAAGGCGATCCGTTCGATAGATTTAAAATCGAGCGTTTTAGCCAGGCCTATCCGAACGCCATACTTGGAATAGGCGCTGTATGTGATATAGTATGCGCCTTCGAGGTGAGTGATCCGCGGGTCCTCGACGCCGAACTCTTCGTACTGAGCAAATATACCGTCCTTGCTGGGGACCATAAAAGGTTCGGGTGCGGCTTTAAAATCGAAGCCGTTATCGCTTTGAGCCAGACCAATTATAGAACGGCCCGTATCGAGGTGCGAACGAAAAAGCATAATATATCGGCCGTCAAATTTCGTCACACCGGCATTGTGAACCGTTTCGACCTTATACGGAATGTCGTCCTTTGTCAGGATCGGGTTGCCCTTGTATCGCTGAACTAATTCTTTTCGTCGAGTAGACATGATATTGCTCCTTAATTTGGATTTTACTTGAGTAAATATAATGCAATTATTGAAAAGCTAGCATATAATGCGATACTTGATATCTTCTGGAAGTTATCATTTTTCGAAACAAAACAAAAATCCAAGAACCTGTAGAGACATCTGCTTTGCATAAAAGCCAATATAACAAGTATGGCTTTTTTCCAAAGACTCAGCTCGTTTGTTAAATAAAAAATTAATACTATTCCAGCAATGAAAAATATCCACGCAAATGAGGTAAACAAAGCTACATGTTTAAGATTTTGCCTAATTTTTGCAGCACTATATAATGCCACGCAAAACTGGGTTAATAGAAATGGTAAGACAATTAACAACAATATCAACCAAATAGGTGCAGCCATCGGTTCAATCCCTATATATTATTTTTTCGCCTCTCTTTTCAAAATCTCTTTCGACCGCTCTTTTTACAACAGGTGTAATTTGATATGTCTCAAATTTAATGCCTGAAATAAAATTTTCTATTTCTTCGGCTGCCTGAAGGACATCGATAAGATTTTTTTTTATTTCATCTTTCATAAATTATGGTCCTTGTTTTGTTAACAATATCTCTGAAGACAGGGTTTCTAAATTTCCCATCTACAACCAGATCAACTTCCCGCTTGAATACATCTTCAAGTTGTTCTTTTAATTCAAAATACTTATCGAAAAGGTCGATATTTTCGCCGGAATCAAAAATTACCAGAACGTCAACATCGCTGCTACTGGAAAAATCGCGGCTCTGGACAGAGCCGAATAGGCCAAGCCGTTTGACCGGCAAACGACTGCATATTCGTTCAATTTCCGGTTTGACTTTTTCTATGTCAATCATGAAATAGTATCTCTTAACATTTCCTTGTTTCGGAAATTCGGGTATTGGTCCTTACTTGCTGGTTAAATTGACAGCTATACCTGATTTTACTGTCATAAAGTAACCACACCACGCAGAAAAGTCAACTGGTTTCGTAGTCAGATATTCTGCTTTATGAGAATTAAAGGGAGAATTAGGTATCCGGTACATTTTTCTTAGTTTTTTATTTTTTTGCTGTGAAATCCGAGAGGCTTTTTGGGCTTGGTTTCTCCGGCGACCATATAGTTTAGAACGGCAAAAACCTGCTGGAATTTTTCATCGTATTTGCGTTCCATTGATTCAATTTTGCGGCGTAAAAGGCCATTGTCAGCAAGGATTTGCCGCAGTTTGACAAAGGTACGCATTATTGCGATATTGACCTCAACAGCGCGTTTGCTCCGCAGGACGCTGGAGAGCATCGCCACGCCCTGTTCGGTGAAAGCATAGGGATTATACCGCCTGCCGCCACGGCCTTTTTTTGAGGTCGCAATTTGCGACCTCAAAGCTTCAGCTTCGGTATTGTTCAATTGAAACATAAAATCCGATGGGAAGCGGTCAATATTGCGTTGAACCTGCTCATTGAGACGCTTGGTAGGTACCCCATACAGAGAAGCTAAATCCTTATCAAGTACCACCTTTTGCTTGCGGATAAGATATATGCACTGCCGGATTCGCTCGGCTGGGATAATTAAATCAGCTTTACCGGCGTTGGTCATTTCAGCACCTCTCTTTTGAAAATCTCTTCGTAGACCTTTTCGTAATCTGACACCATTTTGTCGATGCTAAAATTTTGTTCGACTCGCAGGCGGCATTTTTTGCGGTCGATTTTTTCTATTCGGCTGACAGCTTCTATCGCCTCCGGGATATTATTTACCAGATAGCCGGTGACGTTATGTTCGATCACTTCACGGCATGAGCCCAAATCCATGGCGATCACCGGCACGCCTGCGGCCATTGATTCCGCCATGACTAAGCCAAAGCGTTCGGGTATGGTATTTAGGTGAACCACGGCAAGGGCTTGTTTGAAAAGCTCATCTCGCTCGACCGGGCCAACCGGGCCTATATATTGGATCGTTGAATCGTTGATGTGGGGTTTGAGAAGCTCATCGAAGTAGGCCTGATCCTGGATGATCCCTGCGATTATTAGTTCTCTGCCGCTACTTTGTGCCAGTTCGATCGCCAGATGCGTTCCTTTGTCGGGGTGTATTCTGCCGAGAAAGACGAGCTTATCGCCGGGAGTTTCGCGAAATGTAATATTGGTCAGGTCTATGCCGTTATAAACAGTGGCCAGGTAGGGCAGTTCGGGATCCCTGTCGGAGTCGCTTATCGAAACGTAGTAGGTGTCCTTGTAATTTCGGTAGATGCGGAGGATGTCCGGATCGGAAAAGCCGTGAATGGTCGTTAGCATCGGGGTTTTTATCAGGCGGGAATAGGTCAGCGGCAGAAAATCGTAATTGTTGTGTATAAGGTCAAAATCATCAGTTCGTTCCATCAGCTTTGAGATGTGAAAACATTCGGAGACCTTGGGTATCTGGGTTTTGTCTTCTTCGTAGCCGGTTTCGATGCAGGATCGCAGGTTCGCTTTTGTTATCGAATCCTTCGTGGCGAACAGGGTTACATTTTTCCAGCCCCTGGCGACAAGCCCCTCGGTGATATTGCTCGCTACCGTTTCCCACGCGCCGTATTGCCGAGGCGGGGTTCTCCATGCGACTGGAGACAATACCGCTATGCGTTTGTTCTTGATGTCCATACCGGAGAAAAGTCTAATCACTGATCCATGCAAATACAAGGGGTTTATTATTTCTTTTGCATTTTAAGCCAATCGTTGAGGTTTTTTGCCAGGATTTGCACGTCTTTTTTCGCCATTATATGCTCGAGGATAGCGGGCTTGATCTTGAGTTTGGTCATTGCCTTTTCGGCTCTTTTCCAGAGCTGAGCCTTTTTTGCAGCGGTTTCTGCCAGGAATAACTCAGTGACGAGTTCGCCGAGTTTGTTGAGCATTATCGAGTCGAGATGCTCGTAGTAGCCGGAAATGAGCTTATTTTGATAAGTTGATCTTTCGTTTTTAGCCATAATACCCTGAAAATATAAGTCGTTATCGTCTATTTTGATTTGTACAGAGTTTTTTATCGTATTTTTCATAATAAATCAAGTTATCAGTCTGTGTGAGAGATTTTTTTGCTGGCTTTGTGGGACTGAGCAGTTATAATTCTGCATACGTGTTGTGTGAATCCTGGTAAGGAAATCAAGAATCACAATTTTGAGAGTTAATATGAAACTAAAAACGATCTTTGTAATACTCATAGTGGCGTTAGCAGTTGCACCCGCATCGGCAATTGACAGTGACAAGGCAGGTGCTTTTGCCGGCCAGGATATGCACCTTCGAGGCAGTGAACTTATTAGCTATCAGATTGAGACGGGCAGGCACATCCTGGTTTTGCCGGCGGGTGTTTCGGTGTCAGTTGGTGCTAATGAATTTTCCGGCAGACGCAGTGTGATCTGGCTCGATAGCGTCAAGAGCGAGGTTCGTGGCAGAGTTAGCATCGAATATAGCGCGACGGTGTATCTCTCGGGTATCACCTCAGTTGAAAAAGGTAAAAGTGCGATGACAGCGGGTTTGACCGAAGAAATCGTTGAAGATGGTCAGGCGATGGTTATTCGTTTTGCGGTTACCGGAGATGTGTTCGTGACCGCTGATACGCGTAAGGTTTCCGATCCGAGAGGGCTTAAGCTTTACCGTCAGGGGGTTTCGGCAGTAGAAACTATACCGTCCGGGCCTGAATTTGTGGTTCAGCCCGGAGCTCTCGTGCCTGAATACCAAACGGAAGTTAAAGTTGCCAAGCGTCCGACTAAAAAGAAGGTTCCTGTTAAGAAGGCCAAGAAAACAAGGGTTGTTAAAAAGCCCAAGGCTGAGGAAAAGATAATCGTGCCGAGAGAGCAGGTTCAAGTGATCGAGCCTCCGGTAGTTACCAGGGAACCGGAAGTCAAATTCCAGTATCCGGTTAATTTCGCACCAGCTGGTGAACAGGAACTGAATATTGAATCTGTGCCCGGACCTGAGCAGTCCGACGTAGAAATAGCAACGATAATCGGCAGGTTTTATATTTGGCAAAAGCAGGATGAGCGAGGTGGTCTGCTGGAAATGCAGGCAGATAACGCGGTTGTGTTTCGTTCCAAAGATTCCGCAGGCGATTCCGGTGGCGGTTCAGGGGATATTTTGGGCGGCGGTTCAGTCAAGGCGATCTATCTGGCCGGCGATGTTGTGATGACCCAGGGCAGGCGGACAACTCGAGCCGATGAAATTTACTACGACTTCGATACTCAAAAGGCACTGATGACTAATGCGGTGATGCGAAATTACGATCCCAAACGCGATGTGCCGCTCTATGTAAAAGCTGCTCGTTTAAGGCAACTGGCCAAGAACAGATTCGGCGCTGAAAACGTAGTGATGACCAGCAGTGAATTTTACGAGCCTCAGATGTCGCTAACAGCTTCGAGTGTAATAATAAACGACACTTCCGCAGACGGCCCGGAAGATAATGTAACCGACAGCAGTTATGACGCCCAGATGCGTAATGTCCGGCTCAAAGCCGGCAAGAGAACTTTCTTCTATTGGCCCTATATGCGAAGTAATCTTGAACTGCCGGACGTGCCTCTCAAAAGTGCCCGTATAGGTTATGACAGCGATTGGGGAACAATGGTAGAGACTCGTTGGTATTTGGCGCGTCTTTTGGGATTGCGTGAGCCTGATGGGGTCGACAGTACGTTTGCTTTTGACTATTACGGCAAGCGAGGCGTAGGCAGTGGCTTCGAGATTGATTATGGTAACGAAGAAAGTTCCGGCAGGGTTATGGCGTATTTGATCAAGGATTCCGGTAAGGACGATCTCGGTCGAGACACTACCAGAGAAAATGTTGATCCGCCCCGTGATATTCGAGGACGATTCAGTTGGATGCACAGACACTTCCTGCCTCGAAAATGGCAGCTTACTACGGCGTTTAACTATGCCTCTGACAGGAATTTTATCGAGTCATATTTCCGCAACGAGTTCAATGTTGGGGTACAGGAATCTTATCTTCATCTCAAGCATATAGACGGTATCGAAGGGGTATCGATATTGGGTAAGGGTCGGATAAATGATTTTTCCGATGAGCTCGAAGAATATCCGAGTGTTGAATACCACCTGACGGGAAAGTCACTGTTTGACGATATGGCTACCCTTTACAGCAACACCCAGGTAAGTAATCTGCGTCAGAGGATAGGTAACGATAATACAGTAATGATAGATGAGGATAATTTCGGATTTGTCTCGCACCGCACGGAACTTGACGTGCCATTTACGATTAGCGGTATCGAAGGAGTTACCGGGCCCGTAAAAGTAATACCGTTTGTGGCAGGGACGTTCGGTTATGACGATCGCAGCGGGTTTAGACGTTCACTTGTAGATGGAACCTTTAGTGGGCAATTCGGTGACCAGGAGGTATGGATAGGAGAAGCAGGTATCCGTTTGTTCCCCCAGCCTTGGTGGAAAACATATAATGTTGAGTCTCGGCTGTGGGATCTGAACCAACTGCGTCATATCGTAAGGCCACATCTGACGGGTGTGCTTTATGAAGAAAGCGAAAATGTTATCAACCAGCGTGATCTGTTAAACATTGGTCTTTCGCAGCGTCTTCAAACCAAGCGAGGCGTCGAGGGCGAGGAGCGAATCGTCGACTGGATGCGGCTGGATATGGATGCTACGTTTGTAGATGAGGCTGACGGTGTTTCGGATTCGGGCCCTGGAGTTGATCTGTTTGTTTGGAATAATCCGATGGTTCCTTTGCGAGTTTTTTCTGCTCCTCAAATTTTTAACGGTGACCTCCGGGCCGGTTTTCACAGGTTTGAGAACTGGGGTCCAAGGCGTGATTATTTTGGAGCTGAATATACCTGGCGAGTCAGTGACGCAACCGCTTTGCTCAGTGACCTAAATTATGACATCAGAAGCGGAATTGTCCAAAAGTTCGATGTGGGTTTATCTCGCCTGGTCTGGCCTAACTTGAGTTATTACATAGGCAGCAGATACTTGAAACGGATACAGGTAGACAACGAGAAGGGCTCAAACGTTTTGACATTTGCAGCTACATACGCGATCGATCCGCGTTATACACTTGTTTTTTCTCAGCAGTATGATTTTGATTATCGTAAAAATCTTCGCAATGAGGTTACGCTGATAAGACGTTACCACAGGGTTTATTGCGGTTTTTCATACAGTGCTGACGGTACGCTGGACAGGCAGGCTATTAGCATTAGTATCTGGCCGCAAGGTATGCCTGAGTTGGGGATTGGAGACAGAAGTTATACAAAGCTCGGCAGGAGATAATATTTCTCAAACTGACCGATGGTCAATTTGAGAACGTAAAAATCAAAACGTAAAGATTAAAATTGTGGAATCGACCTTGGGGCTGATGAGCTAATTTTATCATTGTTTTTGTCCCGATCCCGATGTGCGTTGGGATTGGGATAACATCTTGTTGAAAAGTAAGTTGTATTGATATAAGCTTTTAAAACGGTCAGTTTGAGTAAACAAAATGGTTTCAGAAAAAGAAGAAAACTGCGGTCTATTCGGTATCTTTGGTGACCCTGAGGCGGTACAAAAAGTCTATTATGGGCTGTACAGTCTGCAGCATCGCGGGCAGGAATCGGCTGGTATCGCCAGCAGTAACGGTGAATTTATCCAATGCAGTACCGGTATGGGAACGGTTGGCAGAGTGTTTCGCAAGAGCTCTCGAAGGCTGGAAAAGCTCGCCAATTCGATAGCGATAGGGCATGTTCGTTATTCGACTACCGGCGCGAGCAAATTGATCAACGCTCAGCCTTTACTTAGTGAATATTCACGCGGGCAGGTGGCTGTGGCACATAACGGAAATCTTATAAACGCCGGTTTACTGCGGGATGAATACGAGGCTTACGGCAGTATTTTTCGCTCTACTAACGATACCGAGGTAATTATCCATCTGCTTGCCAAGCCCGGTCATGTAGCCAATCCTGATCCGCTGGGCCATGTCCTGAACCACCTTCAGGGAGCGTATTGTCTGCTGTTTTTATTTGAAGATCGTATCGAAGCTGCCAGAGACCCGTATGGCATTCATCCCTTGAGTATTGGACAAACCGAGCAGGGCTGTTATGTCGTTGCCAGCGAGACTTGCGCTTTTGACGCGATAGGCGCGAAGTTTATTCGTGAGGTTGCCCCGGGTGAAATTGTCACCCTTGATAAGAACGGTTTGAGCAGCAGGTTTTTCGTCAAGCCGGGCTCTGTTACGCCGGCTCACTGTATTTTCGAGCATATCTACTTTTCCAAGCAGAACAGTTTTATGTTCGGTGAAAATGTCCATGAGTTCAGGAAGAAGTTGGGCGTTCAACTGGCTAAAGAACATCCAGCCGATGCGGATGTTGTGATCCCTGTGCCTGATTCAGGGACTTCAGCAGCATTGGGTTTTTCGACTCAAAGCGGCGTGCCTTTTGATATGGGACTGGTCAGAAGCCATTATGTAGGCAGAACGTTTATCGCCCCTAGCCAGGAAGCAAGAGAAGTGGCAGTCAGGCTTAAACTGGCAACTATAAAAGAAGTCGTCGCAGGTAAACGTGTAGTGGTAGTTGACGATTCGATAGTTCGTGGTACGACTACAAGGGGTAAGATCAGAACTCTGCGCGAAGTGGGCGCAAAAGAAATCCATATGCGGATAAGCTGTCCTCCGATCCGTTATCCATGTTTTTACGGTATTGACTTTCCAACGACTGAAGAGTTGCTGGCACATGAGCGGAATTTAGCTCAGATAGCGGAATTTCTCGAAGTTGACAGTGTCGGGTATCTGTCAATCGAAGGGCTTTTGAAGTGTGCGAGCTTGCCCGCCGATCATTATTGTACAGCGTGCTGGAGTGGTAAATACAGAATACCGGTGGATATCGCTTTGAATAAGTTCACAATGGAGCATTATCAAATGCATATTTTTGGCGAATTGTCCGAAGAAGATGAGTAAATATATAAGTTACGAACAAGCTGGTGTAAGTATCGATGCCAACGATGAGATGGTTGAGTGTATCCATGATTCTGTGATGAGTACATTTGGTCCTCGAGTTATGGACCTTAAGGGCGGATTCGCGGGGATGTTTCGGCTGGACTATGACGAAAGACTTTTTAAGAAAAATTATAAGAACCCTGTATTGGTGGCATGTACCGACGGAGTTGGCAGTAAGGTTCAATTAGCCGGTGAGATGAAAAAGTATGACACCGTGGGGATCGATCTTGTGGCGATGAGTGTTAATGACATGCTTGTTCAGGGTGCTGAGCCTTTGTTCTTTCTCGATTATCTGGCAGTTAATAAATTAGAGCCTGAAGTGATAGCCGAGATGGTCAAAGGCGTAGCGGCAGGCTGTCGACTTGCCGATTGTGCGTTGATAGGGGGCGAGACCGCTGAGATGCCCGATACTTATCGCAAAGGTGATTTCGATATGGCGGGGTTTGCGGTCGGGGTGGTCGAACGTAAAAAGATCATCGATGGAAAGACTGTTCGCAAGGGTGATGTGATCCTCGGGCTGGCTTCAAGCGGACTGCACAGCAACGGGTTTACGCTTGCCCGTAATATCTGTTTTAAAAAGTGCGGCTTGAAAGTCAGCAATACGCCGTCCGAGCTTGGCGGCGAGACTGTAGGGGCAGCTATGCTCGAACCTACTCGTATTTACGTTAAGTCGATTATTAAATTGCTGTCACAATACAAGGTCAAACACGTTGTTCACGCAATGGCACATATTACCGGCGGCGGACTGGTTGGTAATATTCCGCGGGTGCTGCCGAGAGATTGCGATGCGGTTATAAAACCCAACTGGCCGATACCTGATATATTTTCCTTTCTGCAAAGAAGGGGCCCGGTCGAAGAGGAGGAGATGTTCAGAGTTTTTAATATGGGTATAGGCTTTGTGCTGATAGTTGCTGAGGATTTTGCCGGATCAATACAAAAAAAGCTTACAAAATACGGAGAAAAGGTTTTCAGGATAGGCAGAATAACGACAGGGATCAACAAGGTGATTCTTAAGTAGTTTGTTTTAAGCCACTTACAGCGGTAGGAAATTAAAGGCTGGTATCCCTTTTGATTATATACATAGCAATACAAATATGGTAGTGTTTGGAAATCGGTGGATTTATTCGTATCGTTAAGAATTTCAGGAAGAATTTCTGGCATTTCATAGGAGGTGAAAAATGAGTGGTCTTTTTGGAGTTGTCTCAAAGAAAGATTGTGCGGAAACCCTTTTTTACGGTACGGATTATCATTCTCATTTGGGTACTGAGTATGGGGGCATAGCAATACTTGGCGAAAATTTCACACGTCAGATACACAATCTTAATCAGACTCAGTTCAAGTCTAAATTTTATGATGATTACGAACGTATGAAGGGCAACAAAGGTATCGGCGTTATAAGTGACTACGATGAGCAGCCGATCTATCTGAATTCAAGGTTTGGGCCCTTTTGTGTAGTGACAAACGGATTTGTGGAAAATACCGAAAAGTTGGCTGCGAAGTTGCTGAACGAGGGGATATCCTTTAGTGAGGTAAGTAAAAAAACTGTTAATACACCTGAGTTGATAGCAAAGTTAATCAACCAGGGTACGGATCTGATAGACGGCATAGAGAAAATGTTTGAGATTATAGACGGTTCATGCTCGTTGCTTCTTCTTAATCGTACCGGCATATATGCGGCAAGAGACCGTTATGGATATACGCCTCTTATCATTGGCAAACGAGCCGACGCATGGGCTGTGACAACAGAAACAAGCGCATTACCCAATAATGATTTCGAGATCGAAAAGCACATTGCCCCTGGAGAGATAGTACAGATAAATGAAGATGGGATTGTGCAAAGAAGGGCTGGAAGATCAGGTATAAATAAGATTTGCACGTTTTACTGGATATATACCGGCTTTCCGGCATCGAGTTATGAGGGTATAAACGCTGAGGTGGTTAGAGAAAGATGCGGACGATACCTGGCCAAACAGGACAATGATATTGATGTTGATCTGGTCACCGGCGTTCCGGATTCCGGAGTTGCTCATGGATTGGGTTATGCGATGGAATCAGGCAAGCCGTTCAGGCGTCCACTTGTTAAATATACGCCCGGATACGGCAGGAGCTATACGCCGCCTTCACAGCAGAGAAGAGACCTGATCGCGAAAATGAAACTCATACCTATTAAAGATGTGATCGAAGGTAACAGTATTGTTGTTTGTGAGGATTCGATAGTCAGGGGTACTCAGCTTAAGAATTTTGCCATAAAGAAACTTTGGGATTGCGGCGCAAGAAAGATTCACATAAGAGCTGCCTGTCCGCCTTTAATGTTCCCGTGCAAATTCAATCTTTCGACGCGATCGATCCACGAGCTTGCCGCCCGCAAGGCGATTCACAGCCTGGAAGGCCATGACATAAAAGATGTGTCGGAATATGTCGATCACAATTCTGACAAGTACAAAAAAATGGTGGATTGGATCGCCAGGGACCTGGGCGTTACGACTCTTAGGTATCAGACGATGGACGACATGGTTAAGGCAGTCGGCAGGTCCAAAGAAAATCTCTGTATGTATTGCTGGAACGGAGACTGTCCGAAGCAGACGCCCATAAAGCCGGCAGTCGATATAGTAGACGTCAAAGGGCAATCTACAAAGACGACATTGCAAACAACTGCTGTACTCTGAATCGGGCAAATACATACCAGAGGCCGGCAAAGTCGCTTTTAAGTAAATCGATAATGGCTAAAAACCTTAGTAAGTTCGTTACAGCGGCGATAATTTACATTTGTTTTGCCGTCTATCTTTTCCAGCCTTACTTTAAACAATTTCAGTCACTCCAATATCTTTGGCTGGTAAATGTGTGCGCAGCGTCGATGGGGTGTTTTGTTTTAAGCAGGCGTTGGGTGGCTGGATTTGCGGGTTCATTTTTCGCTGGTGCTATCTATGGCTTTGGGCCTTTTATGCTTGGGTTAGCGAAGTATCATCCGACAGCCGGCCTGCTGGTTGCAGCGATACCATGGTTATTTTGTCCATCTGTATTTGGGCCAAGAGGCAAAAAACGGTGGATAAGGGTGCCGCTTTCATTGCTGCCCGCTTTTGCGATAATAGCTTTTTTCTATCTCTCTATGCAATACCGTCTCTTTCCGATCCCGATCCAGGTCAAATTGCGATTGGCGGACATGTCGGGTTTGTTAGTTCCTTTGGTCAGCGCAAAACGAGGCTTAACTCTGCTCGGCTTTTACCATGTCCCTGTGGCTGGGGTGGTTATGGGCTTTGCTTTGCTATGGAAGGCTCGCCGATTGGGCGTGATGACCATTTTTATTGTTGGGACAATACTGGCATTTTGTGACGGCTTTCTTAACGTCAGCCCGCTTATATGGCTTAGCTTTCCGGTTCTGTGCTGCTCAGTGATTATAGGTGAAGGTTTGCAGACACTTACACTGGCAGGTACCGCAGACAAAAAATGGATTTTGATAACAGCAGTTGTCTTGGGCATGCTGGCAATTACAACATTACTTTTCGCAACAAAATATTTTCAAACCTTTGCCGGGTTAGGCGACAATTACGCAAAGCTTATGACCGAGGCCGCGAAGATGTATATACTTGCCGCGATCGCTACGGCTATTATATTCTTTATGACACAGGCGAATTTGCGTGTGCATCGAATTCGGTGGATACTTTTGTGTTCGGCAATGGCGATAGACATTTTCCTTGGTGCGGGGTTTATTGTCGATAGGATTTTTTGATTCTGCAATGGTTTACCCGTCGCTTATGTTCAGGGCTCTGTTTGGAAGGGTATTTAATGAGGTTACAATTAATAGCTTGTAAGGTTATGCAGCGAGAGGCGTATTTTTGCGCAGCCTGCTCTGAAAACATTATTGATATGGTTTTTATGCCGCAGGGGCTGCATAATGAGCCGGAAAGGTTGCGTAGTGAAGTTCAGAGGGCGCTGGATCGTACTGAGGATTCTAATGGCAACGCTTATGATGCATCGCTGCTTGGATATGGGCTTTGCAGTAATGGAATTGTCGGGCTCTCAGCGAATATCCCGATAGTGGTCCCGCGCGGACATGACTGTATAACTGTTTTGCTTGGGTCGAAAGAAAAATATAGGCAATATTTCGACAGCCATCGCGGGATTTACTGGTACAGTCCGGGCTGGATAGATACGGGGACCCAGCCGGGCAAGAAACGTTATGACAAAACAGTCAAGGAATATCTCGAAAAATACGGAGACGATAACGCAAAATATTTGATGGATGCTGAGCAGGGTTGGCTCAAAGAGTATGACCGGGCAACATATATCGACTGGGGGTTTGCCAACGCCGATAAAGAGAAAAGTTTCACGAAACAATGTGCTGAATTTCTCGGTTGGAACTATGATGAACTCAAGGGCGATCCGGGTTTGCTGCAAAGACTCTTTGCCGGTCAGTGGCCGGAAAGCGAATTCTTAACCGTTCAGCCAGGAGAAAGAATCGGCGAAGACCTGACAAGTCAGGGAATAATAAAAGCGGAATAGTTAAACCACGAAGCACGCAAAGTTAATTTATTTAGAAAGGTCAAAAAAGGATGACACCACGACAAAGAATACTTTCGGTACTTAACGGCGAGATGCCTGATAGAGTTCCTTTTACGATTAAACGCCCCCAGCCGCCTATGGGGGGTGTCGAGCGCCGGTTACGCAATGATGGACTGGCAATGTGTACGGACAGAATGGTTTTTTCCACGGTTCGGCCTAATGTTGATGTTTTTAAGCACGAATACTATGAAAATGGCAGATTTTGCATACGCGAGAGATTTCGCACACCTGTCGGTGAGGTGAGCCAGCTTTGGATTAGAGGTAGTGGCGGGTACGGATCAGACAAGTTAGCCGAATATATGATAAAAACTCCCGAAGACTACAAAGTTGTTGAGTTTATCTTCAATGATGAAGTTTATACTCGGGCTTATGAACAGTTCACAAGGGCAGAAGAAATATTAGGTGGTGATGGCTTTATATTTGCCGGTTGGATGCCGCCTACACCAATGATGCAGATGCTTTGGCAGTTGATGGGAATAGAAAAATTCACGATGGATCAATTTGACACGCCAGATATTTTTTTTCATCTTTATGAGGTCCTGCTGGAATGCCAGTGTAAGCAATATGACATTATAGCCGACAGCCCTGCGCTGGTTGCTCACATTCAGGAAAATATGACCAGTGATATGATAGGCCTGGAGCGATTTGAAAAGTATGTGGTGCCATGTTATAACAAATTCGCATCGATACTTCACAAGAAAGGCAAACTTCTTGCAGCTCATTTCGATGGAAGAATGAAAGTTTTAGCTCAGGCCCTGGCAAATTCCGATATAGATATTATCGAAGCGTTTTGCCCTGTTCCAGATGGTGATATGGAGATGGCTGAGGCCAGGAAAATCTGGAAAGATAAGATTATCTGGATAAACTTCCCTACGCCTGTACATCTTTTAAGCCCTGCCAAAATCGCCGCCCATGTCCGTAAAATCCTACGTGAGGTTGCGCCGGGCGAGAAGTTCCTGCTTGGTATAACCGAAGATATTCCGGATAAGATATGGGAAATTTCGCTGCCGATAATATCCAAAGTGTTAAAAGGCGAAGCATTTTTACCGCTTGCTATCGAGTGATTAGTAAGTTTGAATTGATAGTGTAATCGCAGAAAAAGTGTATTTTACTGTGATATAGTTGTGGTGTTATCGTCTTAAGTCGTCGGAAACGCCGCTTTCCATCAACTCAGGTTTGCTGCTGTCGATTATATTCTGTACCTCAAGAAAGTCGTTCCATCTGATGAGGAAGGCTTCGACAATCGCGGGATCAAAGTGCTTGTCTGCTTCGGCTTCGATCATATTTCGAGCCATTTCCGGCTTTAAAGGTGACTTGTAGACTCTCGCAGAAGTAAGAGCATCATAGACATCCGCCAGTGCTACGATCCTTGCTGCCAAAGGTATATCATGCTCGCGGAGGCCATCTGGATATCCGCTTCCGTTAAATCTTTCGTGATGGCTTCTGGCAACCGCTGCAGCCATAGTAAGAAAACTGCCGTGATGGCCATGTCGAGCTGCTCGATCGAGTGTTTCTGCGCCGATGACAGCATGGCCTTTCATTATTTCAAACTCACCTGCGCTAAGCCTGTCAGGTTTCAAAAGTACTATGTCAGGTATGCCAACTTTGCCAATATCATGCATAGGGCTTGAACGGTAAAGGTCCTCTCGGAACTTATTGTCGACCAGATCGACATATGGGCCTTGCTTAGACAATTGCCTTGCTAAGATGTTCGAATAACTACGCATTCGTTCAAGATGTTCGCCTGTTTCAGGGTCACGCGATTCTGCCAATTTAGCAAGAGCAAACATTGTAACATCTCGAGTCTGAACAATATCTGCCGTTTGCTGCTGTACCGTATCAGCCAGTTTGTTGTTATGTTCCAATAGATTTTTTTCACTTTCTCGCAGCTGCTCTTCGGTCTTTCTTAAATTCACCAGCGTCTTTTTAGCTGTTATGTCATAAAGAACCCCCTGATAGCCGGTAGTTCCGTGATTCTTATTCTTTATTAAGGTTGTAAAGAGAGTGACATATATTTTGTTGTCCTTGAGGGTTCTTAATGTCAACTCGCTGATTCGGGTGTAACCTTTTTTAAGATCACTTAAAAGCTGGTTTCTTTCCTCGGATTTGAACCAGAATTGGTCCGGCAAAAACTCTTTGCCAACGATCATCTGGGCCTCTGAGATGTTTAATAATTCCATAAACGCAGGGTTGGCGTAGGTCGTTACACCATCGGAATCAAGGAAAAAAGTACAATCCGGAGATTCCTTAACTAACGCAAGTGCCTCTTCGTCTTCCTTTTGAAGCTTTTCTTTGACAGCTTTAAAGATGTCTGTTTGAGTTACTATCCCAAGCAAACGTCCAGCTTCCATAACTATAAGCCTGCGTATATGAGTGTCGTTCATAATTTTGCCGGCCAGGAATACCGAGTAATCCGGAGGTACGCTTTTTATTGGGCTTGACATGACCTCTTGTACCTTGACCGTGTTAGGGTCCTTTTGTGGAACCACTATTCTGTTTAGAATATCCCTTTCGGTAAGGATTCCGACAGGCTCATTTCCATCGGCAACTATTACACAGGAAAATTTATGAGAACTCATCGTCTTGGCTGCATCTGTTATTGTTGCGCTCTTATTTATCATATCTATGTTCGTATTCATTATATCGGAGACATTTCTCCACATGTAATGAGACGTCATAGCTCGAACAAGGTCTGTTTGCGTTACAATTCCGACAAGTTTTCCATCGTCCAGAACAGGGAGCCGTTTAATATGCATAGCCTCCATATCCTGGCTGGCTTTGGATATCGGCATGTCCGACGGAACTGAAATTACCTGGCTGGTCATTATATCAGCTAATTTCAAACTCTCGAAATCACTGACTTTTTCCGCCACGCTCTTGAGAAAGTCGGTCTCGGTCAGAACGCCGACAACTGACTGATCATCCATAACCATGATACAGGAAACGTTGTTGCCTGACATTATTTTAGATGCAGCAAGAGCCGTCTGATCAACTGTGACAGTAACCACGTCTTTGTGCATTACATCCATAACTTCCTGCTGCATTTTGGATATAGGTGTCAAGCACTCAGGAGACGGATTGCTTAATTGGTTTTCTGTTAAATTGCCCAACTCTTGTTCAACTGGCATCTGGCTTCTCCGCAATTCAATTCGGCTATGCTAATCAATACTTAACCTCTTTTAGCATAAGATATTTATCGGTGAAGATTAGAGCCTCCATAAACAGCTATGTTGCTATAATTGAAAAAAACCACTTATAAAAGATAATTGCAGTAAAAAAATAGCTTTTTGGGGTTTGAGTTACCGGTATTGTTCCGATAATCAATGAATTTTACTTTGTATCGTTTTTAAAACAGCTTTTTTTGTTAACCGGCTTTTTCCCGTAAGGCAGGCAGAAACAAACCAAAATGCCAATGCCCCCCGCTCTTAATTAGAGCATTTTAATATTTTCTGTTCGCATTTAGGCCGTCGTGAGGACAAGGC
>JBHPGW010000039.1:0-24490 GCA_042569785.1 Planctomycetota bacterium | reverse complement strand
ACAGCCGAAGCCGCAACAGGCATAAAGCGAACACGAAAAATTAAATTGCTCTAGTGTAAGATTCCCTGTCATGTAAATTAGCGTCCCATAAGAGATCAGACGTATCATAGCCTTATAACGATGTATCAAATTTTTTTATTTTTCTGATAATTTTCTGAGTTTTTTTGACGATAGATGAACATTGTCAAAAGATCAATCTGACCGCTTCTTTGAAGCGGATCGGTCGGGATCAAATAATGGAAAAAATGCTTAAAATAAAAAAAGCGTTTTCGCTTGTCGAAGTGTTGATTGTAATGGCTGCTCTTGGCATAATTGTCGCACTTACTATACCTATTTTTCAGAACCACTTTACAGCTGCGAAAGAAAGTGCCGCAAAAGACAACCTGCGTATTTTACGATCTGCTATTCAATTCTACGCCGTTCAGCACAATGGTGTTCCACCAGGACATCCGGGTGGTGTCCTCTTAAGTGATCCGGAACTTAGCAATTTTATAGACCAACTTTTCAAAACTACATATTCAGATGGAACTATCGCGGACGCAAACTCTGTCGACGAACTTACTTTCGGGCCTTATCTCACTTCAATGCCCGAAAATCCATTTAATCATGCAACACGTGTAGAGATGCTTCGGCTTGGCCAAAAGTTTCCCGAGGAATATATAGGTCCGCTTAGCGGCGTAAACTCAATTGGATGGATATATGGTTCGGAAAGAAAAGAAATTAAAATCAATCATTACGGCGTAGACAGCGAAGGTATTCCATTTTCAAGTTACTGAGTTATTTAAACGTCCTAATACTATTAACGCCGAACAAATCTAAGTAGCGTTGTAGTCCTAAGTATCCCGCTTGGCCGACAGTATTACCGCTGCCGCGATAGCTGCGGTTTCAACTCGCAGTATTGTCGATGTCAGTCGAACGGGCTGGGTGCTGTTTTGGATAAGTAACTGTCGTTCAGTGTCGGTCATACCGCCTTCCGGGCCTACAAAAATTATAATGTCACAACTCTTTTTTGGCAGTTGTGTTAAACTCGGAGCCTGTGCTTCGGGACTTGCCAAAAGCAATTCACTGTCAGGGTAGGTGTTTTTTAAATTCTCAACAGTTTCTGCCAACCGAGTTGGCTTATCGATTTGAGGCAGGAAAACACGCCTGCACTGTTTGGCTGAGGATATGGTGATATTCTGCCAGCGGGTCAGTATCTTAGGATTATTGGGCAGCTTTACCGTTCGCTCGAAGATAACAGGCGTTATGCGATCGACACCAAGCTCTGTGGCTTTGGCGATCAGCCAGTCGAAACGGTCAGCCTTGGGAATGCTGGTCGCCAGGATGATCTGCTGCTTTTGCCCTCTCTCATATCGCCGAAACTGTTCTATCGAAACAGTAACATCGCGTTTTTTTGTTGAGACAATAACAGCTTTTGCCACAACGCCCTTGCCGTTGAACAGTTCAATCTTATCGCCGACCTTTAGCCGCAATACACTTGTAAGATGATGAGCTTCGCTGCCGGTAAGCGGGGTTATCGGCTCAGTGATAGACTCACAAAAAAAACGATTATTTACCTGACTCATATATATAATTTACCAGTTCCGCATTGTTTTGTCGATAACTATAAGTGATTTGGCTATAATGCCGGCGACAATCGTTATTTATTGAATAGGTGTAAGTATGACGGAATTGGCTCCAAGTGTTAAAAAAGTGACAGTTGACGGCAGGGAGATATATCTGGTAGGCACAGCGCATGTTTCGCAGGAAAGCGTCGATGACGTCCGTAATACCGTAGAAGCTGTGGATCCCGACAGTATAGCTATAGAACTTTGTGAGCCAAGGCTTCGCTCGATGGTCGAAAAGGACCACTGGGAAAAGATGGATATCTTCAAGATCATCAAAGAGAAAAAGTCGCTGCTGCTGTTGATCCAGTTGATTATGGCGGCGTTTTACCGCAAGCTGGGTCAGCAGTTAGGCGTTCAGCCTGGTGCCGAAATGCTCGAAGGCGTAAAACTGGCACAGGAAAAAAATATCGAACTGATATTGGCCGACCGAAAGATCGAGATAACGCTCAAGAGGGTATGGGGCTACCTTGGCTTCTGGAACAAAATCTCACTAATGAACCATCTGCTCTACAGTATGATCGTAGACGAAAAGATCGATACGGAAATGGTCGAGCAGATAAAACAGCAGGATCAATTGGAAAGTATTATGGCTGCTTTCGCTGAAAAGTTTCCCGAGATCAAAAAACGCCTGATCGATGAGCGTGATATTTATCTGGCTCAGAAGATACGAGAGGCTCCGGGACAAAAAATTGTTGCGGTTGTCGGTGCCGGCCATGTCGGTGGGATCGAGAAATATATTCAGCACGACCAGGATATCGAGTCCTTAATGGAGATCCCGCCCAAATCGATCGTTCCGACAATTATCAAATGGGCCATACCTGCGGCAATTATCGCTCTACTTGTGTACGGCTTTTTTAAAGGCGATGTTCAGCATTCGATGCAGTCGATCTATATATGGGTGCTTGTTAATGGCACGCTTTCGGCATTAGGGGCAGCGATTGCTTTGGCACATCCCCTTACGATATTGGCATCGTTTCTCGGGGCACCTTTGACGAGTATAAATCCTTTTATGGCTGCCGGCTGGATCGCGGGATTGGTGCAGGCATTGGTTAGAAGACCAACGGTCGCTGACTTCGAGGACCTGCCACATGCGACGTCAACGGCCAAAGGCTTCTGGGGTAATAAAGTTACAAAGATACTGCTTGTGGTGGTACTGGCAAATCTCGGCAGTATATTAGGAACATGGATTGCCCTTGCCTGGATCGCCGCAAGGTCAACTTGATCCGGGAATCGATAAGACAGGGGAAGACTTTGTCCTAATCGAAGCGAAACGAACACAACCGTTCATCTTTTTGAGTATTCCGGCAAGAAACTATTGCTTTAATGTTTGATTCAGCATAAAATGGTTTCTCTATTAAAATCGTTTAACAAGGAATGGACACATGGGGATCGAAAAGTTTTTTAATCCGAAATCAGTTGCGATCGTTGGCGCTTCAGAAAAAAAAGGTAAGGTCGGATCTGAGATACTGGCCAGCATGATAAAGGCAGGCTACGAAGGTGAAATATTTCCTGTCAATCACAAAGCAGATACGTTGCATGGATTGAAGTGCTATCGGGATATCGAAGCCATAGGCCAGATCCCGGAACTTGTGATTATTGTTATCCCTGCCAATTACGTCCATTCGGTCATGAGGCAATGCGCAAAGATCGGTGTAAAATCGGTGATAATAATAACCGCAGGCTTCAAAGAGATCGGCGCCGAAGGACAAAAGCTCGAACAGCAGGTAATCGAAATTGCCAGGCAAAATAAAATAAGAGTAATAGGGCCTAACTGTCTTGGCGTCATAGTCCCGTCTGCCAAACTTAATGCCAGTTTCGGCGGTGACCTGCCAAAAACCGGTTCGATAGGTTATATCTCACAATCAGGAGCACTGCTGGCTGCGATTCTCGATATGGCAAACGCAAATGGTATCGGCTTTAGTAATCTAACCAGTATCGGTAACAAAGCTGACGTCGACGAACTGGACGTGATCAAGACCCTTGGCTGTGACGAAAATACCAAAGTCATTGCCGGTTATCTTGAGAACATCGCCGACGGCAATGCCTTTGTGCGCGAAGCAGAGGTCATATCACAGGACAAGCCGATAATTCTGATTAAATCGGGCGGAACATCGGCAGGCGCAAAGGCAGCGTCATCGCATACAGGCAGCCTTGCCGGCGGAGAAACCGCCTATGAAGCGGTCTTTGAACGATCAGGCATCATTCGCTGTAATTCAATTAAGCAGCAGTTTGATTACGCCCAGGCTTTTGCCAATCAGCCCTTACCGGCAGGAAAATCTGTCGCTGTTATCACAAATGCAGGTGGGCCAGGAATCATGGCCGCAGATTCTATCGAGCGACAGGGGCTGGACTTTGCAAGCTTAGCTGAAGAGACAATTGAAAAGCTCGCAACTTTTCTTCCCCCTGCGGCCAACATGCAAAATCCCATTGACATACTCGGTGACGCATTGGCCGATCGATATCAGTTTGCACTTGACGTGGTTCTCGACGACCCCAATGTTGATACCGTTTTACTTTTGCTGACACCTCAGGCAATGACTGAGCCTGTCGAGACCGCAAAAGCTGTTGTAAAGATCGCTCAGAAAAAAAACAAAAAGCCTGTGCTGGTAAGTTTCCTCGGAGCTGGAAAAGTCCAGCAGGGAATAGACATTTTAAGAGAAGGTAAGATACCCCAGTATGATTCACCCGAAAGTGCCGTTGAGACAATAAAGGTGATGACACGGTATCTAAAATGGCGATCAAGACCGAAACGAGTTGTGAAACTGTTCCCGGTCAATCGCAGAAAAGTTGAAACGATCGTCGAAAAACATTTACGCCAGGATATTCGCGAGATAGGCGAGACCGAAGCCAAAGAGATACTTGAGGCATACGGTTTCTTGACCCCAAAAGGATCTATCGCGGCTACCGCGGAACAAGCGGTAAATATAGCTGAGCAGATTGGTTTCCCCGTTGTGATGAAAATTTGGTCGCCGGATATTATTCATAAATCCGATGTGGGCGGAGTAAAGCTCGGCCTTAAAAGCGTCCAGGAAGTTATAGATGCTTTCGACTTGATGATGTTCCGTATACCGAAAAAGATGCCCAACGCACATATTCTCGGCGTCCTCGTTCAGCAGATGTGTACCGGCGGAAAAGAGGTTATCCTGGGTATGAACCGCGATGAGCGTTTTGGTCCGCTGATGATGTTCGGAATGGGAGGTACCATGGTCGAAGTGCTAAAGGATGTCTCTTTTTACCTGGCACCGTTAACCGCTGAAGAAGCAAAGCAGATGCTCGTCAACACCAGAACATATAAAATGTTAAAAGGGGTACGCGGCCAGGAAGCGGTAGATATTGACGCGATCGCAGAAGGACTTCAGCGGCTCTCGCAGCTGGTCACCGAATTCCCTCAAATTCAGGAGTTGGATATTAACCCGTATGTTGTCGGTCCCGAAGGCACCGTCCCGATAGCAGTAGATGCCAGAATGAGTGTAGAGAAAGTCTAAGGCAAAACCATGAGTACTCAAAAATTCGACTGGAAAGAAAAATACAGCGAAAAGCTGGCAAAAGCACCTGTAGCGATGAAGCTGATCACTTCAGGAAACAGTATCTTCATAGGTACCGGATGTGGACAGCCTCAGCATCTTGTCGATGCGTTAGTCGAATATTCATCACACATTTACGACGCGCATATTATCCATCTTTTGACAATGGGTGCTGCCCCTTATGCTCATGAAAAGTTTCGTGACAAATTTAAAATGAACACCTTCTTTGTCGCTGACAATGTTCGGGACGCTCTAAGCAAAGGCGTCGGAGACTACACGCCGATCTTTTTGTCCGAGATCCCGAGCGAATTTGACAGTGGCAGGATACCCGTTGATGTTGCTTTGATAAGTGTATCACCACCCGACGCAGGAGGCCTTTGCAGTCTCGGTATTTCTGTCGACATTGTAAAATCAGCGGCAGCTAACGCCAGGTACATTATAGCACAGGTCAACGAGAAGATGCCTCGAACTTTCGGCGACAGCTTTATTCACGTCAGCAATATTGACGCTATGGTGCCTTTCGACGAAGATATTATAGAAACCTCGATATCCGAACCTGATGAGACGCTTCGCAGGATTGGCCAGAATATCGCCAGGCTCGTCGACGACGGCAGCACGATTGAATGCGGAATTGGGCGTATCCCGCAGGCCTTAGCTGAATTTTTAAGAGACAAAAAAGATATCGGCGTACACACCGAAATGTTCGGCGACTGGATAATCGACCTGATCGAATGCGGCGCTATCACCTGTTCCAAGAAGACTCTCAATCGAGGCAAAGTCGTCGCCAGCTTTTGTATGGGCTCGCGAAGACTTTATGATTATATCGACAACAATCCCTTCTTTGAATTTTATCCAACTCAATATGTTAACGATCTAAGCATCATAAGCCAGCACGAGAAAATGGTCGGGATCAATGTTGGCCTGGAAATCGACCTGACCGGACAGGTCTGTGCTGACTCACTTGGCTATCAATTTTACAGCGGTATAGGCGGACAGGTTGACTTTATACGGGGAGCAGCAAGAAGCAGAGGTGGAAAAGCTATTATCGCCATGCCCTCGACCGCCAAAAATGAGACTATCAGCAGAATTGTTCCACATTTAACCGAAGGCGCAGGAGTTGTAACTACACGCGGCGACGTACACTACGTCGTTACCGAGTACGGCACAGCATATTTGCATGGAAAGAGCATCAGGGAACGAGTACTGGGACTTATCAATATCGCGCATCCAAAATTCAGAACCGATCTGATCAAGGCAGCTAAGAAGCAAAATTACATTTATGCCGACCAGATAGAGCTCGACACAGATAAGCTGCGATATCCCGAACAGCTTGAACGTTACGATACGCTTAAGGACGGGACAGAACTATTCTTTAGACCGGTAAAGCCAACCGATGAGGCCGCACTGTCTGAAATGCTCTACTCGCTGAGCCCGGCTTCGGTACGCACACGATATATGGCCCATACAATTACATTCCCGCACAAAGACGTCCAACAGCTAACCAACATTGATTACAGCCATAATCTTTCTATCGTCGGCACTGTCCCAAGTGTATCGGAAGAGCAGGTCGTAGCCATTGCTCAATATTTTCTCGACCCTAAAACCAAGGCTGCCGAGGTCGCTTTTATCGTACAGGACGAATGGCAGCAAAAAGGAATGGGCGCTTTACTGCTCGATTATCTTACACAGATCGCCAGGAGAAAGGGCGTAAAACGATTCTACGCAAAGGTACTGCCGACTAACAAATCAATGCTCGCCATATTCCATAATTCCGGCTACGAAGTAAAAACAGAATTCGACGGCGAAGTTTACAGCATCGCTTACGACCTTGCCGGCACAAAATCATAAACACAACCCACGGCTTACTACTTATACGCTTGTTTCGGGTCGTAGACTTTTTCCGCGTTGAATTCGAGTGTGTCGGTGCTTGCGTCTTTTAGTTGACGGTAAAAGCATGACTGGTAGCCGACATGGCATTGGCCTGCGTCAACGGTGACTTTGAGGATCAGGCAGTCCTGGTCGCAGTCTACGAGGATTTTTTGCACTTTCTGCTGGTGTCCGCTTTCTTCGCCTTTTTTCCATAGCTTCTGCCGTGACCTGCTAAAATATGTAGCCACCCCTGTCTTAATGGTCAGATCAAGGGCTTCCGCATTCATATAAGCTACCATCAGCACCTCCGCGCTGCCGGCGTCCTGGGCGATGGCGGTGATCAGGCCTTCACTATTAAATTGCGGGCTAAAATTAACTCCTTCTTCGATTTTTTTATTAGCTGACACTTGCAGGTCTCCTGAAATTGTCGGTTTTACTTATTTGACGTCGTTGTCAAAAATCCGAAAATGGGCAATTAACTTTTGTTTTTGTCCCATCGCTTGTGCTCAGGGCTTTGATTTTGGGTTTTTGCCGCGAACGTTTCATTTTTTATTTACAAAAGTTTTACCTTTTATTGACTTTAAAAACAAGTATTTTTAATGTAAACTTGTTTCAATGGCTAAAACCGACTCTGATAAGAAAAAATACATATTCCTTCTGCTTCGCATAGCGGTGATATCGGCGGCCATTATTTTTGTTGCGGTTTGGCTGAGCAAAGAGCAACGATGGCAGGAATTGAAGAATATTTTCCTGAGCGTAAACCCGTTGGTATTTGCGGTTGCTCTGGGTCTCTGTACAGTTGGGCATTTTATGGTGGGGCTTAGATGGTGGATATTGCTGCGGTCACAAAAGATATTTATAAGCTATGGGGCCTCTGTAAAGCTGTATTTTCTCGGATGGTTCTACAATAATTTTATGCCAAGCTCGGTGGGCGGCGACCTGATTCGTGCCTGGTACGTTACACAGCATACCGAAAAGAAATTTGAGGCAGCGCTAAGCGTCTTTGTCGACCGGATCATCGGCCTGCTAAGTACGCTGGTTATCGCAGGGTTTTTCTATCTGCTTTTCTTACGAGGTCAGACAGGAATAATCAACGCTGAGTCCGATCAGCGTTCTCTTCTAAGCACGATTTATGATTATAGATGGGTATTTATTTGGGTCGGTTTAGCAGGTCTGGCAGTTTTGGCAGGGCTGTCAGCTTTTGGCCAAGGACGAGGGATGCTGAAAAAGATATACATGAAAATTTCTCTCCTTGCCTTGAAAGCACTCGCCAAACTGCGAGAGGCTATCACCGTTTACAGCAGGAGCAAGCTCTCGATACTCGCCGCATTTGCACTGACCATCTGTCTGCAGATAATGACTATTACCGGTTTCTGGATTCTTGGCGTTAATATGGGCATCGATGTTAGCGTGAAATATTATTACGTTTTCTTTACGCTTATGTGGGTTGTCGGGGCATTACCTATCAGTGTCGGCGGTGCCGGCGTTGTAGAAGGAGGGCTGGCTTATTTGTTTATAAAGTTTGCCGGCGCTGAACCAGAGGCCGCTCTGGCAATCGCTTTGAGCCAGAGATTCGTCTGGATGATAACCTCATTGCCGGGAGCTTTGATACATCTTTTGGGGGCGCATTTGCCCAAAGAGATTTTAGTTGACTATAAAAAGTCAATTAAGTAATCTATATCAGTTCTGGCAATGCGGTGAGCGTATACTTGAGTATGGATAATTTTCAGCAGCAAAAAGGGTAATTACTAAAAAAATGAGTATCGGATCACGGTTGAAAAGCTACTTTTTACGGGGCTTGGCGGTACTTTTGCCGACCCTGCTAACAATATGGGCGTTTGTCTGGGGGTATGGCTTTATCCAGGACAAGCTCGGAAAGCACCTAAACGACGGTCTCGTAAAGCTGATAATGCTCATTCAGGGGGATCAGCCAAGTATCAGCGAAACAGATCTAAACGAAATATTCGTCGAAGGTGCAGGCTCGGTAGTAGGCTTTGTTGTTGCCCTGGCGGTGGTCTTCATAGTAGGAGCTCTGCTGGCAAGTGTCGTTGGAAAGAGTCTCTGGCGGGTCATCGAACGATTCATTATGAATACCCCGTTCCTAAAACAAGTCTACCCTTATGTCAAGCAGATCACCGATTTCATGTTTGCTCAGGAAGAGCAGAAGAGTTTTTTTTCCAGGGTTGTCGCGGTTGAGTATCCTCGAAAAGGTATCTGGTCGATAGGATTCGTTACCGGCCCAGGACTTAAAAACGTTTCGGATAAGGTTAAGAAGGAGATTCTTTCCGTTCTAATACCAACCTCTCCGACTCCATTTACCGGGTTTGTGATCATGGTGCCTAAGAAAGAGACCATCGAGATGGACATGACGATCGAGCAGGCGCTGCGATTCATGGTAAGCGGAGGGGTGATATCGCCTGACGCTGACCAGAAGAGGGATTTGCCCCCAGAGACGGAAACCAAACTCTTAGAACAAAAGAATGTTGAAAACAAAGACGCGCAAAAAACGGATTAACAGAGATATTTGAAAATAAATGATGAAGGAGATATATTTTGCTTTTCACAATCACAGGTAAACATATCGAAATAACCGAAGCAATGAGAGAACACGCTGAGCAGAAAACAGCTAAATTTCCAAAATACTACAACAGTATCTCTCGAGTCGAAGTGATCATAGACGGTAGTGATGGCGGAAATATCAGCGTCGAAATTATAGCCAAGGGTGAGCATAGTAATATCTTTATTGTAACCGAAGCCGGTGACGACGCATATCAGTGCATCGATCTGGCGGCAAGAAAGCTTGAAAGACAGATCAAACGAAAGAAAACAAAAGAGCGTGATAACAAGCATGCCGGCGCTTCCGAAAAAACCCAGGCACCACCACCTCCGCAAAAGAACGAGCAGTAATTGACGCTGGATAAGAGATGTTACTTTGAATTTTTTGGTTTATTGGCGTAATTGTAGATAAGGTAGAAAAGATGAAATTTTCCGATTTTGTATGTTTTGATGCGATTGTTCCCGAATTACAGGCGGGCGACAGAGATGCAGTGATAACCGAGTTAGTGGACGCCTTGGAAAAGGCTGGCAGGCTTCAGGACGGAAAGGCCAAGCAAATTGCCCGGGCGATTATAAAAAGAGAATCTGAGGCAAGCACCGGTATCGGCAAAGGCGTTGCGGTTCCGCACGTAAAACATTCCGCTGTCAAAGATGTAATTGCGACAGTTGGTATCAGCCATGCGGGTGTTGATTTCTCCTCACTGGATAAGATGCCGGTTTATTCGGTTATACTTTTGATAAGCCCGACCAAGGACCCCGATAAGCATTTAGGGGCGATGGAAAAGATATTTAAGTATTTGCAGCAGGATAAGTTTAGACGATGGCTCGGTCAATCTCGAACCGCTGCCCAGGTACAGGAACTTCTAAAAGATTCCGACGAAAAACAAGTATTGTAAATAATTCAAACGGAGCGATGGTCAGTTGTTAGTGTTTAAACCCCAGGCTTGCTTGGAATTTCCCGCCTGAAGCGGGCTAAATGTAATGTAAGGTAATTTTAAGGAGACAGGTATGGCGCTAGTTAACACAAAAAAGATGTTCGAAATGGCTTACAAGAATGGATATGCGGTTGGTGCGTTCAATGTAAATAATATGGAGATCACACAGGGCATAATCTCGGCGATAGCAGAAGAGAAGGCGCCGTTGATTCTGCAGGTTTCGCGAGGTGCAAGGTCTTACGCAAGTAACAGCTATTTAAGAGCTATTATTGATGTCGCGGTCAAAGAGAATCCCGATATACCGATTGCGATAAACCTTGACCATGGCGATAACTTCGAGACTTGTAAAGAGTTTGTCGATGACGGCTTTACTTCAGTAATGATAGATGCTTCGTCGCTTCCTTTCGAGGAGAATATAGCAGTCACCAAAAAGGTGGTAGAGTACGCACATGCCCACGATGTCGTTGTCGAAGCAGAGCTTGGTCAGCTTGGCGGTATTGAGGAAGATATCGTAGGTGTCCAGGATGATGACATCAGCAAGCACTTGGCGGATCCGGCTCAGGTCGAAGAGTTCGTAGCAAAAACCGGTGTAGATTCTCTGGCAGTTGCGATCGGCACAAGCCACGGTGCGTATAAGTTCAAGAAAGAGCCGAAACTGGCTTTTAATATAGTCGAAGAAATTGAGAAAAGGATTCCTGGTTTTCCGCTGGTAATGCACGGGTCAAGTTCTGTATTACAGGAGTTCAAGGACCTGATCAACAAGTACGGCGGAGATATGCCGGATGCTATGGGTGTTCCCGAAGAGGCGATCAGCAGGGCTGCCAAAATGGGAGTCTGTAAGGTGAATATTGATACTGATCTGCGAATGGCGTTGACAGCTAAGATCAGACAGGTTTTTGCCGAAACTCCGGCTGAATTCGACCCTCGCAAATATCTTGGCCCAGGCAGGGAAGCCATTAAGCAGATGGTAAAGCATAAACTGCAAGTGTTAGGTTGTGCCGGCAAAGCTGCTGAGTGCAAATAGCAGACGTTGAGGTTATATATCAAGCACATAAAACGGCTGGTAGCAGGTTGAAAAGGCCTGGAGCAACTGGGTCAATCTGTTCAGGGATTGTGTTGTGCGCTGAAGTTTGTTAATTTGGAAGAGTTATGCAAAAAAATAAATCATTATACAGGTTTCCGGGTACCGCGGTTCTGTTGTGCGCAATTGGCGTTATGTTCTTCGGTTTTTTCGGCTGTGAACATGAGAATGCAGCAGCAAGTGAATCTGGCAACGATGTTGAGCGAAATACTCAGGTCACCCTACCTGTGGAAAATGAGGCAGCGGTGCCGGTGATCATGCAAGCTTGTTCGAGCATCTACAACGGTGACTTCGCAACGGCATCGGAAGTGATAGAACTGGCCAACAGCTTAGAGGACGATCGACTCGCTAAACTAAAGACGATCGTCTCTCAATACAATACGATAGAACAGCTTCGCACCGAGTCGCAAAAGAATGCTTACGCAGAACAAATAGCTGAACTGGACAAATTCAGGGCTGCTGCCGTTGAAGATGCTAATGATGTTAATGACGCCCCAAAGTGGGTAGAAATCGACGAACCGGAAGTTAAGGGCAAGATGCTTGATGGTGACGTCAATGATATTCGTAAGGCCCTTGCCATTATCGGCAGGGCAGGCGAATTTGCTGATAAACAGCAAAAGCAGGCACTGCTGTCCGATATCCTGGTCAAAAAACGCATCGAGATGGCGATAGAACGAGCAAGTGAGTTCGAGGCGCAGGGCAAATGGTTTGAAGCTTATATAAATTGTTATAGTTGGCTTGTGGTAATTGATCCGAACAACGAGGTTTATTCCGATTATGCCGAAGAGCTTCTGAACAAAGCAAACATCTCGGCCTCTTTTCAGGACAGCCCGTGCGAGACGAGTATTGATCGCTTCAGCGGTGTGAAGAAACAGATGTTTATCCGCGCGATCGACGTCCTGGACTACGGATATGTCACTCCCATAGTCGATTATCGGGAAATGTTAAATAAGGCTATCAATAGAGTCAGGCTTTTGACCGGTGTGATGGAATTTTCCGATTACAACAGTCCCGATGATGCTGATAAAACCGAAGCTGAAAAACATGAGTCCAAGGCGGCCTGGATGATGGGGCTGGTGAAGATCGAAGATGAAATCTGGAGCCGACCGATGAGTGTCAGCAAGGGTAAGTTCATTAACACCTTTGAAAAAATACTCAAGCTCAATAAAAAAACTGAGGCGTTGCCGGAGAATGTTTTGATATCGCATTTTTGCATAGCTGCCTTTGAAACTCTTGATCCTCATACTGGTTTAGTTTGGCCCAGTAATGTTCCTGAATTTGATAAGTCGCTGAATCATGAATTTACCGGAATAGGGATACTGATATCGAAAGTCAAGGGGCAATTGACCGCAGTTAGCCTTTTGCCCGACACGCCGGCGTATAAGTCCGGGCTCGATGCAGGTGACATAATAGAGGCGGTTGATGGAACCCTCACCAAGGATATGCCGCTTTCCTGCGCGGTCAAGCATATAACAGGGCCGGCAGGTACCAAGGTGACATTGACGGTACGAAGTCCGAACCAGACCGAGTCAAAAGAAATTACCATTGTCCGGCAAAAAATTAAGGTTCGCACCGTTCGAGGCTGGCAGAGAACTGAATCAGGGAATTGGCTTTATATGATCGATAAGGTTGAAAAGATCGGTTATGTTCGTCTGACCAGTTTCGCCTCGGAAACCGCTGATGAGTTGGAAGAAGCTTTGAATATCCTTGAAAAACAGGGGATAAACGATGGCGGGTTGATCCTTGATCTGCGCGGCAATCTGGGTGGACTTTTGCCCAGTGCCGTTGCTGTTAGCGATAAGTTTTTGAAAACAGGATTGATCGTGAGTACTCGCCCGCGTTTTGGCAGCGGGTCATCGTCACGTGCGTTCGCCAGCAGGAAGGCGCATCCGGATTATCCTATAGTTATCCTGATCGATCGTTATTCGGCAAGCGCTTCGGAGATCGTAGCTGGTGCTCTGGCCGATGATGTCCATGAACGTGCGGTTCTGGTCGGGGAAAGAACACACGGTAAAGGCTCTGTGCAGTCGGTAACCGGGTATCCTGGCGGCGGAGCAAAACTTAAATATACTATGGCTTATTATCATCTGCCTTCGGGGCAAAAAGTTGAAACTCAAAGCGCAGTGGAAAAACTCGGGAGAAAAGACTGGGGAGTTGGCCCGGATGTTAACGTCAAATTGAGATCCGATGAAATGAAAAAACTTCTTGAGCTTCAGAGAGACAACGATGTCCTTGTCAAGGCTGATCATGACAACGACAAAGCTCCGCTGAAAAAACACAGCATCGACCATACACTTGAGACGGACCACCAGTTGGCTGTCGGAGTGCTGGTTCTAAAGAGTAAGCTTATCGAAAAAACTATAACTCAAACACAATACGCGAAATGACATTATAAATATTGAAAAAAGGGTTTATGGAAAAGACTGAAGACATTAGCAAATTCCAGGCACAGAGAACCGAAAAGCTCACTCGTATCAGAGAATTGGGGCTGGATCCTTACGGCGGTCCTTACGAAGGGGCGGAATCGGCGGCGGATACCAAGGGCAGGTTCAAAGACGATGACGATTCACAGCAGGGTAATTGTGCCGGCAGGATCGTTCTGCTCCGCGATATAGGCAAACTGATATTTATTACACTTCGTGACAGCAGTGGTACGATCCAGATCGGTTTGAGTAAAAAACTGCTCAGTGACTCGTGGCAGCTTTGTAAACTTCTCGAAGTCGGCGACCTGATAGGCGCATCCGGTCAGCTGGGTAAGACCCGAACAGGAGAGATTACTATATGGGGTGACTCTCTGACGATTTTGAGTAAATCGATATTACCTCCGCCGGAAAAGTTTCACGGTTTGGCAGACGTCGATCTGCGGTATCGTCAGCGGTATGTCGACCTCTGGGCCAATCCGGAAGTGATGGAGCTTTTCAAGACGCGAAGTGCGATCATCTCTTTGATCCGTGAATTTCTTAAAGAGCGGGGCTTTCTGGAAGTTGAGACCCCGATGATGCAGTCTATCGCGGGCGGAGCTGCGGCCAAACCGTTCACAACACATCATAACAGTCTTGATATGGATCTGTTCCTGAGGATCGCGCCGGAATTGTTTTTGAAAAGACTGCTCGTAGGCGGAATGGAAAAGGTATTCGAGATAAATCGTAATTTCCGGAATGAAGGCTTGAGCAGGAGGCACAATCCGGAATTTACTATGATGGAGCTCTACCAGGCCTACGGCGATTACAATGTGATGATGGATTTGACAGAGCAGCTTATATCGCATCTGATCGATAATGTCACCTGTGCTGATAAAGAGGTTGAGTATGATGGTATGAAGATCGATTTTAGCAGGCCTTGGCATCGGGCAAGCTATGCTGAACTTCTGAAAGAATACAGCGGCTGTGACATTACTGACATAGCTGCTATAAGAGAAAAAGCCCAGAAGCTCGGACTCAACGAGGCGGACATGGACGATTTGGTGGTTGTCAATGAGGTTTTCGAGGCGACGGTTGAGGATGAGCTTATCAATCCAACGTTTGTGATCGATTATCCGGTTGCTTTGTGTCCCTTGACCAAGCAAAAGAAAGATAACCCGCTCTATGCCGAGCGATTTGAACTGTTTATCGGAAAGATGGAAATTGCCAATGCCTATACTGAGTTGAACGACCCTGTGGTTCAGGAGGAGAACTTTAAGATACAGCTTCGCGGCCAGGATGAGACGATGGCGACAATGGATAATGACTTTATAACAGCTTTGAAATACGGTATGCCGCCGGCAGGGGGGTTGGGTATCGGGATCGATCGGCTTGTAATGATACTGGCAGGGGCGCCGAGTATTCGTGACGTTATATTGTTCCCGCTCTTGAAACAAAAGTAAATTCGTCGTACGCTTCACGCTTCACGAGATACGAGCTTATGCTAAAATTATTTCTCTGGCTTAAATACCTTCGCAAGCGGAAGATCGTTTTGCTCAGTGTAGCTGCGGTCGCGCTGTCGGTAGCGCTATTGATAGTAGTCGCAAGCCTCTTCAGCGGATTCATCGAAGCGGTGGAACAAACCGGCACCGAAGCTTTCGGTGACATCTACCTTAACCCGTTGCTGCATGTCCCCGAATATCCTGAGCTTATCGAACAACTCGAATCTCTTGATCAGGTTGAGGCGGTTACGGCTGTTCTTGATACTTACGGGCTGCTTCGTCTTGGCCCAGGAGATGTGAAGCCGATCCGTATTCTGGGGATCGATCCAGGTACGTATACAAAAGTTGTCAACTTAAAAAACTCTCTGCTGGCCAGCAAGAATATACCCGGTGAACCTAACTTGGCACTGAGTGATTCGGGGCACGGAATCGCAGGCTTTGTAAGTATCGGGGTACTGGGCAAGCCCGATGAAAGAACCGACGAATATGATTTTGCTCAGGCTATGGATTGGATTGGCAAAAAGGTGGTGCTTACAACCGGCACTGTCACAGGCCAATCGCAAACGAAAGTCAGAACAAAGAAGCTGGTATTTGAAATTGCCGACGTCGTTTTTACCGGGATGTATATCAACGATACCGCTGACGTCTATCTGCCGATAGCAACTGTGCGTAAATTGATCGGTTTTAGCTCAGATCAGCGAGGGCCCGGCGAAGATTTCCGAATAAAACTTGCTCAAGGCGTTGATCCCGATCTGATGTTAGGCGTTGTTCGACAAGTTTGGGAACAATTCGCCATAGAGAAGAGTTTGCCGCGATACTACGTGAACAAACCGTTTCTGGGAACAGCCAGGCAGATGCAGGGCCATTTCATAGCTGAACTTAATAAGCAAATGTTGGTTTTGATGGTGATATTTGGCGTTATCTGCTCGGTAGCTGTACTGCTGATATTCTGCATATTTTATATGATCGTAATGACCCGGCAGAAAGATATCGCTGTTATCAAAAGCTGCGGTGCAGGCAGCGGCACACTGTGGTCGATCTTTACAGGCTTCGGGGCCTGTGTGGGAATTTTAGGTTCTTGTATAGGCATCGGCCTGGGGTATCTTGTAATAACCAATATTAACGTTATCGAAGAATGGATCAGCGTAGTTTCCGGCATTAAGCTCTGGAAGAGCAGTACATATATTTTTGAAAGGATACCGGATCAGTTGCATGTGGGCTGGTGCTGGCGTATAGCGGCTTTGGCGGTTATTGCGGCGATGATCGGAGCTTTGATACCAGCGATAGTTGCTGCCAGAACCAGGCCGGTAGAGATTTTGAGATATGAATAATGTATAAAATTATTTTGGCATTTCGGTATTTGTTGAGGCGTCGGATAACGTATCTGGCGGTAGCGGCGGTTGCGCTTTGTGTATTCATGGTTGTGGTCGTTATGACGGTAATGCGCGGGCTCTCAGAGGATTTCAAAGTTCACAATCATGATTGGGCAGGCGATTGTGTTATCAGCAGCGACTCTTTGGTGGGTTTCCCGTATTATGAAGAGTTCATTGATATCCTGGAAGAAAAAGCATTTGTTCGAGCGGTTTCACCCGCTATTAAAAGTTACGGCTTGCTTAAGCTTGACGGTTCGCAGTGGTCTCGTAATGTGGAAATAATGGGTATCGACCCGCAGCGACACAGCAGGGCTACCGGTTTTGGGCAAATGCTGTATTATCATAAAGACGATCCATCGAAGGCATTTGAGCCAACCTACGACGCGAATCTGCCCGGCTGTATCCGTGGAATAGACCAGGTGCTTGAAAGGGACCAGTTTGGTCATTACAAACAGTATCAGGCTTCGCCGGAAAAATCCTATTCGATAAGCTGTTTTCCTTTGACCGCAAAAGGAGCATTCGCAAAGGGCGGGCTCGAACTGGTTAATACCAAGCAGTTTTATTACAGCGATAATCTTCACAGCAGATTAGCTCGGATAGATGGTTCGTATGTGTATCTGCCCTTCGCCGACGCTCAAAAACTTTGCGGAATGGCCGGTGGCAGAAAGAGGATCCATACAATACACATTAAATTTGCCCCTGATGTGAAATTGACCGCAGGGACCGATCAGGTTAGGCAGCTTTGGCGTGACTTCGCTGCCGGCAAATCTGAGACAAAAGGAGCCAACCTGCTTGACAAGGTAAGGGTCGAAAGTTGGAAAGGATACCGACGTGCCACTATAGCCGCCGTGGAAAAAGAACAGGTGATGATGACAGCGGCATTTTGTATGATAGGTATCATTACGGTCTTTATTGTGTTCGTTATTTTTTATATGATCGTCAGTCATAAGAGCAAAGACATCGGCATACTTCGCAGTGTTGGTGTTACAGCCTTTGATATTGTCCAGTTGTTCCTGGGCTTTGGATTTCTTATCGGCTTGATCGGCTCGACTATCGGGACTGCTGGCGCGGTTTTCTTTTTGGCCCAGATAAACAATGTAGAACAATGGCTTTACGAGAACTTCGGCTTTCAGCTTTGGACAAGGACGATATACGCCATCGACCAGATACCCAACAAGATAGAAATTCAACTCATAGCGGTCGTTGTAATTGCTGCTATCGGGGCGTGTCTGTTAGGCGCTGCGGTACCAAGTACACAGGCCGCCAGAGCCAGGCCGGTAGAAACGCTGCAAGTGAATCAGTTATAATACAAATTAAAATAATTCTTACGCCCCAGCTCAACAGAGCCCAGAGCGTAAGCGACGGGTAAACAGAAAATTAAAAAAGATGTCGTCATTTTATTACGGCAGCAGATAATTATTTAGGCGGATCAGTTATGGCTGGAAATGAGTTTATTTTAAAAAGCACCGATGTTTACAAATCTTATCGGATGGGTCAGGCCCAGGTGTCAGTATTAAAAGGCGTTGATCTGGCGGTAAGAAAAGCTGAATTCATTTCGATCATCGGAGCATCCGGAAGCGGCAAAAGCACACTTTTACACATATTAGGTGCCCTGGATCGGCCAGACAAAGGCTCGGTGACTTTCGAGGGGCGTGACCTGGCTGGGGTTGGTAATCGGCAACTAAATAAGTACCGTAATAAAATGGTGGGGTTTGTCTTTCAGTTTTATCACTTACTTGACGAATTAACTGTATTGGAGAATGTTTTTCTGCCTGCGATGGCCTCGAAGAGCATAATCGGGTGGCTCGGATGTCGGGGCCAGGCCAAAAAACGGGCAGCCGAACTGCTCGCCCAGCTTGGTCTCGAAGAAAGAACCACGCACAAGCCTTACCAATTGTCAGGCGGGGAACGCCAGAGAGTGGCTATCGCAAGGGCGTTGATGAATGAGCCGAAAATACTTTTAGCCGACGAACCGACAGGAAACCTTGACTCGGCAACAGGAAATGGTATCTTAGAGGTCTTTGAAAGGTTGAACGGCAACGGGCAGACGATTATAATGGTTACTCACGATCAAAGGATAGCGCAACGGGCTTCTCGGATAATAACCCTAAGTGACGGGGTTATAAGTGATTAGGTTTTGTCGGCCTGGCAATACGAAAAGAGGATAGTTGTATGGCACTGAAAATATGGTTGGGAGATAAACTTGTTGATCAAGCTGACGCGAAAGTTTCGGTCTTCGATCATGGTCTGCTTTATGGCGATGGGGTCTTTGAAGGGATCCGCGTTTACAACGGCAGAATATTCGAGTTAGATGCGCACATCAAGAGGCTTTATGAGTCTGCCAAGGTTATTCGGCTGGATATTCCTATGACTAAGAATGAGCTTATCGACGCCGCCGAACAGACCGTCAAGGCTAATGGTATTTCAGATGGCTATATTCGCCTTGTTATCACTCGAGGTGTCGGGACGTTAGGGATCAATCCCTTTGTCTGCAAAGACGCGATGCTGTTTATTATTGCCGATAAAATTCAACTGTACCCGGAAGAGCTTTATGAAAAAGGGATGAAAGTTATCAGCACGACTACGGTTCGCAATCATCCGCTGGCGATTCCGCCACAGGTCAAGAGCCTGAACTATTTGAATAATATACTCGCTAAGATCGAAGCTCTGGACAATAATGTTCCGGAAGCGATCATGTATAACCACGAAGGTTATGTTGCCGAAGCTTCGGGTGACAATGTTTTTATCATCCGTAACGGCGTACTCTATACACCGCCTTCCGAAGCTGGCGGCCTCGAAGGGGTCACACGTAGCCTCGTAATCAAATTGGCTAAAATTGAAGGCATTGATGTGGTAGAGAAGAACCTGACTCGCTTTGATCTATACGTATGTGACGAGTTTTTCCTTACAGGTACCGCTGCTGAAGTTATCGGTATCGTTGAGATCGACGGACGGGGTATTGGCAACGGCAAGCCCGGGCCGATCACCAACCTGCTGAGAAAACGATTCTTTGAATACGCTCATGGCTAAAAAAGTGGATTAAAAAAAATACAGGATAAATAAAAAGGCCTGGCCAAAAACAGGTACGTCCGATAAGAAATCTGACTATAACTCTTCTGTGGGATTTAGTCCAACAGCTTCTGTAATCCTGTCAAACTCGTCGAGCGAATAGAAATGAATTACGACCTTACCTCGCTGACCGTTTTTACGCACGTCGATAGAAACCTTTGTCCCCAGATGGGCGGCTAATTTTCTCTCAAGGTCAGTGACATGTACCGGCTTTTCAGTTACGCTCGGAGATTCAGGTGTGGTATGTTCAAGGTATTGTCTTACTAACCTTTCGACATCACGGACACTTAGCCTGCCGACTATCGCCCTGTTAGCCAGCTTGTTGCGAAGTTCGTCATCCGGCAGAGACAGGATCGCCCTTGCATGACCCATTGTCAACTGGCCATCAGTTAACATCTGCTTGATCTGCTTAGGTAACTCCAGCAGACGTAAGTGGTTAGCGATAACAGAGCGGCTTTCACCCAGACGCTCAGCAGCCTGGGCCTGAGTTAGTGAAAACGTGCTAATGTAGCTCTGATAAGCTGCTGCTCGTTCGAGCGGGTTAAGATCGGTTCGGTGAATATTTTCAATCAATGCCAATTCGAGTAATTGTTCATCAGTAGCGGAACGTACCAAGGCAGGTATTGTCTCAAGAGAAGCTATTTGCGCAGCCCTGAGGCGACGCTCGCCGGCGATCAATTCGTAACCGCTGCCTTTAGGACGAACTATGATCGGCTGAATAACTCCGTTTGCCTTGATCGAATCGGCCAGCTCAGTTAGGTCGTCACCATCCCAGACAGTTCGAGGCTGATAAGGGTTGGGCGATATGTCACTAAGGTTTATCTCTTTCATGGACGGTTGCAAGTTCTTGCTCTGCAATATATTAGAGTCTATCGATGTTATCTGGATCGGCGGAGCAGGTCTGTTTACAAGAGGAGTTACTGGACCCAAAAGAGACTGTAGGCCCCTGCCAAGATGTTTTGGTTTTTCTTTTTTGGAAGTTGACATGTTAAATACTCCTTTATTTGATTGGTTAGTCCTTTGTATTTGCCATAAAGCTTTCTTTGTTTTTTAACACCTCGTGCTTCATATAGCAAAAGCAATCCTAACCACTGCCTGCAAGTTTGTACAGAAGTTTTTTTATTTTATGTTGTTTTTCAGAATTGTTTCACGTGGAACATCGAACAAATTTTCCCGACTTGCAGCAAGCCCGGCAACTCACGAAGTCACCCAACATAGTAACTTCCTGGTCATAAGGTGGCGACAAGTTGCTGTGATATACAAAGCCAGAAAAAAGAAACTACCGAGCCATAGCACAATAGATACTTACTACCACCGGTGTACATGCCATAGAAAATCAATCCTGCGAGGCAATAATTAGGCTGAAATAGTGCACGCGGCCAACCTGTATACATTATCCAACAGATCGCTGCTTACAAATAGTCGGGGGGGGGGTATAGCCAGCGATTTTCTATAGTTCGCACGGATAGTTCTAAATTCCAAAACAAAAGGAGGATCGGCTGCACAGAAAAATATCTGGATTTTGTGGATATAGTTATCCTGAGGCAATGATAACATCCAAGTTGTTCTGTTATGGCTGCATATTTCTAACGTGTTGCTGGGTAGGCGGTTACGTGAGCTTGCAAGTTAGCTTGAGTGATGTTTCAAAAGGGCGTCTTCGGCTTTTTTTGTCCACAGGCCGTCGTTCAAACATTTCGCGACATTGGGGTACTTGTCCTGTAGCTCGCCTAACTTGGTAAGCGGGATATCTTTGCAGGCTGGATAAACAAGTATCTTGCCTGCGATGAGCCGATTCTCGACAGCTCTGATTCCTTCAACAGCACCAGCCAAACCCGAAATGGCCGCGACCGAGACGTTGGTATCGAGTTGGTCAGTTTCAACCTTGTCCAGCACCAGCTTAAGATCGTCCAGAGTAGAACCGCTGGTACCAATAAAGTATAACTGCTTTTCAATATAAGCATCGAGGTCGAGTGCACCAACAACGGTTGCCGGAATGCCGGCAAAAATGTTTATAAGTCCTTTGCTGGCAGTGTCTTGAATAGCCTGCGAAACTAATGCAGGGATCGGTGCCATCAGGGCGATATAGTCGAAAGCTTCGGCAATTTTGTTCGTTTTCGCATTGTAGGTTTTATAAGTGACCTTGTTTTTTTCCGCTAATGGAACTGCGATCTTGGAAAGGGCGGCTAATCTTTCGTCGTCGACATCGCCGGCAAAAACCGTTACGCCTTCTACGCCCTGGCAGATATTTCGTATCACGTGCATGATGCCCATAGGACCACCTGCGCCGATCACGTTTATCTTATCACCGGTGCGAATTTCATCCGTAGCTGGGATATTTTTCATTGAGTCAGCTGGAGCCGAGCCGACAGTACCGATCACCCGGATACCGCCGTAATGCACCCTGCCGACCTTAGCGTTGATCTCACAGCCGAACTTGCCACCGCAAAGAACAATATTCAATATCCCATCCAAAGCAACTTTATCGAACAGCATTTCGACAGTTTCAGCTTGAGAGCCAAAATACACGACATCGTCGTATTCAGCATCGAGAAGCTCTGTTTTATCGGACAATTCGGTTACTGGCACACCAGGATCAGCCGCCGCACCTTCGCCCAGCCAGGTAATATTGCCTGGTTTGCCGTAATTATCAAACAGATCGCTCAGAGCATTGTCATCGATCGCGGTCTCAGCGATAATCAGCATTTTACTGTTATTTTTTATGGTTTGACGCTCTTTATTTGCATAGGCCTCTTCGACACATGCCCATGGTTCAGCCAGGGCGATGGCCGCAGCTGAATGGTCAACCGAAGCGGGTAACAGCATTGAATCGCCTTCCGGGGAAGTTATAACTCTTTCATCCATAAGGACATATTCCTGCAAAGCGCCCTCGAAATTATACCCGAAAGCCCCGTTTGAAGTAGCGGTTTTGAGCCAGCGATAATCGGCCTGAACCAGGTATCTTTGACCGATCTTATAGTCCTCAACTTCCAGTCCTACCTGTACTACTATCACTACCGCTTCATGGCCTGGGACTGTCGGCTTTGCGCAGGGGACATAACTTGGTATCTCGTCAAGTATGCCAAGATCGAGACCAGATTCGATAGGCCCTTTGCGAACGTGGGCAGAAAACTGTTTCAACAACTTAAGGTCGGAAAAACACAGCCCAGTCGCTTCGACCCGGCAGAGTATCTGGTGAGGGCCAGGCTCAAAAACTTCTTTGGAATCGTTAAAAACAAGTTCGTCGGGCCCAACTAACTGCACCGCCTGCTGCTGTTTAGGAATATCAGTCATGTCTATATTTCCTTTGTAAGACATTTAAAAATAAAACTTTACGATTCTTTGCATTACCGTCAGCGCAAGAACAAAGAGTGATGATACCTAAAATGTTAAATCAAATCCAGTATTTCTTTTGGCGTTGAGTTGTCAGTTAGGTTCGCCAGAATATTTTGCTTTTGAGGCAGCAGTGACATTCCGACCGACTCGAAGAATTTGTTTTTTTCAGACACCGAGTTGAAATTGTTCGCTGCCCATTTGCTTGTATACCCCAGGCCGGCCTTTCGCCCGAGTATGGTATGCGCATAGACGATATGAGCTCCCTTTAAGAATATCGGCACCAGAGGAGACAGTTCCTTGCTCTTGAAGTCATCGACAAATTTCTGGCCTGGACTGTTCATTTCCGTTCCTACAACTACCGGCAAATTCAGTTTTTCGGCTCGCTCAACGATATCGTAAAGTTTGGCCAGCTTTTCATCGGATATACCTGGCGTATAGTTACGGTCAGGGATGATATTGACCGCTGCTGCTCCTGTGCTCATAGAGACTTCCAGCAATTCATCTATAGCCTTTTCTCCATCGGTAAGGCCGTTTAGCCAGGTAAATACCGGTATACCCCCAGCTTGCAGGATGAAAGCGTTCATATCCGCCATTAACGGGAAAGAATCTTTGTCAGGCTTGACATAGCCTACACCGCCCTGCTTCATGGTTTTAGCCCTGATGGTATTTAGCAAATCGCCGGATTCCGGCAACTCCGATGTCCCAATTTCAACGCTGAGTTTTTCCGACCAGTATTTGGCCAAGTCGTTATCATCGCTGAAAATCGCTCTGGCTTTACGGGTATAGGCAAGGCAGATATGCCTCTCTGTCGGATTGCCGGAAGGCGTCAGCGACAAGACATCAGCTTGAAAATCCAGTTCTACCGGCTTTAAATACTCATTTACGCGAGCTGTCAGGCTTTGGTTACGCTGCTGAGCTTTGTTGCCAATACCTTTTAGAAATTCCGCCGTCTGCCTCTCCTGGGGCTTAGCAATCGGAAAACCTACACCCACATGATATGATATCCCAGGCTCGCCGGGCGAATTGATGACTCTGGTTGCGAATTCCGGCACGAAAACCCGCGTTTCGATCCCTGCACAGGCCTTTAAGTTGAGCAGACAAGCTGCTGCGTAGAACTCTTCCAAGGCATCTAAAACGTCGAAATCGACTACGCCGGCAACCTCTACGCCGGCCTTTTTGCTCAGCCATGCAAGTTTGCTCGGCGAATAGCCGCAACAGTTATATGAGAAAAAACTATGGAAG
>JBHPGW010000038.1:0-24882 GCA_042569785.1 Planctomycetota bacterium | reverse complement strand
TTTTTGCCCAACTAACCCAGCGAAGAAGAGGAGAGAGAGTTTTATGAAAATCTATTGTTAACACGACAATGTCGTGGTTGTTCTTGTGCCGAGCCCACAGCCAGGATGGCCAACAAGCTCAGCTTGGGAGAAGAGAAAACTCGTCGTGAGCCTCTATATAATCGCGGCCAAATTGTCAGCCGCGTCAGCTCTCATACATTTTTACTTTTTAAAGAACTTTTCGTTTTTTTGTTTTCGTTCGTCAGTTGCACTTATCTTATAGCGAGGGCTGTGCCAAACTCTGGTGGAATTTTAAAAAAAATTTAAGTGCTTTATTGTCAGCAAGTTACGACTCTGTTTTTTTGTTTTTCAAAAAAGGGTTTTTTGAAAGGGAATTGACCGTTATGGTACAGTTGGTGGCTAAAAAAACGCGGCAAGTTTATATATTTATTGCAGTTGTGCACGGATGAACCGTTTTGGTCGGTGGTGACCATAACGGTCGCGGCTCGAAACGGTGAAATGGCTTGACAAGAATAGTAAAATTCATTAGCTTCAGCGTTTTCTATTAAGGACGGGAAATATGAAAGAATTATTCGATCTCAAGGGTGTTGAATCCCGATAAATCGGGATGACCGTTTTAATAAAAAGGAAAGGTTTAATTAGTAATGGGCAATGGTGATCCGGCTATGGTGTTGAAGGAATTGCAGGCTACTAAAGAGTTTTTCGTTGGGATCGATTCGGATGGTTGTGTGTTCGATACGATGGGTATCAAGCAGCGGGAATGTTTTTGTCCGTGGATGATCAAGTATTTTCATTTGCAGCCAGTAGCGGAAGCGGCTCGTGAGTGTAAGGATTTTGCGGACCTGTTCAGCAAGACCAGGGGCTGGAACAGGCATAAGACTATCAATCGCATTTTGACCGAGCTGTTGCCTGGTCATCCTATGGTTAAAGCGAGAGGTTTCGAGGTTCCGGAATTTTCGCATTATTGCAAATGGGTTAACGATCCGGCGAGTTTGCTTAGTAATGAAGGGCTCAAGCAGGCCTTGGAATCTACTAATGGAGAAGCCAGAAAAGAATTGGAGCACTGTTTGGAGTGGAGCGAAAAAGTTAACGAGGTTATAGGTGAGATCGTTAAGGATATACCGCCCTTCCCGTTCGTTCGTGAGAGTCTTGAAAAGATAACGGGTCAGGCTGATGTGATCGTATGTTCTGCGACTCCCAACGAAGCACTTGAGCGTGAATGGGAAGAACACGATATCGCAAAGTACGCGCGGGTGATCGCTGGTCAGGAAATGGGAACGAAAAAGGAACACTTAGATATCGCGACTAATGGCAAGTATAAAGAGAATCATGTTCTGATGATCGGCGATGCTCCTGGTGATATGAAAGCTGCCAAGGCCAATAACGCTTTGTTCTATCCGATCAATCCGGGCGATGAGCCAAACTCATGGAAGAGGTTCCATGATGAGGCGTTCGATAAGTTTATCAATGGCGAATATGCCGGGGCTTATGAAGAGAATGTTATTGCTGAGTTCGATGGTTATCTGCCTGAGAATCCTCCTTGGAAGAAATGATATAAAAGGCACAAAGGAAAAGATAAAAGAATTTTACCGCAGAGAACGCAAATGACGCAGAGAAAAAAGAATAAAAAAAATATTAACCACCTGCCGCGATGGGCGCGGCACGGCGGGCGAATGTTCACGAATTAACACGAATTTTAGATAGAGAGGTTCAGGGAAATGTCGAAAGCAGATATCGGTTTGATCGGGCTGGCAGTGATGGGTGAGAATTTGATCCTTAATATGGAAAGCAAAGGGTTTGCCGTTGCTTGTTTTAATCGTACGGTATCGAAGGTTGATAATTTTATGGCAGGCAGAGCTAAGGGTAAGAATATTATTGGGTGTCATTCTATTGAAGAGCTTTGCGCTAATCTTAAGTCGCCACGTAAGGTTATGATGCTGATCAAAGCTGGTGAACCGGTCGATGCTTTTATTGATAAAGTACTGCCTTACCTCGATGACGGTGACATTATTATCGACGGCGGTAACAGTCATTTTCCCGATACTATTCGCAGGTGTAAGAAGGTCGAAGAGCAGGGCAAATTGTATATCGGTACGGGCGTATCGGGCGGTGAAGAAGGCGCATTGCTGGGGCCCTCGATGATGCCAGGCGGTTCGCCGAAAGCGTGGCCTGCGGTTAAGGAAATCTTCCAGAAAATATGCGCCCAGACAGATAGCGGTGAGCCCTGCTGTGACTGGGTTGGCGAAAACGGTGCGGGACACTTCGTTAAGATGGTGCATAACGGTATCGAGTACGGCGATATGCAGATGATATGCGAGACGTATCAGATGATGAGCAAGGGGCTTGGTATGAGCAACAACGAAATGCACGATGTGTTTGCCGAATGGAACGATGGTGAACTTGATTCGTATCTGATCGAAATCACACGTGACATTCTCGGGTATAAGGACGAAGATGGAAACGAAGTTGTCGATCTGATACTCGATACGGCTGGGCAGAAAGGTACGGGTAAATGGACGGCAATCGCGGCACTTGATCTGGGTCAGCCATTGACGCTTATCGGTGAAGCGGTTTTCGCGAGATGTCTTTCGGCATTGAAGGATGAGCGAGTTGAGGCGTCTAAAGTTCTTACCGGTCCGAGCGGTGAATTTACCGGTGACAAAAAAGCCATGATCAACGATCTTAGACAGAGTCTTTACGCATCGAAGATCATTAGCTACGCACAGGGTTATCAGTTGATGCGTGCGGCGGCGAAGGAATATGGGTGGAACTTAAATAATGGTGGAATCGCTTTGATGTGGCGCGGCGGCTGTATCATTCGTTCGGTATTTCTCGGTAAGATAAAAGAGGCGTTCGATAATAACGCGGGACTCGAGAACCTGCTGCTTGACCCGTTCTTTAAAGACGCGGTGGTAAAGGCTCAATCGGCATGGCGGCGAGTAGTTACCGCGGCAGTCGAGATGGGTATTGCGATGCCTGCTATCGGGGCGGCGCTGGCGTTTTATGACGGATATCGATCTGAGAGGCTGCCGGCAAATCTGCTGCAGGGGCAGCGTGACTATTTCGGCGCCCATACTTACGAGAGAGTTGATAAGCCAAGAGGTGAATTCTTTCATACGAACTGGACCGGCAGAGGCGGAACGACCGCGGCTTCGACTTATGTTGTCTAAAATGTGTTGAGTTTGAGGGCATGGCAAATGAGTGAATTTATGAGTGAAGATCTACTCAAAAAGGGGAAATGTAAACGGATCAAAGAGCGGATGATTAGCGACTAATGATAAAAACTATTTCACAATGAATTTGTAACAAGGTATAAGGAGAATGCAATGGATTTAAATCTGGTCGATGTAGTCAGTGTAGTATTGGCGGTAATTTTTGGAGCTGCGATCGGTACTGAGCGTGAGATCAGCGGTAAGGCAGCCGGTCTGCGGACCAATGTGCTGATATGCCTTGGGGCGGCTGTGTTTACGATAATCTCAAAACAAATGGGCGGCCCGGACAACGATTCAATTACCCGAATAGCCGCTCAGATCGTTACAGGTGTCGGTTTTCTCGGTGCCGGCGCTATTATTCGCGACAGAGGCGGGGTACATGGCCTAACTACTGCCGCGACTATCTGGCTTGTCTCCAGTATAGGTATGGCCTGTGGGGCGGGGTTCTTTCTACTTGCCTTTATCACTACCATAATGGCCATAATTGTTCTAAAGCTGCTTGGTAAATTTGATAAGGTAGTCCAGCATTTCGGCAAAAAAGATGTTCGCAACACAGGTTCTGATGAAACCGAAGCTGAAATTTAGCTATAAATGTTAAGCGAAAATTTTTAAAAAAAGGCTTGCATTTATTTTTGCCGCGAGATATGATGACATGATAATTGATTAGATGCCATGATAACCGGAGGCAGCTATGGCCGATCCAAATGGTGTTTCTGTAGCCCGGCAATTGCAGGATTTTATTCAGAAGGAGAATATTCTTCCCGGTCAGCGTCTGCCAACTCATCCCGAACTTTGTCAGAAGCTCAATGTTGGTTTGCGCAGACTTCGCGAGGCACTTAGCATTCTCAGTCAGCAGGGATTGGTCGAGACTCGACGTCGTGGAGGGACTATCGTCAAGAGCCCTTCGGTGAAGGTGCTTAGTGAACCGATCGCCTGGCAACTCGAAGAAAAGGGTTATACCTTTGAAGATATGGTTCGAGCACGAGCGGCTATCGAAAGTGGTATCGCTGAAGAAGCTGCCAAGTCACGGACGGCTGAAGATTTACTTAAGATGCTTGTGACTGTTGAAAAGATGCTGTCTTCTAATAAAGCAAGTAAGGAACTCGATGACGCCGACGAGCAGTTTCACCTGGCGATCCTTACCGCGGCACACAATCCGGTGATCGAGATATTTGGGCAGTTGATCGTCGAGCAGTTTAATCATAAGAGCAAAGCAAATCTTTATGCCACCGACAATGAATTTGAGAAAAGCAATGCTTTGCACCAGGCAATTTACCATAGCATTGAAAAAGGAAATGCTGAGATGGCCAGGAAACTGGTCTATGAACATATTATGGCGCAGATCAAGTAATGGAGAACGGTTGAATGGAACAGTTAGATAGATTGCTGGAAGATATCGAGGAAAATATTGATTTTGAGCAATGTTTAGAGATCGATCAGCGGTACGCCAGGGCTTTGAATTACGAGGCAGTTGACCGTCCGCCTTTGACGATAGAGTGTCAGCAGTACGCTATGGCTTTGGGGCCTATATCTTATCAGGAGGCTTTTGAGGACCCTGCTAAGATGATGTACAACGAGTTGCTGGTGCGTGTGAAGTTTTGTATGGAAACGTGCGATGACGGCGCCAAGGCACTTCGCAGTGATCATGGGACGGTGGTAGTATCGAGTATGTTAGGCGGCAACTGGAAGATCCGGACGGATATGTGGCCCTGGGTCGAACCGTTCAGGGACCTTGATAAAATAAGAGAGATCGTTGATAAAGGTGTGCCTGAGATCAATGCCGGACTGGCCGGCAGGGTCTATGAATTTATGCAGTTCTACAACGAAAAGCTCAATGACTATCCGAAATGCAAGCAGGCGATCCAGATCGCAAAGCCCGATCCGCAGGGGCCTTTCGATGTGGCTGAACTGCTGTGCGGAAGTGGTATATTTCTGCATTTATATGATGAGCCGGAACTTATCGGGAACCTGCTTAGCCTGGTGGCGAAAACTACAGTAGCATATTACAAACATCTCAAGCCGGTATCGGTAGACCGATCGAGCCCGGAGCTTACCTGTCAGCATGGGTATATGATACCTGGTGAAATACTGATCCGTAACGATTCGATCATTAATGTTTCGCCGCAGGTTTATAAGGATTTGGTCCAGAAGCACGATGAATACGTTTTGACTGAACTTGGCGGCGGCTCGATACATTTTTGCGGGGATGGTTCGCATCAGATCGATGTCCTGCTTGAAACCAAGGGCCTTTTAGGCCTGGATTTTGGGCAGACTTATATGATGGATATAGACGCAATCTATGCCAAATGCGCAAGTCGCAAAATACCAATAATGAATATAACTGTTACGCCGGAGCAGCTTATCTCAGGTGAGGCGGCGGCCAAGTACCCGACCGGCGCGGTTTTGAGCTGTCAGGCTGAAACGGTAGAACAGGCAAAAGAAATAATGACAAAGTATAAGAACGCAGGTTCGTAATTTTTTTTTAGGAGATCGAAATGGTAATGAAGAATATTCGCCATAGTGGTATTGTGGTAACGGATATGGAAAGATCGGTGGAGTTTTATGGCGGCCTTTTGGGTTTGGAGACTGTAATCGATTTTGTCGAAAAGGGGGAATTTATCGATACCATCAGTGCGGATAAAGGGATCGATCTGCGAATGGTTAAGATGGTTGCTGAAGACGGCGGGATGATCGAGCTATTGCAATATCGGGCGCATCCTATGAAAAGGCACGCTGATAATAAGCTGTATGAGATAGGGCCGGCTCACGTTGCTTTTACTGTGGAAGATGTTGATAAGACATACGAAGAATGGTCGGCTAAAGGGGTTAAGTGTAATAACGCCCCGATAGTGTCACCTGACGGTAAGGCGAAGCTGTTTTTCTGTCAGGACCCGGATGGTACGTTTCTTGAAATCGTTCAAATGCTTTAAAAAAAATAAAAGTTAAAAGGTAAAGTGTAAAATTGTTGAGGCCGCTTCGCGGCACTATTTTAGGAGGTTTTATTATGGATGGAAGATTTATTAAGGTTGATCTAAGCGGTAAGGTCGCAGTGGTTACAGGTGCTGCGAGGGGAATTGGCAAGGCGATCGCTGAGGCTTTTGCTGATAATGGTGCCAGGGTTGTGATAGCGGATATTGATATTGCAGAGGCACAGAAAACGGCTGATAGTATTGGCGAATCGGCAGTGGCAATTAAGGTCGATGTTACCGACTGTGAAGCGGTTGAGCAAATGTTCAAAGAGACAGAAGAAAAGTGCGGCGGGACATGCGATATACTGGTCAACAATGCCGGTACGCAAATCGCTCTTCATACTGTTGAAGATATGCCGATGGACGTCTGGGATAAGGCGGTTGCTCTTAACCTTACAAGCGCGATGATCTGCAGTAAATACGCGATACCAGCGATGAAGAAAAAAGGCTGGGGCAGGATCATCAATACCTCGTCGATCTCGGCGAATTCCGGCGGCGGTCCTGGTGGGTCAAGTTATGCCAGCGCTAAGGGCGGACTGAGCAATCTTACAAAGGGACTGGCTAAGGAAGTTGGGCCTCACGGAATTACTTCAAACGCATTCGCACCGGGTGTTGTGCTGACTCAGATCCATGAGAAATTTTCGACTAAGGAGAGCCTTGAGAGTCTCAAGGGGCTGACACCTGTCGGTAGGCTAAGTGAGCCGGAAGATATCGCGGGGGTAGTGATCTTCCTGGCGTCGGATTCTGCAAGTTATATAAACGGTGAATGCATCGCCATCAACGGCGGATTGAGAATGGATTAATAAAAGAAAGGGCTGGAAAAATGAGTACACAAAGAAAGGTCTATTTCAATGGCGAGTTTGTGCCTGAAAAGGAGGCGAAGGTCTCGATTTTTGATTCTGCGCTTATGTTCGGCGATATGATCTTCGATATGACAAGGTCGTTTAATCAAAAGCAATTCTTACTGCGCGAACATATCGACAGGATATACGCGGGAGTAAAGATGCTCAAGGTGCCGTTGGAGATGACGCCTGAGGAAATGGAAGAGGCTGTTTACAAGACGATCGAAGTAAATAAGCCCGCGTTTAAGGATACTGACGAGCACAGGATAATGATCGATGTGACCAGAGGCCCGCTTTCGATGTATGCCAAGGTTTTCGGCACTGAAGCGGTTCCGAATGTGATTATCAGTGACTTTCCGGTCAAGTGGACCGTTTCAGCGCTTGCACCTTTGTATGACAGCGGCGTTCATGCGGTTTTTCCATCGCAAAGAATGATACCAGCTGACCTGCTTGATCCAAAGATCAAGAACCGAAGCAGAATACATTATCTTATGGCGAATCTGGATGTTTCTCTTGTTGATGATCCAACAGCGTGGGCGCTTTTGCTCGATCCTGACGGCTTTATCGCAGAGGGGACAGGCTCGAATTTCTTCCTGGTCAAAGATGGAAAGCTTTTCACGCCTGAGCCGAGAAATATACTTCGAGGAATAAGGCGTAAATATACGATGAAACTGGCCAGAGAAATGGGGATTGAGGTCATCGAGTGCAATCTCAATACTTATGATGCCATAAACGCGGATGAAGCGTTTTTCACTTCGACGGCTTTTACTTTAATGCCCTGTGTGAAGGTGCAGGGCCGTCAACTTGGGGATGGCAAAACGGGGCCTGTTACTAAAAAGCTGATCAATGCGTGGAACGAACTTGTGGGCCTTGATTTTATCGCCCAGGCAAAAGAGTATCTAAAAGAGATGGGCTCTGACGGTTACAACGGAACAACAACGTATCGTTTTGGAAGCAAAAAATAATTGACAGGAGTTAAGCAATGAAAGCAGTTAGATTTTATGACAAAGGTGATATTCGTGTTGAAGATGCGCCGGAGCCAGAATTAGAAGCGGGCGGTTTGCTGGTTAAGGTCGAAGGTTGCGCGATCTGCGGAACGGATATAAAGATGTACCTTAAAGGCAATCCTCGGATAAAGCCTCCGCAGGTGATCGGGCATGAATTTGTCGGCGAAATTGTTGAGGTCGGCAAAGACGCGGCAGGCTATGAAGTTGGCGAACGTATTACGATGGCGACGAGTATTTCCTGCGGAAGCTGCGCGGTTTGCCGGGCCGGCTTTACCAATCGCTGCGAAAATCTTAAACCTGTAAGTTACGATTATCCGGGAGCATTCTCTGAATATATAGCTGTTCCACCTGCCGGTGTTACAGGCGGTAACGCGGTCAAGGTACCGCAGTCACTTGGCGAGATGGCAGCATTGGCAGAGCCTGTAAGCTGCGCGGTGAATGCTCAGATATTGGCAGGGGTAAAAACCGGTGACACTGTTGTAGTCGTCGGGTGCGGTCCGCTCGGTGCGATCCACACACAGGTTGCCAAGGCAAATGGAGCAACGAGAGTAATTGTTACCGAGCGTTCGGCCAACAGATTGAAGCTGGCAGAGCAACTGGGAATTGACGAGATAATTGACGCTTCAAAAACGGACGCGGCTGAAGAAGTGATGAAATTGACGGCTGGTATAGGTGCCGATGTTGTTATGGTTACAGCACCGGCGGCACCGGCGCAGGAGCAGGCACTTAGTATGGCTCGCAAAGGCGGGATGATAAACCTGTTCGCGTCACTGCCTAAGGGCGGGTCCGAACTAAAAATCGACGCTCGGCTGATCCATTATCGCGAGCTGTTCATAAGCGGCGCTTCGGATAGTACGCCTTATCACGTCGAACTTGCGGTCAAGCTGCTGGATAAGGGGCTTATAAGTAAAAATATCATAACACACAGGCTGCCATTAGAGAAATTTATGGATGGTCTTGAGCTTATGAGAAACGAAGAAGGTCTTAAAGTTTTAATGAAGCCGGAGTAAAAATGAAACTAAAAAACAAAGTTGCAATAGTTACAGGAGCCGCGAGCGGAATAGGTAAGGCTATCGCTGAGAAATTCGCCTGTGAAGGCGCCATGGTTGCGATCGCGGATATTAATCTTGAGATGGCGAAAAAAACCGCTGGCGAAATTGGTGCTTCGGCGATGGGGTTTAAGGTTGATGTCGGTAACAAAGAATCCGTAGAGGCTATGGCCGAAGAGGTTGAAAGCAAATTAGGGTCTTTGGATATTTTTGTTAATAATGCCGGCGTTTCATATATAGTTCCATTTTTGGAATGCAGTCAGGAGCTTTGGGACAAAACTTTATTGATAAATTTGACCGGAGCGTTTCACGGCTGTCAGGCGGCGATAAAAAGGATGCTGCCGAGAAAAACTGGTGTCATACTGAATATGAGTTCGCAGTCGGGTAAGGCGGGTAACTCTCACTATGAGGCGTATTGCGCGAGTAAGTTCGGGATCATTGGATTGACACAATCGCTTGCGGTGGAATTCGCAAAGGCCGGCATTCGAGTTAACGCGATATGTCCGGGAGTTGTGTTTACGCCCTTGTGGGACGCGATGATCGGCGACTACGCGAAAAAGCGGAATATGAAACCTGAAGAAGTTAAGCCTTACTTTGAAAGTAAGATCCCGATGGGCAGATTGTGCACGCCTGAAGACGTGGCTGAGACGGCGGTGTTTCTGGTAAGTGAAAACGCGTCATTTATTACCGGTCAGGCGATAAACGTCTCCGGCGGTTCGATAATGTAATTTAAAAAAAGGAGACTAATTTAAAATGGTTTTAGCTAAAGATATGCTGCCGGATTTTTCGAAAGGTGAGTTGAAATTTGGTACGGTCAAGAAGTTCTCTTATAATAAGAGTCTCAAAGATGAACTAAAAGCTGGGTTGAGCAGCGAACAGGCATTGCAATTATATCGGATAATGCTTTACAACCGTGATTTTGAGCAGATGATAATCGAGCTGCGTAACGGTCAGTTCGTACCTTTCGATGGATACAAATTCATCGGTGCGACGCATCTTTCGATCGGTCAGGAAGCTGTCGCGATCGGAGCCAACGCCGCTATCGCCAAAAGCGATTATATTACTTCAAGTCATCGCGGTCACGGTCATGGGATTGCCAAGGGCGCGTTTGCCCTTTACGAATCGAGTGACGCTGAGCTTAAGGATTTTATCGCGGAGGTCGATTTTGAAAGTGACAAGCAAACGCTAATAGATAAGGCGATGGATGTTCATCTGTATCGCACCATGGCGGAATTCATGGGCAAGGAGCAGGGTTATTGTCGGGGCCGTGGAGGCGGGATGCATATTGCCGACTTTAATGCCGGCCACCTCGGGGCTAACGCGATCGTGGGCGGCAGTCTCGGTATCGCCGCTGGCGCCGGGCTAAGCGTTATGATGCAGGGTAAAGATAATATTGTGCTGTGCTTTCACGGCGACGGCTCAGCGAATAACGGGATATGGCACGAGTCGTTAAATTTGGCGACTATGGCTCAGTTTAAGGATAAGGGTGTGCCGGTGATCTTTCTTGTTGAAAATAATATGTACGGCATGACCGGGCAGGGCTGCGGAGAAATAACAGGGATTGATTATCTTGCCCGCAGAGGTTTTGCCTACGATATGGAAGATGGAATGCACGCCGAAGTTGTTAATGGCATGGATGTTCTGGCGGTCAGGGATGCGGTTTTGCGGGTGGCGGCGATATGTCGAGAGCGTAAGGGGCCGGTACTTCTGGAAACTATTACGTATCGCTTCAGAGGACATTCGTTAAGTGACTCTCAGCGGTACCGCAGCAAAGACGAAGTCGCGGCATGGCAGGAGCAATGCCCGATCGCAAGGCTTGAAAAGGATTTGATAGCAAATGGTTTATTAACAATTGAGCAGGCAGCCACGGAACATGAGCAGATAACTGAAAACATGAGGGAGATCACGCGAAGTGCGGCAAAATCGGCTGACCCTGATCCGGTGACGATTTACGAAGGGTTGTTCTCTGACAGTACCAGCGAAACTGTCCCGGCTCAAGTAAAGACCACCGACTACAACGCTTCGGTTGTCAGGGACAGGCGAGATCGTAATGGGCTGCTTAGTTATCGTCACGCGATAATCGAGGCAATGACAGAAGAGATGATTCGCGATAAGAGAGTTCTGCTTTACGGCGAAGATGTCGGTGAACATGGCGGTGCCTTTGGCGCGAGCAACGGATTATACGAAACCTTCGGCGGGATGCGGGTCTTTAATTCGCCTATTTCCGAGTCGGCGATTATCGGTTCGGCTGTCGGGATGGCGATCACAGGGATAAGGCCTATCGTCGAATTGATGTATATCGACTTTATTTTGATGGCGATGGACCAGGTGGGTAACCAGGCTGCTAAGAATAAGTATATGTTCGGCGGCAAAGCTGTTATTCCTATGGTGATACGCACGGCGACCGGCGGCGGCAAAGGGTATGCCGGCCAGCACTCACAGAGCCTTGAAGCTGTGCCGGCTCATATACCGGGGTTGAAGATCGTGGCACCGGCAACACCATACGACGCAAAAGGATTATTAAAGACAGCGATCAGAGATGATAACCCGGTTATCTTTATCGAGCATCAACTGCTGTACAATGTTAAGGGGCAGGTGCCCAATGAGGAATATACGATAGAGTTCGGCAAAGCGGACGTTAAGCGTCAGGGTAGTGACATAACTGTTGTCACGTACAGCCAAATGGTTCATGTCGCGATCGAAGCTGCTGAAAAATTGGCCGTGGACGGCGTATCAGTTGAGATCGTTGACATACGCAGTATTTATCCGTTGGACATGGATGCTATTTTAGCATCGGTCGAAAAGACTGGTAAGGCCCTTGTCCTGAACCAGGCGCCGCAAACCGGATGCTTTGGCGAACATATCGCTTATGAAATTCAGAGTAAGAGTTTCGACTATCTGGATTGCCCGGTACAGGTTGTCGGGGCGTTGAACGTGCCGCCGCCAATGGCGGCAACTTTGGAAAGTGCCCATATACCAAGTGCTGAAAAAGTCTCAATTGAAATTAAAAATATGCTTAGCCAATAGAAAGGGACCGTAACTAATGCCACTGATAACAGATTATAAAGCTGTGATGGATGTTTACGCTGAGGCGGCTGGGCTTGGGATCGCGCTGCCTGCGTTTTGCTGTGAAGACAGGGAAACGCTTGAGGGTATCCTTGCTTCTTCTTTGAAGATCGGTGATAAAATTGGCGTTGATGATCTGCCGGTAATACCTGCGTGGACCTGTCGCTATCCGCCTCGCGGACAAATGTCACTTTTACCTGCCTGCGGCGATACTGTACTTGGTACGAGAATGATGTTTTCTGATCTGGAAATGTTCATGGGCGAGACCAGTCCCTATCGCAAGCTGAGAGTTCTGCCGCATCTGGATCACGGATTCCCGTGGCTCGATAGTGACATTATGGAAATGTTTGCCGATAAATTCGCAACGATAATGTACGACGCCAGCGAAAAACCATTCGAGGAAAATATGCGAATGACCGCGGCTTACGTTGAAAAGGTAAAAGGCAAAGTGGTAGTCGAAGGCGCGGTGGATGAGATTTTTGAATACAGTGGCGGTGAGCAGAAAAATGAGCCTACTACTGTTAAGCAGGCCAAAAAGTTTCTCAGCGAAACCGGCGTAGAGATCATCGTTCCTAATGTGGGAACCGAACACCGGGCTACAGCTGATCAGGTTAAGTATCGCTCTGACCGTGCAAAAGAAATTAGCGAGGCGGTTGGAAAAATAATGTGTCTGCATGGAACCTCGTCGGTTAAGCCGGAAGATCTTCCGAAACTTTGTGACGATGGTTTTGTGAAGATAAACGTTTATACAACGTTGGCGGTTAATGGCGGGCAGGCAGTTGCGCGGAATGTTTTGGGTAATCTGAGTAACATCTTCGACCAGCAGCAGTTAGAGAAGCTCGTTACTGACGGTGTTTTAGGTCAGAAGGTATTGGATTCCGAGATGCCTGCGAAGCCTAAGTTGGCAATAGTGGCTAATCCGCCCCGTCGGGATGCGTGGTTCGAGGCGGTAAGGGATCGCTGCTGTGATTTTCTTGAGGTGTTTAATTATAGAAAATTTAAAAAGTGAATTCAAAAGAGCGAGCTAAAATCGCGTTTTCCAGAGGCCTGCCGGATCGCCCCGCGTTAGGGTTTTTCGCAATTGATTCGGATACGGCTGGTAAAGTTCTCGGCAGGGAAACTTACTGGCGGGCCAAGGCTAAATCACAGATCGCTTTCTGGGAAGGTCGGCGGGATGAGGTTGTGCAGAGTTGGATCGAGGATGGGATAGAGCTTTATAAGAAGCTTGATATTATTGATATTATTCCGGTCTGCTGTGATGCGGCTGGTATGTGTCCGCCGAAAGATTATGAGCCGGACCCACCGAAAAAAATCGATGACAGCACCTGGGTTGATAAGGCTGGCTGCGTTTATAAATATTCGCCGGTGACTAAAGATATTACGATGGTCGAGGATCCGGGGCAATGGTCGAGACAGTATAAACTCGAAGATGAGCTTTGGGATGGTAAGGTTGAACGGCCTGACGAATCTATCTTCGAGGTGGTGGATGCTTTTATTGATGCGTTTGGTAAAGATAAATTTATATTAGGGCCTGCCGGCGATGAAAATGTCTGGCTGCTATTGGGCGGGATGGAGCGCGGTATGATGGAAATCGCGTCGCGGCCTGAAGAGGTCAAAGAGATATATATGTCACGTGTTAAGCAGGCAGAAGCGGTGGATGAATATTATATCCGGCCAGGTCAGGATGGAATTCTCTGGGGTGAGGATATCGCGTTTCAGGGCGGGCCCATGATAAACCCGCGGACTTACCGTGAATTGTTCCTGCATGGTTTTACTCAGAGGATAAGCCATGTTAAAGAGTTTGGCCAAACCCTTGTCAAACACTCCTGCGGGAACAACTGGGACGTGCTGGATATGTTCGTCGAAGCGGGTATCGATTGTTATCAGTCGATCCAGGCCTCTGCTGGAATGGATATTGCCGAGGTGCAGAAAAAGTATAAGGACGATTTTGCCGTATGGGGCGGTGTGCCGGTTGAAAACCTGATCGGCGGAACAGCTGAGGATGTACGCGGTGACGTCGATAAAGTAATGAAAAATGTCGCAGGTAACGGCGGTTTTGTGCTCGGGACGAGCCATTCGGTGGCAGTCGGCAGTAATTACGATAATTTTATGGCATTGCTTGACCAATTTAACGAATTGGTATAAACTGTTAGACTTGTATTTGCGGATGAGACAATTAAATGTAACTGGTTTTTTGCTAGTGAGTTATCCCCCGATTTCACATCGGGGGCTCGTCAGGATGGATAACTTAGAAAAGGATTTTTTTAATTTTGTAATGGAGAAATAAATATGGATGGAGTAGCAAAATTTGGAGCGTTGGACTATGGTATACTTTTCGTATATCTGTCGGGTCTGCTTAGTATCGGTTTTGTATTTTCACGCAGGCAAAAGACCACGGAGGATTATTTCCTTGCGGGCCGAAAAATGCCATGGATCATCGTGGCGATGAGCATGTTCGCATCGCTGACCAGTGCGACGACCTATATCGGCGTGCCGGGAATCGCATTCAGTGAAAACATAGCTCTTCTTGTGCAGGGATGCGCGAGCATTGTGGCGGCTCCATTTATCGTATTGATCTTTTATCCGTTCTATCGCAAACTCAATGTTACAACATCGTACGAATATGTTTTCAGGCGTTACGGAGCTGGAGCCAGGTATGTAGTATCGGGTCTGTTCCTTTTGGCGAGACTCGGATGGCTTGGCGTTGTGATATACGCACCTGCTCTTGCACTATCGGTTGTAACGGGAATGAACGTTTACTTCGCTATCCTCTTGATGGGGATTTTGGCTATTTCTTATACCGTTTTGGGCGGGCTCTCTGCGGTGCTTTGGGCTGATGTTGTGCAGTTTATCGTCCTTACAGGCGGAGCGGTCTGGGTGGCGATTAGCTTGATCGGAAATGTAGACGGCGGTGTAGGCGGAATAATTGAGACGGTTAGAGCTGCTGACCCGGCACATTTGGAAATAATAGATTTTAATCTGAAAAATCTAAGCCTGTTTAAGATGAGCGGAGTTGTGGTTGGTATATCGCTGTTCTTCCAAATGATGCAGGACTATGGAACCGACCAGGTGACAGTGCAGAGGCTTATGGCTATCAAGGACTTCAAGGGTATGGCAAGAGCTGCGATCACCAATTCATTCTTCGATTTTACAATCGTTGGACTTCTTCTGTTCATCGGCCTTGGACTTTTTGCATATTACACTATTAATCCGAATATGTTAGCTGAAGGTGTCAAGAACGATCAGATGTTCCCATATTATATTATGCAGGCACTTCCCAGAGGAATCTCTGGTATAATCATTACCGGCGTGTTCGCAGCAGCGATGTCGAGTATGGATTCGGGTATTAATTCTCTGGCTACGGTTGTTACGAACGACTTTGTCAGACCACTTAGAAAAACCCAAAGAACTGAAAAACAGGACGTCAGGCTTGCTCGTATCTTAACATTTGTCATCGGCTCATTGGCTGTTCTGGCCGGTCTCTACGCTACGACTATCGGCGATGTATTGAAAGCCGCGATGTCATTTATCGGCCTTTTTGGCGGGCCTATCCTGGCGTTGTTCTTACTGGGGATGTTCAGCAGAAAATCTTGTTTCAAAGGCTGGATTGTCGGTACGCTAATTGCCATACCAGCAACAATATTTATCCAAAAGGCTGAGTTCAGCGGTCAAAGCATACATTTTATTTACTACTTCCCATTCTGCTTCGGCACGACTTTCATCTTTAGTTTTATCACCAGCTGTATTATCAGCAAGACCAAGGCTCCTGCGGAATTGACTGTATGGGGCAGAGGTAAGCTTAGTGAAATGAATTTGGATTCAAAAAAGGAGAACTAAAATGAAAAGAATTATCATTGTATGTCTTTTAGTTTTTATGATTGCAGGTTGTGCGACTAAGCCTTCGGCGATCGATTGGTCGTGGGGGCCGGTTGTTCCAAAGCCAAAGACTTCGCTCGGCACAACCAGCGTTGGTGATTCGGTGGTAACTGTAGGCGGAACTTTCTGGGTGACAACACCTGATGGCAAGGACCTGAAGATATGGCTGGCAAAGGTTTACCAGTTAGATACCAAAGAGATGAAGTGGAGCAATTTGCCGGATTATCCGCATCCCGCAGGTTATCCGTTTGTTGCTGCTATCGGCAGCAAAATCTATGTTGTCGGAGGCAGAAACGCAGATAAGGGCAACGCTGAAACCTTTATTCTCGATACATCAGAAAAAAATCCTAAATGGGTTCAGGGACCTTCACTACCCAGGCCCCGATGGAGTTGTGTCGGCGGAGTGATTGACGAGGTTATCTACATTACAGCGGGCGAACAAGGCGACCTATCCAAAAAAGGAGACGTTGCTGAAGCAGCAAGCGTAATGGCCCTTGATACTAAGAACCTGCAAAAGGGTTGGCAGCATGTAGGCGATATCCCGGGGTCTAAACCCGGCTGGACCTCTGCAACGACCTGTAACGGTAAACTTTACATATTCGGCGGTACTGATGTAACCAAAGGTATGAAAAAAAGCGTTATCAAACAAGGCAGCGTAAGAGTTGTGGAAAACAGCTTTATTCCGTATCAGCCTCATTCAAGGGTGCTGTCATTTGACGTCGCCACGGGCAAATGGGAAAAATGCACCGCCATGCCGGACGGCAAATCATCATGTGCCAGTCTTGCGATCGATGACAGGTATATCCTTCTTGCAGGCGGTGTCGATCTGGTCACCGGCCGTCACAGAAGCGGCGACGATAGGATGCGTCTCAACTTCTCCAGTGACTGCCTCGTATACGATACCATTAAAGATAATTATGAAGCGATAACACCATTGAAAAAAGCAGTAGCTGATGTCGGCGTAGTAAAAATCGGCGATACGCTTTACGTCATAGGCGGTGAAAACAACCCGTTCAAAACACGTACTGACTTAGTGCAGATAGGCAAGTTGAAATAGTAATATTAACCACGAATTCGTAAATATGTAGAACAGGAGAAGACATGAAGTATTTTGGAGTGTTAGTACCAATAGTAACGCCATGCAGCAAGGATGGCAAGGTAGATACGCAGGGATTGAAGTCGGTTTGCGATGACATGCTCAATGCCGGCTGTGCGGGGATTTTTATCTGCGGCTCTACAGGCAGAGGCCCGTGGTTCTCTCGCAAAGATAAGATCACGATCTGCAAAACAGCTGCTGAACATATCGGCGATGTACCACTGTATGCAGGGTGTATGGCTAACAGCCTCGAAGATATGCTGGAGAATACCCAGCTTATGGCTGACGCTGGTGCGCAGTTTGCCGTGCTGACCAGCCCGGGGTATTTCAATTATAACATGCAGGAGATCGAGACGATCTTCACTGAGTTCGCCGATAGAAGCCCCCTGCCGGTGGTAATTTATGACATCCCTGTCTTTACCGGTGCAAAGCTTGAGACCGCTATGCTGAGCAGACTTGCCAAACATGAAAAAGTTGTCGGCTTTAAGGATTCAAGTTCTGATTTCGAGCGTTTTAAAGAATTGATCGATCTGCTTGGCGATGATAAAGAGTTCTTGCTTATTCAGGGCAAAGAGCATCTGATCGCCGACACTATCCTGGCAGGCGGTTCTGCTATGACGGCAAGTCTGCTTCATATAAATCCGCGTCCATTCGTAAAACTCTGCAACGCCGCACATGCAGGCGATGCCGAGACCGCTCAGAGTATTCAAAAAGAATGTATCGATAAACTGTTTGAGATTACCAATGGCTGTTTCGACCGTCGCGGTGAAATCTCCACATTGTTCTTCCTGCTAAATGCGTGCCTGAAAAAACGCGGCGTTTGTGAAAATATCCTGATGCCGCACGAAGGTGAGTGTCCCGACTGGATAGAGGCGGAAGCTGACAAGGCAGTGGAAATTTGTAAACGTTTTGAATAGATAGAAAGGAAAAATGCAAAATGTCGATAGGCGATAAAGTACTCCCGCGAGTTTCGGAAAATTCGCGTAAATATGTAAACGAGGTACTCGATTACGGGTTCCATAACACAACTTCGACAGGTTTTTGCGGCAGGCTCGAAAAAGAATTCGCCGCTAAGTTCGGAACCAGGTATGCTATTTTGCACTCTAACGGGACAGCTACGATGCACTCGGCTCTTATTGCCGCCGACGTAGGCGTAGGCGATGAAGTTATCGTGCCGGGCAGAACAATGGCAAGCACCGCGCTAGTTGCTCTTTATGTTAACGCGATCCCTATCCTCGCCGATATCGACCCGGATACTTTTACTATCAGCGTCGAAGATATCCGCAGAAAGATCACGCCTCGAACAAAAGCGATCATCCCAGTAGCGATCGACGGGCTGGCCTGCGATATGGACCCGATCATGGAACTTGCGAAAGAGCATAACCTGACGGTCATCGAAGATAATGCTCAGTGTTTTCTCGGCTACTATAAAGACAGACTCGTCGGCACTATAGGCGATTTCGCAAGTTTTAGCTTTCAGGGCTCTAAGCACATGACCTGTGGTGACGGCGGGATACTGACTACCAACGACCCGGAACTTGCCTTAAAGGCAAGGAAAGCTGCCGTACTTGGTTACTCTGCAATTTCGGCAGAACCTGGTGCGATCGGTATCCCGGAAGAAATTCGATGCATGCCTTCATTTGCCCGCCACACTTGCCTCGGCTACAACTTCCGCATACCGGAAATCGCGGCAGCGGCAGCTTTGGGCGACCTCGAACGGCTCGATGAACTCGTAGAGATGAGAACGGAATCGGCTAAACTTATCGCTGAGGTAGTAAAGAATTGCAAATGGATGACTCCGCAGAAAACCCCGGATGGATATGTTCACTCATACTGGTCTTATACCGTCAAGCTCGAAGAAGGGGCACCGGATTGGCTGGAATTTCGCAAGAAGTTCGTCGAGATTCACGGTGATGGTTTCTACGCGAGTTTACTGTCTCTTAATCTTGAGCCGGTATTTATTGAGTTAAGTAAAAAGGTAGCTGAAAATCCGAAACGTTATCCGCAGTGGGCAGGGTTACTTCCCGATTACAGCCAGGTGCGTCTGCCGGTACTGGAAGATATTCAGCCGAGAATGGTACAATTTAAAACCAACCACTTCAGTATCGCCGAAGCGAAAAAACACGCTGACGCCTTGGCAAAAACGATCGCGTTCTTCTCGTAAAGGTAAGATCAAATGTATTTAAAGCAACGTTTAGCGGCTGGCGAATGCGCGATCGGAGCGGGCATTTATTCAGGTTCGATCGAGATGATCGAGTACGCCACCGAAGGTATGGACCGGATATGGCTTGAAGCTCAGCACACCCACACCGACTGGCAAACTTTGGTTTATGGCGTCCGCACCGCTTACACCAGGCGGATACCGACGCTTGTTAGAACATGGACACCGACCACGTCAGGGATCAATATAAAAAGATGCAGGAAGTATTCAAAAAAGAAATAGGAAAACAATGAACAACTTTGAAAATTTTAGATTAGCTGTCAGCAGAGAAGGCTTGCCCAGCCATGTCCCCACAGGCGAAAACGATATCCCGATTACGGTTATTGAGGCTTTTCTCGATGAGCCGGTTAATGACATCCCGACGTATGTTTCGTTCTGGCAAAAGGCGGGTTACGACTATGTGCTTTCAGAGATCAGAGGCCAGTTTATCGCGGATTCGTTCCAGGTCAAAATTGCAGAAGGCGTAAGGGAAATGCCTGAAAGGCCAAAATCGGTTTCGACTTTTGAAACCGGCTGTGTAAAAGATGAAAAGACCTTCAACGAATATCCCTGGATAGGCACGAAAGATGTTTACTACAAAGACATGGACCTTATCGAGCAACACCTGCCGGAAAATATGAAAGTTATACTCTGTCATGGCCCGATATTTTCCGGGATGATGCGGATCATGGGACTGGAGACAATGTGTATCGCCAGCTTTGAGAACCCACAGCTTATCAAAGCGATGGCGGATAAGATCGGCAATCTGGCGGTAAACATCGTCGAGAACGCCCTGCAGAGAGATTACGTAGGCGGGCTCTGGCTTGGTGACGATATGGCTTACGCTACCAGCCTTATGGTTTCGCCGGACTTTTTGCGCGAATATATCTTCCCATTCTATAAAAAAATAGGAGACATTTGCAAACGTCACAACAAGCTGTTCATCTTCCATTCCGACGGCTATCTCGCTGAGGTTTTCGACGACCTTATCGGTTGCGGCATACAGGCGATACATCCCAATGAACCGCAATCGGTTGATATCGTTGAATTAAAAAAACGCCTCTGCCATAAAGTCGCACTCGTCGGCAATGTCGATGTCGATCTGCTTACTCGCGGAAGCAAAGAAGACGTAATAAAAGCGACCATGAACCTGATCGAAAATGTCGCGCCGGGCGGTGGATTCGTACTGGGTTCGGGCAACTCGATCGCCGATTACATTCCGCTGGAAAACTACAAGGCTATGCTCGAAACCGTTAAAGAATTCGGCAATATCTATTGATCATAAGAAATTGTAAGGCTCAAGAAATGGCAGAAAAAATTCCAACAGTTCAGCAGTTATTCGATCTTACCGGTAAAGTAGCACTACTGACAGGAGCTGCGAGAGGTATCGGCTATCACATCGCTACAGGCTTTGTGGAAGTCGGTGCGACAGTTATCATTACCGATATGGATGGTGCGGCCGCGAAAAAGGCGGCTGAGCAACTTAGTAAAGATGCCGGTGGAAAGGCTGACAGCTATGCCATGGACGTCACCGATCAGGAACAGGTGAACGCGGCCTTTGATTTTGTTAAAGAAAAATACGGCAAACTCGATATACTTGTAAACAACGCGGGCCATGCCCCGAGAGCCGAATACTATCATCTCTGGAATAGAGAACTCAAGGACTGGAACACGGTTGTCCAAACGAATCTAAACGGCGCGTTTTTGTGTTCACAGGCCGCGGTTAAGCTAATGATGGAGGCCAGGAGCGGTTCTATAATCAACATCGCAAGTATCGCTGCCCTGGCAGGCAGAGACAGGAGAATTTACGAAGGGCTCGACATGAGGCCAAACATTGTCGATTACGGCACCGCCAAAGCCGGGGTGCTCGGCTTTACATACGATTCAGCTGCTGAGATGGCTCCGTATAACATTCGAGTCAATGCTATTTCGCCGGGCGGAGTCAAACGCGACCAGCCGACAGAATTCATCGAGCGATATTGCGATCTGACGATGGCACGAAGAATGGCCAAGGAAGAAACTGACTTCAAAGCTGTCGCGGTGCTTCTGGCAAGTGATGCCAGTGCATACATTACAGGCCAGAACATCGTAGTTGACGGCGGATTCTGTGTCTTCAAATAATCTGCAATATCTATTAAAGTGGAGAAAAAAATGACAAGCGTAAACGTCATGGAATTATTCAGGCTTGACGGAAAGGTCGGTCTGGTTACCGGTGGATCCCAGAATTTGGGTTTTGATATGGCACTTGCAATGGCCGAAGCTGGCGCCGACGTTGTGATTACCAGTCGAACACTGGAAAACGCCGAAAAATCCGCTGAAAAAATAGCTCAGCTAACCGGAAAAACCATTTTGCCGCTAAAATGCGATGTAAAGCTCGAAGAACAAGTCGAGGCAATGGTCGATGCGGCGGTGAAAAAATTTGGCAAAATCGACATCCTGGTCAACAACGCCGGCAACGTTGTCAGTACACCTGAAAACGCTCCCTTTGAAAAACGCTCTGCCGAATTGTGGCAGGATACCATCGATGTCAATCTTACAGGTTTGTTTTTCTGCTCAAAGCACGTTGTCGCAAAGGCGATGAAGCCCGCCAAATCAGGCTCCATCATCAATATATGCTCGACCGCGGGAATGGTCGGCAAAGACAGACGGGTTTACGAAGGAACCGGTATGGGTGGGGCAACCCTTGACTATCACGCAGCGAAAGGCGGGGTACTGGCAATGACAAAAGACATGGCAGCTTATCTGGCGCCGGATGGGATACGGGTTAACAGCATAAGCCCGGGTGGTTTCTGGCGAAATCAGCCTGAAAAATTCGTTCAGGCTCTCTGCAAAATAATTCCGATGGGCAGAATGGGACAGGACGGCAAAGAACTCAAAGGCCCTGCCGTATTCCTGGCATCCGAGGCCTCTTCATATATGACCGGTGCCAACGTCGTCGTCGATGGCGGACTGACCGTATGGTAAAAAAATAAATAATACAAATAGATTTGGAACTTTAAACTAATGACCAGGCCAAAACCTGACTTTCAAAGATTTCGCGCTGCCATTACGCGAGAACATTTACCCGACAGGATACCCGCGGCGGAGGTTGCTGTAGACTTTGAAGTTATGGAGGCCTTTCTCGGTGAACCGATCACCGATCTGAAAACCTATGTCTCTTTCTGGGAAAAAGCAGGCTACGACTACACTCTTTTACAGGTTCGCAGCCAGCCTATTGCCGACGCTTTCCAGATCAAAATTGCCGATGGACTAATTGCCTCAAAGCCGCAAACCGAAACAAATACCATTCGCACATTTGGCTCGTCGAAGATCAAAAACGAAAAAAGCTTTGACGAGTATCCGTGGATCGGCCCGAATGATGTTTACTACAAAGACGTCGATCTGATCAAACAATATCTGCCCGACGGTATGAAAGTGATCGTCAACCATGGCCCGATATTTCAATTTCTGTTTCGCGCGATGGGAATAGAGACGCTTTCGGTAGCTTCTATTGAAAACCCGCAGTTGGTCGCGGCGATAGCTGAGAAGGTCGGACTCCTGGGTATCAATATTGTCGAGAACCTGCTGCAGCGCGAATGGGTAGGCGGAATTTGGTATGGCGATGATATGGGTTATACCGAAGGGCTACTGGTATCTCCTGATTTTCTGCGTAAGTACGTTTTTGGTTACGTCAAACAGATGGGCCAGCTCTGCCGCCAGCATCAAAAACTTTTTATTCTTCACTCCGACGGTAAGCTCGAACAGATATTAGACGACCTTAACGATTGCGGCTTTCACGCGATCCATCCGAACGAACCCCTGTCGGTCGATATTGTAAAATTAAAGCAGCAGGTCGGAGACAGGTTCGCTTTGATCGGAAATGTAGATGTCGACCTGCTCTCACGCGGCAGTGAGGAAGACGTGATCAAAGCGACCAAATACCTCATCGAAAACGTCGCACCGGGCGGCGGATTCGCACTTGGTTCGGGTAACTCAGTGGCTAAATTTATTCCACTGGCAAATTATAAGGCCATGCTGGAAACTATTCGCCAGTGCGGCTGTATTTATTCCTGAGGAAAATAGCGATGGCAGAAAAATGGCAGCAGCTTAGTGTTTTGATCGTCGGATGCGGCAGTATCGGCAAGCGACACGCCGAAGTCCTGCAAAGTCTTGGCGTTGAAGATATCAGAGCCTGTGACCAGGATGAGCGTGCACGTCAAAAGATGCCCGAGATAGTCGGCTCTATAAAACTTTATGATTCGTACCAGGCTGCGTTAAGCGACAACCCCGATACCGTACTTATCTGTACACCCAATCATACACATGTCCCAGTAGCTATCCAGGCCATCGAAGCGGGCTGTCACGTACTAAGCGAAAAACCGATCTCCGAGTCAAATGACCGAATAGACGAACTGTCCGCCCTGGCTGAAAAAGAAGGAAAGAAAATTATGGTCGCCTTATGCTTTAGGTATCATCTGGGGATACTCAAAGTGCGTGAACATTTGCTCTCCGGACGTTTTGGCCGAGTCATTTCAATTCGCGCAATGATGGGAGAACATCTGCCTACGGTTCGGCCGGACTATAAAAGCATTTCCTGCAAAAATGGTGCGTTTAATCTTACACATGATATCGATTTAGCTCTTTGGATGGCCGATCAACCGATAAAACAGGTGCATAGTATTTTTGGCAATTACAGTGATATAGGCATAGAGGGTTCCGATATTGTGGAGTTGATCGTTGACTTTGAGAGCAATTGTGCAGCTTCTATTCATCTGGATTTTTTTCAGTGGCCCAGACACCGCCAACTCGAACTGATCTGCACACAGGGACAAATCGCGATTGAGTTCGCCAGTTGGGATCACTGCACTGTCAGTACGTATGAATCTCAGGAAAATTCCTGGCAGCACGAAAAGATAAAAACTCAGCGTAACGATATGTTCAAAGCCGAAAACACCGAATTCCTCCGGGCTGTCGCTGAGGATCTTCCAATAAAATGCACCATTGAGCAGGCCCGAAAATCACTCGACGTAATCCTGGCTGCTAAGCAATATCCGCAATAATAAATCGCGATCAACTCAAGGCCCCGCAGGTGGCGCCGGCGGCAAATCCGACAACTCCAAAAACGTTCCGCGAATCCAGGGGATACCCAAATTGACGTAAGGAGGGGGGTAACTTTGGGCAGCGGTGTCATCGGTGTAATTGACAACGAATATCCGCCCATCATCTAACTGTATCCAGCCCGAATACCCCTGGTCATGGCCGTTTACGCTCGCTTCGATCTCTATGATGTGGTCCATCTGGTGCTCATCCGGGAAACCATCTGTCGAAGCTACCCATGAGTATTCACGATGGCCGGTAGTCGGGTCGTCGAGCACTTCTTCGACTCGCTTCCAGATACTATAGCCGGTGGTATCAGGCGAAATATGACGCAAAAATACATCCGGCTCGCTGCGAAGGACATCGCCCTCGGTAGTCCACGAGCCGCACTGTTCATTGCCAAAGCCCATCGCATAATAACTTACAAGAACTTGACCACCTGCCGCGGACAATAGTCGATCATCACCTACATCGCCGTCAATTTCCAAC
>JBHPGW010000037.1:0-26277 GCA_042569785.1 Planctomycetota bacterium | reverse complement strand
TTTCGCTCCAGAACGCTCATCGACTGGTTTTTGTCTATCACATCCTGACGCAAGTCACTTTCGTCTGCTTTTTCAATAGGCGCACTATTTTGCTCGACTTCCTGCATACGTTTTTTCCCAACCTTTTTTACTATGTCCTTATAATCTTTTTCACTAACTTTAATCATACTAATACCTCATATTAAATAGTATTTACTCCACGAATTATAACTGAAATGCTTTCACTTATGTACATAATTATAGACCTTTTTCTATTTTTTTTGAAAAAATTAAATTATTTTGTTCTTGCCGCCGCTTTTATTCGAGTTAGCTATTGACAAGCGAAAACATATTCTGTATATTAATTACAACAATATAATTTAATAGTAAGGTTAATTTAGGAATGTGTGATAGTAAATATGGAAGTAAAATAATTATAACTATGCAGGATATTATGGAGCAGATGGATATATCAGATAAAACACTACACAGGATGATAGAAGAAGGTGATTTGCCTGATTTCAGCTATGGCTCAAAATGGTCTAAAAAGAAGGGATGGCACTCAGCCGTCCTCGAAAGACACGCCATGAATAGATATGAACAATCAAATAGCTTCAAGAACGCTTGTAACATCAGAGAGGTCACTGCTGAGAATATGGCTGTAATGCCGTTGAGTAATAGTAACCGAACTATGGCCCAACAACATACTGACTTTAATGATAGGAACTCCACGAAGAAGCAACTGGGTAGCAAAGTAATGCCTAAGGCAGTGAGGGCCTCCTCCGTCAAGTCCAGAGTTGCAGCAGGCTTTTCTGATGTAACTACATAGGCTGTATCTTGACAGGGCTTTACCGTTCCATCTTACAAAGACCGGGTCTACCGGCTTGACCTTTTTCCCCGCTCTCATTTGCTTAAGTATAGATACCGCTGTATTATTAAGGCATATGCTTCTTTTCTTTCTGCCCTTACCGACTATGGTAATAGTCCTGTTCTTGATATCACAGTTCTTCCATCTCATATTGCAAAACTCAGTGGCTCTTAGGCCAGTATTTGCAATAAACCTAACCCACGGCCTGGCTATCTCCGCACTATTTTTAAGCACTATTTCATATTCATCCTGAGTTAGGAAATTTACTTCAGCAGGATCTTCGGTTAGCTTCTTAATTCCTTTTGCCGGGTTAGGAATATTGTAATTTTCGTGAATATAACAGCACAGTGATTTAATAGCACACATACTGTTATTGACGGTCTTATTCTTTAGACCTTTACCCATCAGAGAATTCAAGAAGCTATTTATATGGAACTTGCTCAAATCGTTAATATAAATTACGTTGTCAGGCAGGAAAGATATGAATTTCTCAATAAGTGAGAGATATAACTCTTCAGTCTGGTTAGTATAACCCCGACAAAAGCCCTGCCATTGCTCAAGAGCGTCTGTTAGAAAGACCTGCTCTACAAAGACTGCCCGTTTAAGCAGTTTTTCTCTCTTTTCACAATGCTCCTTGAATTTGCTAGCTGTTTTCCTGTCCTTAAACGATCTGCTGCCTTTGTCTATTTCTCCTGTAGGAAGAGTAACATGCCAAAATACTCTCCATCTCCTACCAACTTTTTCATACCCCATCGAAGCCACTACATACTCCCCATCTTAAAGTCACTAATTCCAGGACGATTATATCGCCTATATAAAAATGCTCTAACAGATCAGCTTTCACTTTGCAAACTGGATGGGCAGGAAAATAGGAAAATTATCTTATTTTTTAATTCAGGGATTAAAAGTGAGTGAATTTCTTCACCGGAATTTTCACCGGAGGGTGTATTAAAAGAGAAAATGACAAGCACCTAATTTAATATAAGTGCTTGTCAATAAATAACTACGAGCGAGAGGAGTCGAACCTCCACATCCTATTGGATACAAGGACCTAAACCTTGCGCGTCTGCCAATTCCGCCACGCTCGCGAAAATATTTCAATAGTGTCAGCTAAAATAAATCCTCATCGGCATTTTTGTTCTTTGTTTCCGTTTCGGATATTTTTTCAATTCGTTTCTCAGCATTGTTGAGTATTTCGCGGCAGTTCTTGATTAGGGCCATCCCTTTCTCGTATTGCTCAAGGCTGTCCTGCAGTGGGATTTGCCCTTGCTCTATTTTGCTGACAATATAGGTAAGTTCGTCGATCGCCTGTTCAAAGCTGAGATCGTCAGTATCATTTTTTTGTTTTTTCTCTGCCATGATATTATCCTTTTTACTTTTTTATGACTTTACTTTCAATCAAATTCTGCTTGGCCAGTTCGGTAATTATCACATTTCCGATTTCGATGTCGGCTGGTTTGCTGATGAGTTTGCCCGTGTTTTTATTGGTTGTGATGCTGTATCCTCGCTGCAGAACAGACTTGGGGTTTAGTGCTTCAAGTCGATTGGCCCTTGCGGTAAGTGTGATCTTTCTCTGGTTAGTAACAGCCTTTAGAGCCATTTGCACATGGTTTCGCAGATTGTTCAACTCAATATTTTTAACTCCTAAGAGCCTGTGCGGTTCGATCTTGATGATCTGCTCATAAAGTTCAGCTATTCTTTCACGCAATTTCGCCAGGAGGTTTTTAGCCGAATCGTCAAGCTTTGTGGTAAGTTCATCGAGCATTTGCATAGCTACCGAGACTGGCCCGAGCGGATCTTTAAACACCGCCGCTGCCAGTATGGTTTCAAGGTTTTGAGCAGACAACAGCAATCTGGCATGGATATTGCCAATTAATCTTTTTTGCAGATTTACCAGCAATTCGATAATTTCATCGGCATCAGGAACAGCTACAACGCCAGCCTTTGTCGGAGTCGACACTCGCCTATCAGCTACCAGGTCAGCTATCGTAGTATCGACCTCATGGCCGACGGCACTGATGACAGGTATCACCGAATCGAATATCGCCCGCGCCAGAACTTCCTCATTAAACGCCCAGAGATCTTCCAGCGACCCGCCACCTCTGCCGAGGATGACAAGGTCGAGTTTAAGATTTTTATTGCGTTTGTTTACATCTCTAAGTCTCTCCGCGATCTTTTCACCAGCCCCTTCGCCCTGAACTGGTACCGGAAAAAGCAACAGTTCAACACAGGGCCATCTGGCATTGATGCTATCGTAAATATCATGCACAGCGGCCCCGGATTCACTTGTCAACACCCCTATCCGCTTGGGGTATCTTGGCAGTTGTTTTTTATGTTCATCGTCGAATAGACCTTCGGCATAGAGCTTTTTGACCATCTGCTCGAACACTAATTGCAAATCTCCGATACCTGCCGGCTTGATCGAATCGACATAAAACTGATATTTGCCCTGGGGTGGATAAACATCGATATGCCCGGTCGCAAAGACCGCCAGACCGTTTTCAGGTTTGAATTTAACCTTGCCGAACTTGCTCTTCCACATCACGCATGGCAGCTGGCCGGCCTGGTCCTTGAGCAGAAAATAGCAATGTCCGCTTTGGTGCTTTTTCCAGTCACTTATCTCGCCGGCGACTATTAAGCGAGAAGGCAGATTTTCCTCAATCGCTACTTTGATCAGCGAATTGACCTGGCTAACGGTATATGTCCTGCTCTTATTGTTTTGCATGTCTTCAAAATGTGGTAAGAAAAAAATTACGAATATTCCCGGCGCGATTCGAACGCGCAACCTTTGGCTTCGGAGGCCAACACTCTATCCAGTTGAGCTACGGGAACCTATTTATGCGGAAAGTTGGTTTCCGCCTATTATTTCAGTAAATACACGGCCCCAAATACGCCTGAAGGGATTCGAACCCCTAACCTTCGGTTCCGTAGACCGACGCTCTATCCAATTGAGCTACAGGCGCGGCTGTCAACGCCGCTAATATAACCGTTTTGCATATAAGCTGTCAATAGCAGGCTCAGCAAAAAAACAATTGCCTTGGACATATCTGTTTCATAGAATGCCTAATATAGGCAAATATTAATAAATCAGACAGGCTTTTGTATGCGGATAGCTTTGGGACAATTCAATGCCGTGGTCGGTGACCTGGCGGGCAACGCTGAAAAGATACGCAGTTTCTACGCTGAGGCGGTTGCCTGCGATGTGGATATGTTGGTCTTTCCAGAGCTTGCGGTTTGCGGGTACCCGCCGGAAGATCTGCTGCATAAAAAACATTTTCTAAAAGATTGCTCGATGATGGTCGACAAACTTGCCGCTGACTGTCCCGAAAAAACCATAATCGTTGGCTTTGCTGAGCACTATAAAGGCAGTGCCTACAACAGTGCCGCCGTTTTGCAGGGGGGCAAAGTTGTTCAAACTTACCGCAAATCCAGACTCCCCAATGTCGGTGTATTTGATGAACAGAGATATTTTAAGTCCGGTAACGAGCCGGTAGTGATAAAACTCGGGGACCTGAACATTGCTGTTACAATTTGCTTCGATATCTGGGATGTCGATTGGCTAAGTGATTTTCTTAAAACACAGGATCAATTACAGATGATCGTCAATATCTCCGCTTCGCCGTACCATCTGGGCAAGACCGAGAAAAGAGAACTTATTCTGGCCCAGTGTGCGCAAAAGTTTGGCTGCGCCGTTGCATATTGCAATCTTATTGGCGGTCAGGATGAATTGATCTTTGACGGTCGAAGTATGTTAACCGACTCCTCCGGCAAGATCGTTGCTAAGGCAGCCGCTTTCCAGCAGGATATGTTGATAGCCGACCTGGTCAGCGGTAATGGCCCGAAAGTTCAGGTTACTCCAACTAAGCCGCAAGTTTTACAGCCTAAAGATCAGGTTGATGAAATTTATCAGGCACTTGTACTCGGTACGGGCGATTATACTCGTAAGAATGGCTTTAAGAAAGTTTTGCTTGGCCTTAGCGGCGGGATAGATTCTTCGGTAGTCGCGGCAATTGCCGTCGCGGCCTTAGGAGCCGAAAACGTCATCGGTATAACCATGCCCTCGAAATTCAACAGCCCCGACACCAAGGCCGATGCTCAAAAACTCGCTGAAAATATGGGAATAGAGTTTCTAACAATTCCGATCGAGCCGATACTTGCACAGTTCGATACATCACTGCAATTGGCAAAGGGATGGGACAATAAAACCGTTGCCTATGAGAATCTCCAGGCCAGGATACGAGGCAGTATATTAATGTCACTTAGTAACCAGTTCGGCACCCTCGTTCTGACAACCGGCAATAAAAGCGAAACAGCGGTCGGGTATACAACTCTTTATGGCGATACAGCAGGCGGTTTCGCCGTGATAAAAGATGTCCCTAAAACCATCGTCTATAAACTGGCCGAACACATAAACAAGATCAGCGATCAGCCGATAATACCTGTCGATGTGATAACCAGGCCACCTTCCGCAGAACTCAGAAACGACCAGAAGGACAGCGACTCATTACCCGATTACGACCTGCTCGATGAAATCCTGACAGGCTACGTCGAACAGGACAAATCTTCACAGCAGTTGGTCCAGGCCGGCCTGCCTAAAGATGTAGTTAATAGAGTTATTCGTATGGTCGACCGCAATGAGTACAAGAGAAGGCAGTCACCGCCTGGAATTAAGATCACACCCAAGGCTTTCGGCAGAGACAGGAGACTGCCGATCACAAATCGCTATAGCTGCTGTGAACAATAACAAATTAAAATAGACACCTGCGCCAGTCAGTCTCTTAGAGCATCCGCTATAGCTCGTCCGAACCGATCTGCGTCCTCTGTCATTGCGGCAGTTATTATTTGTCCGTCACGTTCTACGCGAGATTCTATCCAATTGGCACCAGCTTCCACCAATCTTCTTCGCTCGGAACCAAAGCTGGTTACTCTGACACCATTGAGAAGCCCAGCATTAGCCAGGATTGTCGGTGTTGTAGAGATCGCGGCTATGATCTTATTCTTATCAAAAGCTTCTCGTGCAATATCCCACGCTGCCGCATCGTTAAAATACTCACGTGCACCTGAGCCGCCAATAAATATTACAGCATCGTAGTCATCGACTATCAAATCATCCAGTAAAACCGTCGCATCGGCTGTGCCTTTCAATATGCCCTCTATAATCCCGGTTCTCGAGCTGGCTATTTCAGTCTCAATATTTGCAAATTCAAGCTGGCGTTGGGTGTCGAAGAGCTCTTTATCACGAAATTTGTTACTGGCGATGATAAGAACAGCCCGCTTTTGCCCTGCCTTGCTGCGGGCTTGTTTTTCTGATTCGCTTTCTTTTTGAGGGTAACCGAGACTAATTATGTGAATCGCTTCAAGATTCTTCGGGAATTTTGCAAGATTTTGAACTGTCCTTGCTTCAAAATCCCAAACAACTGCAGCTGCTAATTCCATACTCACTGCCTGCAACAGTATATTCTGTGCGACATGTCCAGCTTCGAGGATCATGTTTTTTTTGGCTTGATTAGCGTATTGGGGCCCGACTTTTTTTGCTGACCCCGCGATAATAATATCGCATCCGGCCTCGGCTACCGCCTGCTGATTAACAACTGTTGCCGCTAATCTGTCACGCAGGTCATCGCGAATCGTTTGTTGGAGACTATTTTCTTCTGGATCATAGATAAATGTCCCCTGTTGCGTGACAAAGTATAAGGTTATAGGGTAAGCTTGCTGCGCCGAAGGAGCTGTTCGCAGAAAATTTTGCCGATCTACTATTCCCTGACCAGCCCAGGCCAACTGACTTAGCTGGGTAAAACTTAACTGTTCACGAGTAAACCGATCCGAATCGCGACGACTGGCCAAGGCACGTTCAACGCTGACCTGACCTGTGAGCACCGGCTCTGAAAGCTGAATTTTTTGCAGCGGCAGAACTCGTTTCCTGGGTTGACCGATGCAGACAGCTATAACAGCTAAAAGAATGACTGTAAATATTGTTGATCGCTTCATTTTTAAAGCCCTCCCTCAGTTTTTTAACAAAAAATTTCCAAAATTATAATGTATTATACTAACAAAACCTGCGATATACACCTTTTTTTTGCGCAAAAACCAATTTTTCTCACCCGAAATTTCAACTTCCATTAATACGCTGAAAAGTAAGATAGAGTTTGTTAAAATTATCAGAATGTACTATACTCAGAGCAAATTAGTTATCAGAGAAGACCATTGGCTAAATCGATTCGACAAAAACTGACTTTAACCACGCTGGCGTTATACTGGCCAGTACTCTTTATATTGGCCCATATCCCGATCCCTCGCCTTTTGCGTCAAGCGCATGTTTCTGATAAAAACCTTCATTTCATGGCTTATCTGATACTGATTTTTCTTGCCTGGTTCTCGATCAGACCCGACAAAAAGGTAAATTGGCGCAAAGCCGCGGTATGGTGGGTTTTGGCGGTAATGGTTGGATATGGAATTTTAGATGAACTGCTTCAGGGGTATGTGGGACGCAGTTGTGATCTGCGGGATCTTCTTGCTGACATCGAAGGTATTATGGCGGGCCTGCTTTTATTTACTCTGCTAACGTTCTGGCCTGCCCTGCTTATGGTAACCGGTATCGCTATCTTTCTTTTGACAAATCTGGCCAAGGTAAATCCTGCCGATCTGCTGCCTGTAGCAACCCCTGTGTTTTATTTCTTCGCCTACGCGTTTCTTACGATCGTCTGGATTCAATGCAAACAGTTGACAGTTGACAAGCTCAAAGACTTTGTGACAACATTAGCGTTGCCATCAGCGTTTTTGTTAGTGGTAAAGGGATTCACCATAATCCTTAACAGAAATTTTGCGCTATATGAAATGACAATATCCGCCGCCGGTATTCTGGTTGTGACAATAATTTACAGGATATGCAGACCTAAGCAGAAAAACCCAGACAAGCCCCCAATGTAAAATTGGGGGATAAAAACGAATGTCATCGCCTAACGTTTTTCAAAAGGCCTGTAAAGCGGATCCCCTATCAAAACCATCTGCCATGAATTGAATGGCTTTGTATAATAGAACGCTTCGACAAGACAACTGCCGTAGAACAGTTCGCCAAAAAGTTCCTTTGGCTTCGGAAATGAATGAAGGTAAGGCTCAGCGACCGCTCCAAGTGTTGCGGTGACGCCATCGACAAGCATGGCAGGACACCATTGGCTGCTGTTGGCGTCACGAATGTCAATAGCCTCCCAACTTGCGATATGATAACCGATCGCACCGTCGGCAAAATCGAAGGCGTCGATATATTTTTTCAAACTGTACCAACCACAATAGATTACGGTATCAGGACACGAGCCTGGCTTGAAAAGTTTTTCGGTTTGTTCATGCCTGACAGGCATCTGGCTCCTCAATTCTGCCAGCAACACGAGGTCCCGCAAAGACTGGTCATAAGCACCGAATGAATAACGCTTCTTGTCTTTAGCCAGTCCACGAGAATCTATGTAGATTCGACCCTTTAATCCTTTCAGTTCAGCTGCCATTGCCTTATCAATAAGCCCTTTAGCGATCCTGACATCCGGACCATCGAGCCGGCTGACCATAAGCGATTTGAGGTCCCAGTAAGGCGTATCTTTGAGCCGATTAGGCTGCCAGCGATATAGCTCATAACTGTCGAAAGCCACCATCGAGAGTTCACTGTCCACGCTGGCATGTGTTTCTTTGCCAAGGATCGAGTCTATAGCTGACTGCAATCTCGCCTGTTTGCGTTTGCTTTGCTTCTGTTGTCTGGATAACAGCTCAGGGTCCTCACCGCCCAACTCATATATCTTTTTCTTTTCCTGCTCAAGCTGTTGTTCTAACTCTTTGATTCTTTCTTGCTGACCATTAAGGCCAGCCCGGTTTCCAACTTTGAAAGGCACACCATAAACAGTCAGTAAACATCTGATCTTGAGCCTGAACCGATCTTCATGCAACTTCCTGCGAATCGGCTCAGCCAGCTTTTTTTCATAATCTTTTCTACTTATCGTATCTTCGAGCTTAGCCCCTAACTTTAACGCAAGAATATTTTTCTTAGGGACATTTCGCTTTTGACAATAATATTCAGCAAGCTCAACAGAATCCGCAATGTCAGCGTTGGCAATTATCAATATCTCATCGGGCTCTAACGCAAACCCAGCACCGCAAAAAAACAGCAGCGCAAGGACGGACAGTGAAAATTTAGTTTTCATCTTGAGATACTTGCAGATTTGATTAAGAAGTGGGCTACTTTTTTTTCCCGCGCGTGGTTTCGTCTTTGGAGTATTTTTTTTCGTATATGTCCTGCCGCCCAAACACCTGGCCAATAGTTGCAAAAATAATTTTCATATCAAGCCAAAAACTCGCCGTCTCGACATATTGCACATCGAGTTCCAGCTTCTCTTCCCGCGTCAATTGTCCCCGCCCTGATATTTGCGCAAGCCCGGTAAGCCCAGGCTTAACCAACAGCCGCTTCTTTTGACGATCATCCCACTCAGCCATCTGCGAAACATATAATGGCCGAGGCCCCACAACGCTCATATCGCCTTTTAAGATGTTGAATAATTGAGGCAGCTCATCAAGCGAATACTCCCGCAAAAATTTACCGACTTTGGTCAACCGATCATCATCCCCAGACTTAGGACTAGCTCCGAACGGATCAGCATTAGTCTTCATAGTCCGAAACTTATAAAAAACAAAAGGCTGACCGTTTTTGCCCGCCCTTTCCTGCGAAAAAACCACCGGCCCCTTACTGCCGAGCTTTATTGCTATTGCAATAACAACAAAAACCGGCAACAAAAAAACCACTGCCGGCAGGGCAATCAATAAATCAAAAACGCGTTTCAAAAACTCTCTCATAGCCGTTCACAACTTCTTCTTATATATTCCTGCTTTAAAACCGCTCCAACATTATCTGTGAAGCCATTGATCCACTTATCACAAAAGAACCATATAGCCTTTCTAAAAGGATATGCCATAGTAACAGCTATTTTAAATTTAGTTGAGTACATTAAATTAAGAGATGCATATTCCTTCGAAAATCCGAATACTTTTACCAGATGTTCCTGAAATTTCGTTCTGTGATGAATACTTCGACACCCATCCAAGACATAATCCAATTTTTTCCGATTTAAATAATAATCTAAGATTCCATCAAGAAAGCCATAACTTAAATATTTATTCAAAAATCCCGGATCATGCCTCATATTCGCCAACCAGACACCATTGTCCTGAATATAATTTTCGGAAAAGCTTGCAAGGGTATCCTCGTAAAAACATCCAAGATATTCAAGAACTCCGTATACTTTTTGTGTAGTTTCAATACGTTTTTGAAGAATTTCAGATGTTTCTATTTCCGCACAGCCCTTATATCTTGCGGTAGCCAATTGAGCGACATTAGGACATTTTTCTAAAACTTCCTCAGATGTTAAAGGACGAACAGAAAAATGTTTTTTCCCCTGTCGAATCATCCAACGCTTTTTCTTGTTCTTAACGTTCTCGATAGACCATGGACCTCTTTTTAAAATGTACCACCAATCGCTGTTATCTACTTTTCCAAACCTACTGTCCCAACGAACAAAAGGTCGGCCTGAAATTTTTAATACTTGCTCAGCCAATTCAATTGGTATATCAGGAGTGCAATGCGGCAGATACGCCGGCATCATAAAGCCACCGTAGCCATACCAATCAACCCCTCTTATATTAACAACATAATTGCCCTGTTCTTTTAAGAATAGAGCATATTTGTTTGTAGAAATTTGTTGGTTCACCTACAAAACTCTTTTCTAAGCTTCAAAACATGAGTTTAGTTTTCAGAAATAATCTTAATCATCGTTTCTGTTTTAGAAGAATTCACCCCTAATCCCGTTGGTAAGTGCACGAGTTGTTCGATTATACTCTCAACATCATGGCAGTCCCCCAAATGATAATTAACTTTTGTAAGGTCATCGCCATGTAATGGATGTACAGGGCTTGTATACCACCCCGCAATGTCAAGATTTTGTTTTCTGGCTTTCTCAATAATTCTTGTCTTATGAGCAGTTAAAACAGGATATCTTAGCATAACAACATCAGCGCTAGTTGGCCTGGGCCATAGATTTAATCCTGATTTACAAAGCTTGTCTTCAATTATTTCCACATTTTTCTGTCTTTGCTTCTTTAACTCTGGCCATATTTTTAATTGTTTCAATCCAGCTTTTGCTGTTATTTCACCCATTCTTCTAATGTACCCGGGGTAAAGCTCAAAAGTTTTTTCTATCTTAAATAATCCTTTAATAAAGCCTTTATCCCGAAGCTTACTATAAATCTTTCGGATACCCCCCTCAACCTTAGAGCCCCTGAGAAAAGAATAAACAGTTCTTTGGCATCTTAAAATTAATTCAGACTTTATCGATGCCAAAGAAGCTAATAACTCAATTTGAGCGTCTACCTTGTCGAGCAAATCGCTGGAATTCACTGACAACATCCCTCCTTGACCTGTTGTATAAGGCTTACCCCATTGAAAACTGTATATTGCACCTTCACCAAATTGACCTAACGGCCTTCCATTCCAATAGCAACCCAAAGCATGAGCACAATCTTCTATAACCAGGGCATTAATTTTTTTACATGCGCCTAATAAATCGTCCAGCTTTCCCGGATTACCAAAAGTATGTTGCAATATTATTACCTTCAAAGCTCCTTTATTTTGCTGCAATATCTTTTGCGTATCTATACACAAGTACTCATCTACATCTATGTATACAGGTATCGCTCCGCATACTTTAACCGCTTCAGCTACACTCAAACATGTAAAACTGCATACTCCTACCCTGTCTCCGGCATCAACACCGAGAGCCTTTAGCAAAATTACCAGAGCCTGGCGTCCCAAACCAAAAGCCCTTGCCCCCTCTGCACCTACAAGTCTGCAGAATGCTTCTTCATACTTCAGCCGCGCGTTCATATTCATTAAGTATGAGTCCTGCCTTTTTTCTGTTACTATAAGAAAAGCCTGTGGCTTTATGACGTTAAAATACTCTGAACGTGTTACGAATCGGAATCGGGCCGATCAATCCATACGCTTACCTGCGTATCCGAAATTTCCTTGAATTTCCACCCATGACGTTTGAAAAAAGTCATGCTCGCAATATTTTTCGTAAGGATAGCTCCTCGAATTTTTGTCGCTCCTATCTCAAATATCCGGGCTGTATAATATTCGATAAGCCTTTTAGCATTCCCCCCCCCGCGAAATTTCGAATGTATTGCTATGCCCATATTAAGGTCTTCCACTCCTTGTGGCACAGGAACTCCTTTTGCGGCTAACTCCGAATCATACTCTCCTAACGGTAAAGCATTGGTCTTTCGCAGGCGTGACCAAAGCGAACCCCACATTGCCTTGCTGGTAAGAAGGCCCTTTAGAACACTCAATAAAAACTCAAATCGATGGGTATGCAAAAACCTTCCCTGAATCCCAGGCTTACGCGTACCAAATGTTACACCAACAATAAGCCCAGAACCAGGTTGTTCCAAAACCGCTGCGTAACTTTCGGATTCCTCTACAAACTGCGCATAATAGGCCTTTAAAATACTATCATCTAATGCTGAAAAAATAGATACCGAGCTTGGAAAACAATCCCTGTGAACCTTAACAACACCGTCTAAATCATCCAACGTCATATCCCGTGCTTTAGGTAAATCTGCATCTTCAGCCACCTTGTATACTCCAAAAATAAATTAAAATTCTATTTTCCAACAATAAAACACACATTTGTTGTAGCTGTTCCGCCAATATTTAATGTTGCTGCTTTTTTCGCGTCAGGTATCTGATAGCCGCCAGCTGTTCCTGCGATCTGCTTATAAGCGTCAAGTAGCTGCCTGGCGCCTGTAGCACCGACAGGATGGCCGCAACCTATAAGCCCGCCTGATGGGTTAATTGGAAGTTTGCCGCCCATCTCTATAATTCCCTTGTCAATTGCTTTCCATGATTGGCCTGGCTTTGTAAGTCCGAAATGATCGATCGCCATATACTCAGATGTCGTAAAGCAATCATGGGTCTCGATAACATCCAGGTCCCAGCAGTTCGCAATACCTGCCCGCTGATAGGCATCGGTTATTGCCTTACGTGTGATCGGCAATACATAAGAATCATCTTTAGAGTCGGCAATTTTTCGGGCAAATTCAATCGGAGCTGTTGTGTGACCCCAGCCTAAGATCCGCGGAATGTCATTAATATTCAAGCCTCTTTTTTTTGCATAATTATCCGCAAATCTCTCAGAAGCAAGATATAAGCATGCTGCACCATCAGTGACCTGAGAACAATCTGTAACCTTAACCATCCCGCTGACAACAGTGTTATATGCTCCTATAGCGTTGGCGTGTTCAAAATTCATAAACCAGTTACGGGTTTGAGCGTTGGGATTTTTCCTGGCATTGCTGTAATTTATACTTGCTATTCTTGCTAGATATTCTTCATCGAGGCCATATCTTTGGTCGTATACGTCACCAAGTTTACCAAAGAGCTTAGGGAAAGAAAACTCTATACCATCAGCTTCCTTTTCGTACCATGCAGCGGTCCCTAAGTATTGCCCCCCTTTAACCGGATCAGCCGTTTTCATTTGCTCAACACCAATCAAACATATCAAGTCATACATCCCAGCTTTAATGTGTGCCATTGCTGAAAGTGCTGCCAACGCGCTCGATGCACAAGCTGCCTCGAACCTGCAGGTCGGCAAACCTTTAAAGCAAGGGGCAAAATCAACGAAGAAAGCTCCAAGATGTGCCTGCATGCAATATAGTTCCGCAGCAAAATTACCAACAAAAGCAGCATCGATATCCCCCGGTTCGATTTGGGTACTAAACAGGCTGCCCTGATAAGCTTCACGCATCATTGCGGAAATATGTTTGTTCTCCCTGTGCCAGTTCCTGGCAAAATCAGTTTGGTATCCACCTAATATAAAAACTTTTTCCTTGTTCATTGATAGTTTCCTCTGATATATTTAATATGCAATAAAGTATTTACCGAAACCGACCATTTCTTCTTCTGAAACATTTTGGCCCACAAGAGCAGCAGGAACTTCCAGGCCTTTTTTATTGAACAAATCTGTTACCGTGTCGATGCCGCCAAGCATATTTACAATTACACTTGGCCCCGCCCAGTTAAATCCATATGACATCACCTTATCAATCCCACCTATACCGAAATCTTTATCAGTAACTTCACCTATAAGAGAATAAGAATAAGCAATATACATGCAAAGAATCTCTAACACTATTTCCGCCTCTCTGCTACTGGCGGATCTGATAGAATCAAAGGCTTCACGATACATACCAAGATGAGTCAGGCTTTTGGCTTTTTCGACAAAAGCAACATGAGGCTCAATAGCCGGGACATAATCACAAGTGGCCGGGTCGAAAAACATACGTTTGCCGCTCTCAAGTTTCTTATAAAAACCCGCCTTTGTTTTATTACCCAAAAGACCTTCATCGATCATCCTGTCGATATAATCGGGCAAAACAAGACTTTCGTGCATCTCATCATGAGTGTTTTCCTGTAAACTTCGAATAATCGCTTTGTGAATATCTATTCCCACCAGATCGATAGTAGCTAATGGCGGCATTAATCTTCCTGTATATGGACCGATCAGATAATCCATCATCTCTACGCCATAATCTTCAACCAATGATGTAATCCGATTGAAAAGAACAAAGGCTATTCGATTGCCAGCAAATCCGGGCGTGTTTTTAACAGGGATAACCACTCTGTCTAAACTGTTTTCAAGAAAATCTTTCATAAAATCATATACAGCAGGGTTAGTGTCTTCCGTTCCTGTAATTTCACAGGCCCTCATTTTCCCAGGCGGATTGTAGAAATGCGTCGAGAGGAAGTTTTTCTTAAAACTTTCAGATCGACCTTCGATCAAAGCTGTTAACGGCAGGCTCGACGTCGTAGAACCGACTATGGTATCCGGCTTACGATATCTTTCAACCTTTTGATATATCTTTCGTTTTATTTCCAGGTTCTCACTTACACTTTCAATAACCAGATCCGCCTCCTGCAGAGCGTTTTCAAGCATATGGTCATAATCACCACACTCAATGTAGCGACTTATAACTTCCGAGCGTGCCTGCGAAATAGCTTTTTTCAGTCCAGTCTTCGCTGCCTGCAGTGTTCGACTTAAAAAATAAACCTTTATTCCCTGCTGAGCAAAAAGCCCGCCAGTTAAACTACCCACAGTCCCGCTGGAACCAAGAATTACAACATTTTTCACATTATCAATCATATTAATTCGCCTTTTAACTTCGTTTATTGGCTTTTATTTGCAAAACTTACCTTTTTTAAAGCTGTCTTTGCTTTCAAAACCGTCGATATAACATCCTTTAAAGGAGCAAATTTAAATTCGGACAAAAGATTGTTCAGTTTCCCAGGTACAGAACCCCGATTTCTAAGTTGCCATTTGTGAAGTTTAACCACTTTATCCCTTTCGTCAATACTGAGATGATCTGTCGAAAAAACTCTTTCATCTACATCTATTTCATAAGGATGCATATAAACTATTACAGGTCTTTTCTTTTGTATTCGTTTTATCGCCCATTTCGTAATAACGTAAGGAAAGTGCCTCAAATATCCACCACCAGCTGTAGGCAGAGTTTTGCCTAATATTGTTACTGTTGACATTGGCACTTCAATTATACTTTCACCATTAGGTAAGTCAACTTTGCATATATCCTTACTAAAGCCGGGCCAACCATATCGTCTTCCAGAAGTTGGGTATACACTTGAATCGTATTCAAATCCTTCTTGTGCCAAAATTTCTAATGCCCACTTCGTTTTCGGCATCATGGAAAAAGCAGGAGCACGATACCCCTTAACAGCGGTACCGATAATGTCTTCAAGCATTTTCTTGCTCTCGGAAATCTCCTGGCGAAATTGCTCCTCACCAATCTTAAATATCTGTTTATGGGAAACACCATGAGAACCTATTTCATGTCCGTCTTGAGCTATTTTCTTTATCAGAGATGGGAATTTTTCTGCGACTTCTCCGAGAACAAAAAAAGTTGCTTTAACACCGTATTCACCAAGAGTTCGTAAAAAATACTCAGTATTTGTTACCACAGCATTACTTGGTTCAGAGTCTATGTGTAGCCAATCTCGCGACAATATACTCCAGTAATCTTCAACGTCAATGCTTAGGGCATTTGTTATTTTAGAATTACTAACCATAGATCACCTTGATGTTCAATTTGCTTTTGTCCGACCCTATCGAACATCAAAATTTGAAATATTTGTCTTCCAATTTTCTATTTCAAACACAGACTCGTTAACAATCTCAGGAATAAGTATTTTTGCTGTCATCCTAATCTTTTGTGGTTCCATTGATTCAGGTACTTTAAAAAGCCCTGCCGGCTTAAAAGGCAAACTGCCAACATATATTATAACATCTACTGAGTCACGTTCTAATTCGTAAATTCGCTTTACTGCATCTTCGAAAGAAACGGGATTCATCGGAGAAACGTCAAGTAAATATAATGTTCTGGCACCATTGACTTCTTTATAAGTTTTGTAGATGCATTTGGCATTATCTTTAAGCTTAATAAAACTATAGCTATTGTTATATCTATGTTTTTCAAATATTTTATCATCAATCTTGTCTATATTAAACCTACATTCAAGTGCCTGCCTTTTTTGCGAAAGTCGTACAGCCATTTTGGAGACAAGTCGAGAAAGCGAGTTAAATATTTTCATTTTGGGAGCAATTGCACTTATATTTAAAGGAAGAATATAATAGTTCAGTTTGCCAATATCTCTGGTTCCCAGGATTCTCTTTTCGTGGCTGTAATAAAGATCATTTGGAAAGCCATAGATCAGTGGGATATTATCATCAATCATAGCTTCATAAACAATATCCGCCATTTTTACCAAATTTGCTTTGCCTCCACGATGTTCCGTGGCGATCATGGTATCAACCGAAAGTCCGAAGGTGAGATTTTTCCCAAAATATTTATAGCGATATGGAATAGCACTAAAACAGCCAACTACGTTACTGTTGTTCAACATCAATCCATGATAAGAATATCCTAAGAAGCTGTTAAAAAATCTTTGGTCAAAAAACTCCGTAGACATCTCTCTTTCAAAAACACCTTGAAAAACATCGATGATCTGCGTTTTTTCCTTTTCGGTCAATTCTGTTGTTTTTTTAAAAATAATTTCTTTTTCCATATAGATATTCCACTGAAACCGAATTAAATGAATCTCTGTTAGTAATTAAGATTCTTCCAAATTAACAACAAAAACTGCCTTTCCAACAAGTTAAGAACGATTAATTTTCTCAGACAATAGTTCTTCATATGTATCTATAACGATCTTGCATACTTTTTTTTCATCAAAATCGCTTTGTGCCTTTTCGTACCCTTTTTTGCCCATCTCATTTCTGAGATTTTCATCCTCAATTATTTTCGTCAAAGCTGCTTCTAAGGCATTCACGTTACGTAAAGGTACAAGTATGCCGTTGACGCCGTCTTCAACAACCTGTCGGCAACCACGAATGTTGGTTGTAACTATTGGCAGCCCCATCGCAGCAGCTTCTATGGCTGAGCGCGGAAAGCCTTCTCTCCAGGAAGGAAATGCGTAAATATTAAAGCAAGCTAACAATTCTGCCACATCATCTCTTCTTCCTAGCCAGCAGGTTCTATCTTCGATCCCAAATTCTTTGAAGGTATTTCCAGAAATACCTCCATTTCTTCCGGATTGTTCAGGCCCTATTATTACCAGCCAAACCTTTTTATATCTTGGCATTAATTTCTTCATAGCTTCAAAAAGTTCAAGAAAACCTTTTTCTCGAACAATTCTTCCTATAATACCTATGACTAAAGCGTCTTGAGGAATTTTCAACTCTGCTTTTTTAGCCTTTACAAAGTCACTATCAAACTTGGAAGGATTAAATTTCTGCAGGTCTACGCCATTGCCAAGATATCGAATCTTTTCAGGGCGTCCTATTTTTAAGTTCTTGGCAGTTTCCACATCTTCAGGATTCTGCATCAATGTAATATCTACCAATCTTGCTGCAAAGTGTTCGTAGGCAAGGCAACAAAATCTCAACAAGGACTTTGTGTTTTCATTAAAACTTAAACCATGCGCAGTATTAACAGAAAGTTTAACACCTGCAATCTTCGATGCAAGCAACCCATACAATGCCGCTTTAGGTGTATGGGTATGGACGATATCAATTTGTTCATGTTTAAAAAATCGATATAACTTCCACAAGGCAATTAAATCTTTCAATGGCGTAATTGAGCGAACAAAGGGCAGTGAACGCATAAATATTTCATTATCCTCTAACATCTTATAATACGGTCCTTTTGCGCATAAACCATAAACGCTAAACCCTTCTCTCTGAGCGGCCTTGATTTGGGCAAGAACTAATCCTGCCATAGTAGCATCTACTGTTGTAATTACAGCTAATTTTTTAGGTAACTTACTTTCCATAGCTTTTGCGTCATCTCTCTAATTCTGATAATATTGAGTTATATCTTAAAGCTTTTTAGAAAAGGCTCTTTCCTGCAATTGCCACAGTTGCCCATAAAGCTCAGAATATTCTTTGTGCATCCTTTGCAATGAAAAATAGTCTATCACAGCTCTTTTATTCTTTTGACCTTCGATATCTCTTTGCTGTTGCGAGGTATTAGCAAAATAATTAATATAATCGGTCCACAGAAAAAAATCAAAACCAAGTAACTGGACAAGAGAGGCTTTGTCTTTTATCTCCCGATGAGAGCCGATATCTGATAGCAGCACAGGCAACTTCGCCGCCATTGCTTCAATCACAGCTATCGGAAGCCCTTCTCTAACCGATGTTGAAACAAATAAGTCGGCATCATTCATTTCCATAAAGACTTTTTTACGTGGCAATAAACCGGTCATTCTAATGCGATCAGAGAGTTTCAATTCTTTGATCAAATTTTTCAGTTCATCATTCAAGGGCCCCCCACCAACTAAGGTTAGCTTTATTTGCTCAGGCAATTGTGACATTAACCTGATAAGCCATGCCTGATTTTTAGCGGCGTCTAAGCGGCCTACATTTATCAGATTAAGTTCTTGAGGAGATTTTTGCTCAACGGAGTTTCCTGAATAATCGGAAAGAACCTGGTCGATCCAGTCGATATTTGCTCCATTTAAAATAACATGAACATGATTTCTTTTTAAAGATTTCACAAAACCGGGCAATGAATTATAAGCAGAATTACTGACACATACTATGTCATTTGATAGTAATGTATTTATAGGCATCAATAAAGCGGACTTCCAAGCCTGAGGTATAAAAGTAGTATGAGAAGTCATAAGAACAGGCACTTTTCCAAAAGGCCTTAAACAATTCAGTATCACTGATGCTGCACCGCTGCGCCCCATATGAATATGCATTAACGAGGGGATATTATTAGCTTTTAAATGCTTTGTTATTTTTATCAATTCTCTGCAAAATGAACAGTAGCTGCCTCCACACTCGATTAGTTTAATATTTAAAGATGAAGCTAAACAAACGCATTCATCGAAAAAAGTTTTATCGACCGGGCCTAAAATGAGAAAGTAATTTTCCTCCTCAGCAAGAGTCTTGGCACGATAGAGAACAAACTCATGAAACTCTATGCTTGTTGGGTGAATACTATTAACAACTGTAATGACCGCTCGTTTTTTATACATCTAATTTCTAAATTAAAGCAATTGTTACTCAAACTGACCGATGGTCAGTTTGAGTTGTTAGTTTGCTGTCACTTGCACTAAGCCATTTTTAAAGGGGGATATATATTTCTCCAGACCGGACCTTACCTTTATTATTACATCTCCATAATACTTAGGCTGCTTTGGAGTAATTACTAACTCAATTATTTCACCTTCAGTTTGTTTCATGAAATTCAGGCTGATTTCGTGTTTTGCAAAAATTTCATACTCACCAAGCAGTTCACCATTCAAGCGTTTAAAGGTTGCCGTAACCGATTCACCCCCTCCATCGGTCTGAAAGAACAATTTTCCAGAGAATTGCTTAGAATGCTTGTACAAATAAAGACTTCTTGGTGGTGAAAAAAAATGAGCCATTGTTTCTGCGCTCACACTATAAGGATGCGAATATTTAACGATTTCAGCTTTGTTACCAAAGGTTTGTATGGCGATTATATATGTTCCCGAATAAGGAGCAGTGACTCTTAAATGGGCGTTGCCAGCAAAAGAAGCCCTTTCTTGAGCAAGTATACGCTTGTTTTTGTCTAGTAAAACGACCTTGACATGAGATTGCTTTGAGCTTCTAACCTTATGGCACTTTACTTTGTAATTAATCTTTTCACCCTGCTTAGCGATAAATAATAATTTATTTATATTTCGTAATTGCAAAGGCTTGAGCTTCGGTTGAATTGTAGATGCAATTTTGACATATTCAGCTGTTGGAATAGTCATTTTTTTGTAAAAAACAGTATTTACTGGGGTTTCAAAGCGACGTGGTTTCAATTTGCTTTTATAATCATGGTTTAGGCCCAACTTATCCAATTCATCATTTGCTTTCCTGATAGCCTGCCAATAGTGTTTCTTGTCAAAAGGCAATGTCCACGTAGCGTATTTTGAAAGTGTTTCTAAGGTATACACCCAATAACCAGCAGATTCTTTGGCACATTGATAATAATGTGCTGCCAAATTAGCTGGAGGAATTTTATCCTGCCAGAGGCCAACCACAAGCTTACCATTAATATTCTTTTTAGAAAAACGATCCTGTGTCTTTTTAATATAATCTATGTAATCTGATAAGTAAACGGGACCAGCAATAGCTAATACAGATTTGTTTCCAGAACCCAAACCTCTGGCCAAAGCTTCATTATAAGCCTTTGGATGCTCAATGTCAGTAGCGCCTATAACTAACTCTGGAGCAACGGCGTGAACCTGCTCTTGTGTCTGCCTTGCCATTTGCTCAACCCAATTACTTGCAAATTCCTCATACTTTCCTAGCTGACCTGAGCTAACCAAATATTTATATCTGTCATTAATATCAATAGGTTCTGCTACGGCTTTGCCTGCTAAAAATCGCTCAAAGCAATAGTCGCACAAGCAAAAGCGTTTAAAGGCAACTAAATTTGCTCCGTACATTTCAAGGTCAATCACCACGCCAGCTATAGCCATTGACTTTGACAGCGAAGCTATTTCCAGCATCCTGTTATGAACTGCATTCTTATAAACCTCAATTTCGAGTGGACAGGGTGTTTGTTCAAATTCGACACCGTCATAATATAAATGGTATTGAGGAGTTATCCATTTCTTTTCCCCACTGCCCCAAAGGTTAATCACTGGCATAAAAGCTATTTGGGATTTCTCACAAGCATTCGCCCATTTAGCTAGCAACTTTCGCTCACTTTCCAACATTGGCCAATGGATGTTATTAAATTTAACTAAAGCAAGATTCATACCTGATTGAACCATCTGTGGTAGAGCATCAATATTCCTTGTGCCCATATACCCACCTTTGATCGGTTCCGATTTTGCAACAATACCCTGAGGCTTTGCAATAATCGCAAAAATGAATAACAATAAAAAAACGACTCTCTTTGGGGACATTATCATTGCTTTTAGTTTTACAACTCAGATATTCAGCTTATCTGCCTGGCTTAGACAATAATTATAAATTCATCACATTGGCAAATCGTTTTGTTTACTAAAAAGTTTCTCAAACTCATCGAGGTAGCCATTAAAAGAAAAGTGTTCTTTTGATAAAGATATGGCCCTGTCTCGCTGCATACTAAAATCAGGTCGTTCCAAGAATTCTATGATCTGCTGAGCAATATTATCGTTTTCTTCAATGACTATACCAACTCCAGATTCTGCAATCATACGGCTGTAATCACCAATACCTCTTGTGAGAAGAATGGGTAGTCCACAACTAAGATATTCTCCTATTTTAACGGGACAAGCAACATTATTTACAATATTATCGTCACGCATAATAATTCCTGCGTCGGCAATAGATAAATATTTGTGCATATCTTTATATTCGCAACTAACAACAACAAATCTTTCAAGTGGCAAATTGTGTTGCAGTATAATATTGTTTAGATGGTCCGCCTCTTTTGTTATAAAAAGGAATCTATATGAACTATTTATTTTAGCTATAGAAACAAATAATTTGACTATATCCGATACACGTTGCCAGACTGATAAGCCCCCAGCATAGCAGACAACCTTGTTGTCACGGCCAAAACCATATTTCTTCCTGATTTGCTTACGGGAATTGCCGTCAAAGAACATTTCATTACCATTCACACAGCACGGAATAACAGTAACATCTTTTCTTCCGGTTAATTGCTCTATCCAGCTTTTCAAATTATGGGTAACACAGCTTAGGCAATCGCTTTTGTTGATTTCTCTTCGTAAAAACCAACGTATAATTTTGTAAGCCATCCTTTTTTTGCCACCACGTCTCATAGCCACTTCTTCTATCGAAGCTCCTCTAACATCATATACAGAAACAATCTTATTTTGCCTGGCAATTTTACGCCCAAAGACCGAACTTCCTAAAGACCTGGTATATACATGAGTGGGTTTAAATTGTTGAATTGAAGTGCTGGCTAGATTCATTGTTCTCCACGCTGTATACATTAAACTCGGCAAGCCAAACCTTGCATTATAACAAGCATGGATATTTGAAGCGATACTATATTCTTTTTCGATCTTTTTTGTTGCCTGAAAAGAACTGGAACCAGAATCTTCTGTTCCAACAAACAAACATTTATAACCTACATTCTGAAGAGATTGGGCCTGTGCTAAAACTTGAGAGTATAGGATACCATCCTCCAAAGCTTTTCTTTCTGGGACAAAATATAGTATTCTACCTTTTTCTGACATAAGACTCCAATGCAAGAATGTAAGTTGAAATGTAATACTTGGCCACTGAGGTTACTTTTCCGAAAGCACCTCTTCATAAACATCCTTAATTCGTTCAGCAACATCCATCCAGGTAGGAAACTTAGCTGCAATATCCATTAACACATTATTTTTCGGGGTTTTCATTTCATGATCAATTAATTGGATAAGTCTATTTACATCATCAGGATTGAATGTTTGAACATAGGGGGCGATTTTTTCTGAGACGGGTACATTTTGTGATACTATTATTTTACAACCTGCAACTGCGGCCTCATATAATGTTAAAGGCATTACTTCACTATAACTTGGCAAAACAAATAATTTAGCTGCAGCAAAAGCTGAAGCTAATAATGGATCATTGTTACTTACTTCTCCTATAAAAAAAACGTTGTCACTGGCAATATCTTTACATTGATTCATGTACTTCTCATCACCACCAGCAGGGCCACCAATAATAACAAGAGAATAAGGTGATCCAGCTACAGCTTTTATTAAATTTAATTGATTTTTCCTCCTTCCTACTGCCCCAACTTCAAGAACATAATCTTTAATACCATACTTTTCTTCAAACAGCTGTGGGATACCGGAGCCAAAAGTCTTATTAATCCCATTGGGGATAACAGTACATTTTTGTGACTCAAGTCCAAAAATGCGTGTCAGCAAATCCTTTTCCCGCCCATTTAATGCCAAAATTCGTTGTGATGATTTCAGCATAAATTTTGACAGGGCAAGCCCTGCACACATACCCGGGACATTTTCAGACAACATGACTTTCAACTTAATTAGCCAAGCCGGAATCTCAAAGACATTAAAAACAGGGGATGCAACAATTGGCCTTTCCATTTCTTTAGCCCGTCTGAGATGATAGGACATGGAAGGATCGATGCTAAATACATGACAAATATCAACGTCCTCTATTTGATTCTTCCAAGGATCATAAAATAAAACTTCTACACCAAGTTTTTCTAGTCCCTCAGCAGTCTTTTCAATTTGTATCTGAAGACCGCCGCGATTTAGACCTATTCTCGGATAGACAAGAAATAAAACTCTCATAAAAGAACCGCCTATTCAAATAATTATTCTATTTTACTTTTCCATCATGAGCAGACACTCATAACATAGAAGATTAATAACCCAATTCTTTTTTGGTTAGTTGACAAAACAAATAGCATGCTCCGCACACCATCCAAAGCAATTTAACATCCTGGAAGGTTATTGTCGCTATCATCAAGCATAAGCCAAGTATAGCAATAATCATAATCTGAAAAAATTGAACATCAGGATGCTTAATATTGTAATAATATTTTTTTACATTATAGCAATTTCTAAGTGCCAGGAATATCACAAAACAATAAAGAACAGCGCCTATCACACCTGTCTCTGCAAGAAGTTGCACATAAGTATTGTGAGTAACTTTGCCGTATACTGAAAAATAGGAACCTAAACCATTCCCCCATATAGGGGATTTAAAAAACATTGAAATTGCTTGCTTCCAAAGATCAAAACGCCCAGAAGCTCCCTGTTCTACCACAAAATGAATCCCAAGGATTCTTTCCTGTATACCGGGTAGAAATTGGAGCGTCATAAATCCCAAGCCAACAATAATTCCAGCAGGAATGATTGCACGAATATTTTTCCTAATCAAGAATAACCCCAAAACAAAAACAGTTGACAGAAATCCACTCCTGCTAAATGTGCCTATAACACCAATAACAATCAAAAGACTGCATATGCCCCAAAAATATTTTTTATGTAAAGATGCACTATAAAAAGCTATTGATATTCCAAATGCTATAATAAGATATGCAGCAAAATAGTTCGCTTCCGACCCAGGCCATAATAGCCTATTATATTTCCAACCATCGACATAGGCAAATGTCTGGACACCTTCTGGGCCAGCTGCTTTTAATGCTGCATCCATATAGTCGAACAAAACTGAATTATCACCTATGACATAGTGTATTGTACTTATTACTAATGATAAACTAGCCACTATTACCCACCATTTTAACATTCTCCCAAGACTTTCACGGCTGTTAATCAGCCCAAAAACTAGTATAATTGCTAGAAAACCCTCAAAATATCTCATATAATAATTAATAGCAGTAGAATAGTTGGGCGAGATAAAAATAAGCATTCCGGAAAAGAAAAGAAAAACACCAATAGAAACAAAAAATTTATTAAAAAATGAGCTAATTCTCGTAAAACAACTATGCACGCAATACCCTAACAAGGCAATAAATGAGCAGAAAACAAATGGCCTTGGAATATATAATGTTAAGACAGGAGCATAAAATAGTAATAACAAAACTAAAATACCATTGCTGGCTTTCCTTATAACTAATAAGAGATTTATTGCCAAAAACAAGATTCCCAGACCACGCCCAAAACTCCTTACCGAAGTAATTAAAGCCAGAAACCACATTGTAACAAGTAATGAAAAGTCAACTGCACCTATTCTGTATTCGGTTATTGATTTGTAATCCAGCTCTTCTTTTGTGTATACTGGCATTTCGGTATGCTCGGTATATTCTTCATTAAGAAAATACATAGAATCCATTTGTTGACCTTAATTATTGAAATGAATTGCACTGCTACATGATACATATAAATAAGATATCTTGATGTATCTAACAGTCAAAATATCAAAAACATGAAGCCCTAAATACTCTCTGCTCAAATAACCCTAATCTATTGTGCAAATATTTTAATTATTTAACTCTAACAATGGTTTGCCAACCACACCCAGACTACAAAAAAACAGATGTCAAAAATTCACTAAGAACATCTTTATTCTTGCATGCTAATGACCTAACTGTATCTCTGTTAGCATCTAAAAGCTCCATTGCCAACTTAGGGTTTTTTCTAATTTCATCAAGACTATTTATGGCTTTTTCAAAGCCTTCTTCAGATAACTCGAAACAATATTTCTCAAGTCCTATCTGCTTGTAAAATCTTTTTGTCTTAACATGCTCTGCTATTGATATCGGGAACAAACCCTTAGTATACCCTAAGATTCCACCGTGTAATTTGCTTGTTAGAATAACATCAAAACGATCAAGTGTCCTTGAAAAGTCATCGACTCCTTTATAAGGAATATATTCAACTTCTTCTCCAAGTGCCCGAGCAAGTTTGTCAAAAACAGAAATGCCATCTCCTTCAGGTGGCTTGCAATCCGACACTAAACCTACATAAATATTCAGTAATCTAATTTTTTTTATTAATTTGATCAAAGTGTCAATGTTTATGTGTCTCTCTATCATTGGTCCAAAGTGAACTGCAACCTTGCCAAACCTCTCGCAATAGTTTTCATTTATAGAGACGAGATCGGACAAAACCATATCAACATATGTTTTTATATTAAGATCAATAGAAATCTCTTTTGCGTATTCTACAGACTCAGGATCCCGAAGACTTATACATTTTGCACTTTTAAGAGTTGAACTCACTCCCCAGCGCCCAAACGGGGTTGTTACAGGCCCTAAACCTGTTCCAATTATACAATACGGTATTTTCCTAAAGAATAATATTCTTGATATAATACCATATGTTGATATGGTTTTGTCCGATCTCGTCTCTATAAATGAAA